>CAZTRC010000008.1:7048-14366 GCA_964615845.1 uncultured Candidatus Saccharibacteria bacterium
ATCATGGAAACCATCTCGAACCAAGACCCTGACGACGAAGACAACGGCCGAGGCGCGTCCGCGGAGCACCCCAACCGTAGTACCTTCTGAAGTACATCACACCCATTTGGGAAAGGCCCGTCGTCACGGGCCTTTCACTTTTTTGAAAAACTGATATTATCTTTCCACACCTGCCCAGGTGGAGAAATTGGTAGACTTACTACCTTGAGGTGGTAGCGCCGCAAGGCATGGGGGTTCGAGTCCCCCCCTGGGCACAAATAAAAAGCTGGCTTTTGGCCAGTCTTTTTATTTGTGCCCAGGGAGCAGGCCAACTGCTTGGCCTGCGTGGGGACGAGAAAGCCGCAGCCATGTCGCTCTGCGACAGGCGAGGCGGGCTCGCGAGTACTTATGAGCGTAGCGAGTTAGTAACTCGTGAGCGAGTCCTAAACATATTTGTGCTAAAATTATTTCATGACAATCTTCGAACAAATATTTTTTGATTTGGGACCGATCATTTTCGCCTTGGCCGGATTCGCTCTCGCGCTTTACATCAGCATCAAAAAGAGCCGCGCGCAGCCGCTAGTCTGTCCCTTAAACGGTCACTGCGATGTCGTCACCACGAGTCGTTTCTCGAAATTCTTTGGCATTCCGGTGGAGCGGATCGGCGTCGTTTACTACGCTCTAGTTGCGATAGTGTACACCCTCCACGCGCTCATCCCGTGGCTTCTCTCTGACACCGTCATCTTTCTCGTGACTGGCGTGACCGTGGGCGCATTCTTCTTCTCGGCGTATCTCGTCTTCCTCCAAGCTTTTGTCATCAAGCAGTGGTGCACATGGTGCCTTTTCTCGGCCGGGTTTTCGACGCTCATTTTCGTCACAGCGATTTTCGGCGCAGACATTGATATCGTGGGACTTCTCGCGAAATACAAAACGCTCATCATCGTCGTCCACGCGCTCGCGGCAGCGGTCGGACTCGGCGCGGCGACAGTCACTGATATTTTCTTCTTCCGATTCTTGAAGGATTACCGTATTTCGACGGGGGAGAACGAAATGATGAAAACGCTTTCAAACATTATCTGGTTCGCACTCGGTATGATCGTGGTGACGGGCATCGGACTTTTCATCCCGGAGTCGGAAAGGCTTCTCGAGTCATCCAAATTCATGACCAAAGTCGTGGCCGTCGCGGTAGTTATCATGAACGGCACATTCCTAAACCTTCTGGTCTCGCCGCGGATGGTCGAAATCACTTTCGGCGAAGCGCACGATCACAAATCCGGCGAACTTCATTTCCTCCGGAAGCTTTCGTTCGCGCTCGGCGGCATCTCGATATCGAGTTGGTATATCATCTTCATCCTCGGCTCCTTGAAATCCATCCCGCTCTCATTCGGCTCGGCAGTTACGATTTATTTCTTGATCCTCTGCTTTGCCGTCACCGTGAGCCAGCTCCTCGACAGGAAAATGGTCCGAGACTATTCCAAAAATCATCATGACGGAAGTCCAACACCTCCGCCAGAATCATAGGTAAACAAAGTAGATTATACACACTTATTTGTTTACTTTTAGGTTTGCTTGCGATATATTTTTTACATGCCTGTTGTAAATTGCGAGGTTTGTAAAAAAGAATTTAAAACAAAACTCTTCTGGCTAAAGAAAGGCTGGGGCAAGTTTTGTTCGTCTGCGTGCCAATATAAAGCGAGGCGCAAGGGCAAAGTCATTCCATGTCATATTTGCGGGAAAGAAAGATATAAAACTCAAAAACAGTTAAAGAGTTCTAAGAGCGGACTATTCTTTTGTGGCAAGAATTGTCAAACAAAATGGAGGAATCAAGTTTTTGTAGGGGCGAAACATGCTAACTGGATAGACGGAGCCCACGCTTATCGATCGGTGCTCGGTAGAAATAAGGTAAAAGAAGTTTGCACCTTGTGTGAAACAAGAGATAAAAGGATTTTGGCAGTGCATCATCTTGATCGTGATCACAAAAATAATGAGGTTGCAAACCTAGCTTGGCTTTGTCATAATTGCCATTTCCTGGTGCATCATGATACAAAGGAGGGGGCCCGTTTCCTCCGAAGGTTCAAAAAACAACGGGCATAACATGGTGGCTATAGTTTAGTGGTAAAACTTCGGCTTGTGGAGCCGATATCGAGAGTTCAATTCTCTCTAGCCACCCCAGAGCAAAATCCTCGAACTGAAAAGTTCGGGGTTTTGCGTTTACAGGATTTTCAGAGAGATGTCACGAGGAGAGGCCCTGTTTCACGTCATTTCTATGGACGGTTAAACACCCTCGGCTTTTCTGTTATACTGACAATCCCATTATCATTTACTAAATAAACATATGTTCACGAAAGAAGAAGTTTGGAACTCATTCGCGAGTGATTTCAGTATCATCAAGCATCTAGCTGAAAAGGCTCATATTGATACACATACGTACAAGCCAAGCGAAAAACAGCGCACCATGGTAGAGCTTATGCAGTACATGTCCATCATGGGCGTCGGGATTCTTAGTATTATCCTCTCGGGCGAGCAAGGAGATTTCGCTCCGTTTCTCGAGCGAAGTAAGTTGGTGACTGGTGAAAACTTCGTGCAAAAAATGGATGAACAGGAGACGGAAATGAAAGAAGTGTTTATGAAATTCGATGACGCTGAGCTCGAGAAAGAGCTTGATATGTGGGGTATGAAGCAGAAGAAGTCTCTTCGCATATTAAACCTTATGAAAATCGTCGCGTCATACAAGATGCAGTTATTCCTATACGTAAAGGCTTCGGGACGTCACGACATCGGTACATCAAATCTCTGGGCGGGAATGGATATGCCCACGCCGAAAGCGTAATAGAAAATTCAGTTTTACTTAATTCTTTATGCAATTACTCTATTCGTATTTACGGAAGTATTGGAAACTCTGCTTTGGAGTTCTGGGTCTCGCCTTGATCAGTCAGGTTTTTTCTCTTATTGACCCGATTATCTTCCAGCACATCATTGACGGTTATGCTTCCAAGCCGGATGCTTTTACTTCGGCTGAATTTTTCCATGGAGTTATCGGACTCCTCTTGCTTGCTATCGGCATCGTGTTCATCGCCCGCGTGGCTAAAAATTTGCAGGATTATTATTTGAATGCCGTTACACAGCGCTCTGGTGCCGACATGTATCAGGCTGGGATCAAGCACTCACTCGCGCTTCCGTATGAAGTTTTCGAAGACCAGCGAAGCGGGGAGACGCTCGGGATTCTGCAAAAAGCGCGTTCTGATGCCGAGAAGTATTTGGGACTTCTAATCAATATCGCCTTCACGTCGCTTATCGGTTTTCTTTTCGTTTCTATCTACGCAGCGACGCTTTTCTGGGGAGTTGCTGTTGTCTACGCGGCTACTATTCCAATCATCGGCGGGCTCTCATATTTCCTGACAAATAAGATTAAGAAGATTCAAGTTCTGATCGTGGCCGAGACAACTGCACTAGCGGGCTCTACAACTGAGTCGCTCAGGAATATTGAACTTGTGAAGAGTCTCGGGCTCGTTGATCAAGAAATTGATAGATTAAATTCGACGACGGGTAAAATTTTGGCGCTTGAACTTAAAAAATTACGATATGTCAGGAGTATCAGCTTCGTTCAAGGGACGCTCATCAACTTGATGCGAAACGGCATCCTGTTGTTTTTGCTTTATTTGGTCTTCAAGACAACAATTACGTTCGGACAATTCTTCTCGCTTTATATATATTCATTCTTTATATTTGGTCCACTTCAAGAATTGGGAAATATGATCAATGCGTATAGGGAGACGCAGGTCTCAATCAAACGTTTCGGCGATATATTAAATATTCCGGCTGAGGTTGTACCACAAAGTCCTGCAAAGCTCGGAAAAGTCGAGAGTCTAACATTTAAAGATGTAACATTTAGTTACAAGAGTGCAAAGAGCAGTGCTCTTATGGATATTTCATTTGATTTATCAAAGGGAAGAACTATTGCCTTTGTCGGGCCATCGGGTTCGGGCAAGACCTCGCTCGTCAAGCTCCTCGTAGGGTTGTATCAGCCAGTATCTGGGAATATTCTGTACAACAATATTGATAGCAAAGAAATAAATTTGGCTGATTTGCGCAAACAAATCGGATTTGTCACCCAAGACACTCAGCTTTTTGCTGGCACAATCAAAGAGAATCTCCTTTTCGTAAATCCGAATGCGACTGATGGAGAGATCCTAGACGTCCTACACAAGTCCGCTGCTGATGGCCTACTCGCTCGGGCTGAAAAGGGAATTGATACAGTGATTGGCGAAGGCGGGGTCAAGATTTCAGGTGGCGAGAAGCAACGCCTCTCTATTGCTCGCGCTCTACTTCGTCATCCATCTATTCTAGTCTTTGATGAAGCAACCAGCTCGCTCGATTCCATAACCGAAGAAGAGATTACAAAGACCGTCCGGGGCCTTTCAAAAGGCAACACTGAGCTCCTGACCATCCTTATTGCTCATCGCCTTTCAACCATCATGCACGCTGATACTATCTACGTTTTGGAGAAAGGAAAAATCGCTGAGACGGGAACCCACGAGGAATTACTTGACGAAAAGGGACTGTATTATGCCATGTGGCGACAGCAGATAGGAGAGAGGGCGTAATTTAAAACTAGGCACGTTGATCCATAAAACAAAGAATGCCGAAAGGCGTTCTTTGTTTTCCACCGGCTTGCTTGACATACCCCCATGGGGGTATATACTAAATACATGCACTCAGATAAACATAAACTAGTTCGGCGTCTGAAAATCATCGAAGGTCAGATTCGTGGTCTTCAGAAACTGATTGATGAAGACAAATACTGTATCGACATCATTACCCAAACTTCCGCCGTAAAACAGGGACTCTCGAATATCGAGGACATCTTGCTTGAAGGCCATCTCAGTCACTGTGTATCGAATCAGATGAAAAAAGGCGAAACAGAAAAAGCGGTCGGTGAAATATTAAAAGTTTATAGGCTAAAGAAAAAATAATATGGAAATGCCAAAAAGAAAATGCGAACTCTGCAGTATGGATGCCACGCATTTGAAAACTGATGCAGGTGGTATAACTCACTACTATTGCCATCATCATGCCCCGGCGGGTTCTCAAAAGATTATGGGTTTGCAAAAATCAATCAAATCTTTTATTCCTCTTATAATTATATTCGCCACAATCTTGGCTTTCACAGTTATAGTTTCACTTAACCACCCAAGCTCGGATTTCATGTACGTGATGCGACATTTTGAAGGGGCGTTCTTTGTTGTCTTTGGAGCCTTCAAGCTTCTAAACCTCAAGGGCTTTGCCGACGCTTATCAGACATACGATATTGTGGCCAAGCGAAGCCGGCTTTATGCATACGCTTATCCATTCATTGAGATCGCTCTTGGTTTCGCATTCCTGACCTCATTTAATCTTTTGCCGACAAGCATCATTACGTTTATCATTATGATTGTAGGCAGTATCGGCGTAGCTAAGGAGCTCGCCAAGAAAAATGATATTCCTTGTGCGTGTCTTGGAGTCGTCTTCAAGATACCGATGACAAAAGTTACGCTTGCTGAGGATGTCTTGATGGGCGTAATGTCGGGGATTATGATTATTAGTTTAATTATTAATTAATAAAATATTATGGAAACAAACAAAAACACAATTTATATCATTGTCGCTTTGGTGCTTGGATTGGTGGTCGGGTATTTCGTATGGGGAACGCGTGGTGGAGAACGTGAGATGCACATGATGCCGGATGGCACGATGATGAACGACGAGGTTATGAGCATGTCCGGCATGATGGACGGCATGATGGCCGAGCTCGATGGTAAGACGGGTGATGAATTTGACAAGGCGTTCTTGTCAGAAATGATAGTCCATCACGAAGGTGCGGTAGTCATGGCTGAAGCCGTGCTCGAAAATTCTAAGAAGCCAGAACTCCTGAATCTCGCAAAGGACATCATAAAAGCACAGACATCAGAAATAGCGCAGATGAAAACGTGGTTGACGGACTGGTATAAATAGAAATTTAAACGAGGAAGATAAAAACCATCGCTAGATCGCGATGGTTTTTATCTTTTAATCATGTCGTGCCCAAGTTTTGTTATGTCAGTCTTTTTCTTCATGCTTGTGAGCTCTTCGTCGTCTTTGGAATCGAGTCCTAAATGATCGTGGATCTCATCGAGCATGTTGATGATGCGAGTGATTTCTTCTTCGGAGCGGACATTGATTTCAAAATCGAGATCCTCTCGCATGTCGGCGATTCTCCCCGCGCGGTTTTGGCTGATGAGGACGATAACCGAAAGGAAAATGGCTTCGAGCGAGACGAACATCGTAAGCAAGATGAAAGGGAATTCATCGAAGACTGGAATGATTGGCCAGACGCCTAGGTTTATAAGAATCCAAGCGAGGAAAAAGATTGCGTTCACGACGAGAAACCACACTGTACCAAACCAGCGAGTCATGGCGTCGGCGAATTTGCCACCGGCCGAATCGCGGATTTTCATCCGAGCCTTGAATCCGAGTTCTTGGACAGCGTTTTGTTTTTCTCCATGCATTTATTGTATCACTTTTAAAAAGCAAAAGAGGTTGGCTTACGGGCCAACCTCTTCGGTGTGCGTTTGCGCGACGAGGATCTTGCGGTTCTTGTCGAGCCATTTGGCGACAGCCTCAACACCTTCATCCCAAGTGGTAAATGGGTTGAGCCGTCCCGTGTCATCATTTCCCACATTGCCAGGGTTCTTCGTCCTGACCGCTTTGCCCCGTGTGCCGAAATGAGAATCGCGCTCCATAATGGCGAGCATCAGCCTGGCATCGACCTTGTGGTCGCGCGCAGCTTTGAGCACCATGCGTCCAGTAACCGGACTTCTCGGCGCAACTTTCTTTATGTATCCTCCGATCTGCTTTTCGGAGTACATAAAGCCCATGACCTCCAGAGTTTCCTTGAGCTTGCTCTCATGAGCAGGATCCGTTGCGTACCTCTCATGCTTGTATTCATTGAGGCACGCGAGCGGATCCGGACCAGTGGCGGGGTAGTTGGTCACGGTGGCATAGAATGACGACAGGTTTAAAACCTTGCCGACAACTGGGTAGAGAAACATGACGCCGATGATTGTGCCGTAGATCCACGACTTGAACGCGGACAGCGATGAGGTCATCGAGATCAACATGTCGGAGAGGAGGAAGAGTGCCGTGATCAAGACGAATGTGATGATCGTCAGAATCACAAAGGCGAAGAATCCCGCAACTGCCCAACCGCCGGTCGGCCGCTCGACTAGGTGCAGGAGTAGAAGGTTTGTCCAGCGCCGCACTTCGTGCGACCAGCTGAATCTGATCAGGTTGAGTTCCATGGGTTCGGTATGTTAATGAGCTT
>CAZTRC010000008.1:14466-28287 GCA_964615845.1 uncultured Candidatus Saccharibacteria bacterium
GACCAGCTGAATCTGATCAGGTTGAGTTCCATGGGTTCGGTATGTTAATGAGCTTCTTGCTCGGTTTTACGGAAAGGTCCGGTGATATAATACTGATAAATCGGCTTTTGTCAAGGATATAGAGAATATGATGAAAAGATATAATTTACTGATGAAAAAACTTATTCTCGCATCACAATCACCGGGGAGGAAAGAGGCTTTGGAGAAAGCGGGGTTTCAGTTTGAAATATCTCCGAGTGACTTTGAAGAAGTGATGGACGAAAATCTTTCGTCAGAAGAATTGGTGATACAGCTCTCGCGAGGCAAAGCGCGTGATGTGGCTTCGAAAATAAAAGAGGGAATTGTGATTGGCGCTGATACTGTCGGAGTGTTTGAAGGCAAAATTTTGGGCAAGCCGCACACTGAAGAAAAAAATATTGAGATGCTTCGAGAATTAAACGGGCGAGAGCACTCTATTATTACGGGCGTAACTCTCATCGATACGGATACCGGCCGAGAAATATCAAAAGCAGTCGAGACCAAGATTTGGTTTCGTAATTTGTCCGAAGAGGAAATCGAGGAATACGTCAAAACCGGCGAGGCTCTCAAAAAAGCCGGTGGTTACGCGTACCAAGGCCGCGGCCGCGAACTTGTTGACCACGTCGAAGGAAGCGAAACCAACATCATCGGCATGCCGATCGAAGACTTGAAAGAAATGCTTAAAAACTTCGAAGAGGCGAAATTTAAAAAACTGTGAGATAATTATTTCATATTTAAAATAAACAAAATTCGCATGAAACTAAATCCTCTCAAATATACTTACGGCAGCGCTCATTATCTCGGGCAGATTTCCGTAATCGTGGCAATGTACATGTTCTGGTCGCTTCTCTTGCCTTTCACGCCAAGAGGTTTTTGGACTCCGGCGATTGAAATCTTTATCATGTTTGCGATCGGCGTTGTCTTGGTCGTCAGCGCGCGAGAACTCAAAACGCACCTTCAGTCATTTGGCAAAGACACGATTCCGGCTCTGGATATTTTTAAAGCCAAAAGAGCGAACGATGTCATCCTCGGCCTCGCGATAGTCTCTTCTATTTCGGCAATCTATACAGCCCTAATCGGAGATTTTACCGGATGGATCCGTTTGATTTTGTTCGGCACTCTGGTTTTCACCGCTTATCACTTGCGGACGAAGCTCAAAGAAGAGCTCCGTGTTCCGGGCTCGAGCAAGAAAGACCTCTACGATATTTTGGGCGCGCCGAGCAAGGTGACAGCAATACGCATTTTGAAAAGCTTCGGCAGGATTGTGTTGGCGGTCCTTGTCATTATCGTGGTCATACTTTTGATAGCTCGAATCATCATTGGCCCATCTGTCGGAGTCCCCGAAGAATTTCAAGATATTGAAACTGGATATCCCGTCGATACATTTGATCCAGAACTTGGATTCTAAAATTCTCAAGACAAAATTTCTTTTGCTACAATAAATAGCATGACTCAAGCCGAAGCTCTCAAAATCATGCAAACGGGCGTGAATGTGTACCTCTCCGGTAGCGCCGGAAGCGGGAAGACATATCTCCTCAATCAATACATCGCTTGGCTTCGCGATCACAACATCCCTGTCGCTGTGACCGCCTCGACCGGCATCGCCGCGACGCACATGGGCGGGATGACAATACATGGTTTCTCAGGTATTGGCATTCGCGACTTTCTCTCTGACTATGACCTCGATGCGCTGACCCAAAAGCCGTATTTGTCTAAGAGATTCGAGGAGACACAGGTCCTCATCATCGACGAAGTCTCGATGTTACACGCGCGGACGCTCGATATGGTCGAGCGTGTGGCTCGGGCATTCAGACGAAATGACAAACCCTTTGGCGGGATGCAAGTTATCCTCTCCGGCGACTTTTTCCAATTACCGCCGATTACTAAAAGCGGGTTTGGTGACAATGATAATCAAGACGCTGATGAAGCGCCCAAGGACTTCATCTTTTATTCGAACGCCTGGCTCGCGGCCAAGTTTGCTGTCTGCTATCTGACCGAGCAACACCGCCAGGAAGACGAAATTTTTACCCGGATACTAAACAAGATCCGCGAAGGTTATGTCGACGACGAGCACTTGGCACATATTGGTGATAGGCTCGGAGCGGATTTGCCAGAAGGTGTCCGTCCGACGAAACTCTACACGCACAATGTCGACGTCGACGCGATCAATTACGGCGAGCTCGGGACAATCGACGGCCCCGAAAAAGTTTTCGGAATGTATTCCAAAGGCCGGACAAACCTAGTCGAGATTCTGAAGAAAAGCTGTCTTGCGCCGGAAACGCTCCGACTGAAAATTGGCGCTGAAGTTATGTTTATCAAAAACGATATGGAGAGAAGGTTTGTGAACGGGACGCGCGGCATCGTCGAGGGCTTCGGCCCAAGCACTTTGCCAATCGTTCGTCTTCCAAATGGACAAAAGATTGAAGTTGAAACGGATTCTTGGAGAATAGAAGAGAACGGCAAGATCAAAGCCGAGATTGTGCAGATACCGCTTCGGCTTGCTTGGGCAATTACGATTCATAAAAGTCAGGGCATGAGCCTCGATTATGCGGAAATTGATTTATCAAAAACTTTCACTTACGGCATGGGTTATGTAGCGCTGTCGCGTGTCCGAACTCTAGCGGGACTTCGGCTTGTTGGGTTCAATCCCGAATCGCTTCTCGTTGACCCACGAATCCTCGAGCTCGACGAGAAGCTCCAGATAGAAAGCGATGAGAATATCGAAATGTTTGGTAATCTCCAAGAATCAGAACATAAAAAATTAGTCGACGACTTTATCATTCGCACTGGCGGGACGCTCGAGAAAGTCATCATTCCGAAAAAAATTAAAATCCCGACAACGGAAGTCACCAGGCGTCTTCTTTCCGAGGGAAAGACTCTCGAAGAAATTGCCGAGGAGAGGGGAATGGTTGTGGGTACTATAGTGAATCACCTCGATCAGATTGTTGCCGATGATCCAGACTTCAATTGCGAGCATGTCAGGCCGTCAGAGAAACATATTGAACTTGTCGAGAAGCATATGCAAAAACCACCGAAAGGTTCCGAAGGAAAAATCGGCTACATCAAAACTCGTCTCGACAAAGCCGGCGAAAATCTCACTTTTGAAGACATTCGCCTCGCTCGGATCTTCGCCAAGAAATTGTGATAGAATCTCTTCATGTCTCACGAAAAGAAAGAGAAAAGTAAGATACCTAGCCAAAAACGGTTACTATCAAAAACTCTGGCAAGCCCAAAAGGGCGGAATGATTTAAAAAGAAAAGAAGGCCCTCGTTCACGAGGGCCTTCTTCATGGGGTGCTCCATCTTCAAGCGTTAGGTGGGACCTAGTATCCTCCTCGGTGCCGGCACCTTGTACAGGCGATGGCGCAAGCAGAGACCGCTAATCCAAGCCACGATCATCCAGACGAATGTACCGTACAGCTCTCGTGCCCCGATTCCCGAAAGTAGCGCGGCGGGATCATTCGATGGCTCGGATGTCATGCCGAGTAGCAGCGTGATTCCGATAAATGTAAGGATTATCCACCCCAGAATGTTTCCAGGGAAACTATCTCGCGGCTTCTTTTCTGAGACTATCTGGATAACGGCTATGACACCAAGACCAATGATAAATGTGAGAAGAATCGGCCGTGAGAAAGCCTGCGCCTTGTCGCTTTCGGTCGCAAACACCGCCGCAGCCATGAGCACTATAAATGCTGTTGGTACGGGCACCGAGTGTTTCCACTTCCTGGATACCAGCATCAGCCCGACAATACAGGCGCACGCGATGAGTTCTCCGAATAGAAATCCGAGATACTTTCTTGTGTACGCCGCAGGGTAACCTTTCAGCTGTCTTGTTACCACTGTTCCCTCAAGTCGGTAGACATACACCTCCTCGATCGAGCGATAGTGCGGAAGTGGCCACGTTGTCGTGAGACGATCGGTGGCGATAGTTTTTGTGAGGGTGCCTTGTTCGAATAGCTTGGCACCGTCTGATTTATCCAGGTCTTTCACTTCCCCGGTAAGGTAGGTGTTGTCCATGGTTCGTACAACCATCGTGTCACGAGACACCTTAAAGATCGTCCAGATGTCGGGCTTGTGTCGGGCTTGCTCTTTTCCGAAGCTGGTGAGCGTAAAGCTCATGAAGATGAAGATGACAAGGGTGCGAGTCATGGCAGTAGGGTTTTGCCGAATATTGCCTCTTTTGGAAGAAAAAATCAACAGCCTTACAAGCATTTTGTAGGTTATAATATAACCATGTTTCAAAACTCTTCCAGGCTTGGGATGCTCGCGGACGGTATCTTCGCTATCGTCATGACGCTCTTGGTGCTCGAGATCAAGGTGCCGGCGCTCAAATTCGCGACCAACGAATCCATCGTCCGAATCCTTCTCGATTCATATCCCTTGTTTCTCGCGTACTTACTTTCTTTCACCACACTCTTTACTTATTGGCGTGGGTATCACGCAGTGGCGTCGGAATTCGCCAAGACTTACAATCACAACTTTGAAAATCTCTCAGCGGCGTTTCTCTTCTTCGTTGCGTTGGTGCCATTCTCCTCGCACCTTTTGGGGCTTTACTACAAAGTGCCGGCCGGCGTTATAATTTTCGCCGGAAATATTCTCATCATCGGACTTCTCCTATTTTCCATGCGCGAATATGCTCACATGTCGAAAGAAATAAAAAACAAAAAAATGACGGACGTAGAGAGACGTCACGCGCACATGCGCATTGCCATCCCAATCATATTTTCCATCTTGGCTATACCGCTTTCGTTCGTAAATACTGATTTTGCTCTCGCGGTACTTACTATCGCCATACTTTTCAATTTATTAAAAAGAAGCACTCACGCGCTCGAAAAGATTATCGATCCGATTACAAATAGTAGCGAACCAAAATAATTTATGACCATAGAGAAAATAGATTCAGGGCTTATCAATTTCTTTCGCCGAATTTTCGTGCCGTCGGCGCGCATCGGACTTTTTATCGTGTTCTTTTGGTTTGGTCTTTTGAAAGTCATTGGGCTTTCTCCAGCGAGCGGGGTAGTGCAGAGACTTTTTGAACACACGATTCCATTTATGAGTTTTGGAACCTTTTTAGTTTTGTTCGGAGTATTTGAGTGTTTGATCGGCGTACTATTCTTGATCAAAGGTCTCGAGCGTTTGGTCATCCCGCTTCTTCTCATTCACATGATTACGACATTTGGTCCGCTTATTTTTCTACCAGAAGAAACCTGGCAACAATTTTTGGTGCCGACACTCGAAGGTCAGTACATTATCAAAAATGTCGTTTTGATTGCTGCCGCAGTCGGCATCGCGGCGCACCTGAATCCGCTGGCAAACAAAAACAAATGTTAAAAGTTGGCACCAAAGCCAAAGACTTCACCCTCGCAGACCAGGACGGCGAGACGCATACGCTCTCAGACTATTTCGGGAATTGGATTCTTATATATTTCTATCCCAAGGACGACACACCAGGGTGCACCAAAGAAGCCTGCATGATCGGTGATGTATTTCCTAAATTCAAAAAATTAAAAGCAAAAGTTTTTGGTATCAGTGCTGATAGTGAGAAGAGCCACAAAAAATTCGCCGACAAATATGATTTACCTTTCACGCTTCTCTCTGATGGAGACAAGAAAGTTCTAAAGATGTATGGCGCGCTCGGCGAGAAATCGATGTATGGCAAAAAATATATCGGAATCCTCAGAAATTCATATCTCATAAATCCCGAAGGAAAAATAGCGAAAGTTTATGAAAAAGTAAATCCAGAAAAACATGCGGATGAAGTGCTTGGTGATATAAAAGAGTTTTCTAAGTAATGTCTTCGAGGTTTGCTTTTATCCAATTCTCGAGCCCAATTTTTACTTTTTCAAAATCTTCAGCAGGGGTATTCGCTAATTCCAGCGCCTTGGCTGTCGCTTCATCGGCAGTGATAGAAAGCTTTTTATTATTCATGTCGAGGAAAACAAATAAAAGACCAAGCGAAAGACGCTTGTTTCCATTTGGGAAAATCTGACTTTTATTGACCTTGTAAAATAAAATAGCCGCTTTGCTTTCAAGTGTCGGGTAGGCTTCGATTCCGTAGAATGCTTGTTGAGGCAGGAGAGCCAGATTTTCTATTTCATGATCGTGTGATGCCGTAAGAGGAGGAATTGGTTCTCCCATTTCCATGAATCTTTTTTGTAAAACAGAATGTATCCGTCTTATTAGATCGACGGTCAAATATTTAATTTGGTTCGATTTTTTCTCCGCGGTCATAGCGAGCGAGATCTTTGAAACTTTTTTTGTATTCGTTGAAAACACGGTTTGTTGCATGTTCAATATCGCTCTTGTTTACAGAGCTTTCTGTGTTTCCGAATAGTTTGTTCCAAAGCTTTTTCATATTTTGATTCTATACTTTATAAGACGAAATGTCCAAAGGCTAATTACTAACAATAAAAAGCAAAGCCCCCGCTCATGGCGGAGGCTCGCTGTTTTCGGTTCCGTTGTGCTATTGGACCGTTGGATCGATGGGCGTATATCGTTCCAGAGGTCCGGCGCATTTTTCACACACCCCTAATGTATCAGGATCGTCTCCTTGTATATGCATGCAGGAGGTGCATTGCCAGGTCGTCACAGTGGTTGCGTTCTGGGTGTCAGATTCAGGCATGGCGTCATTTTTCTGTATCTTAAGTTAAAAATTTGATTTTATCAATCTTTTTCCAATTCCTCTCTTGTGCTACGATATAAACCTATGGAAACAAGCGATTTAGCAAAAAAAAGACATACATTGGCGCACTTGCTTGCGGCTGCGGTTTTGGAGCATTATCCAGATACTAAACTGACGCTCGGACCCGCTATCGATACCGGTTTTTACTATGATATGGAATTCTCGAAGCCTTTGACTGACGCTGACCTTGCCCCAATCGAGAAAACCATGAAGAAAGAGCTTGCCAAGTGGACTGAGTTCACGCATAGGGAAGTGTCTCCTGACGAAGCAAGACAGATTTTCTCAGGAAACCCTTATAAACTCGAACTTATCGAAGAAATTGCTGAGAAAGGAGAAAAAATCACTCTATATATATGTGCTGGCTTCGAAGATCTCTGTCGTGGAGGGCATACAGAGAATCCTGCAAAGGAGATTGATGCAGAATCTTTCAAGCTCGACAAAGTTGCTGGCGCTTACTGGCGTGGGGATGAAAAGAACAAGATGTTGACTAGGATCTACGGTTTGGCCTTTGAAAATAAGGCCGAATTGGATGTTCATGTACAGCTTATTGCCGCCGCCAAAGATCGTGACCACCGAAAACTCGGAAAAGAGCTTGATTTATTTACCTTTTCTGACCTTGTTGGAGCAGGACTTCCACTTTTTACCCCAAAAGGTACAATTTTAAGAGACCTGATTGTCGATAAAATTCAAGGACTACAAAAGAAAATAGGGTATCAGAAGGTAACAATCCCTCATATAACCAAAAAAGAACTTTATGAGACATCTGGCCACTGGGAAAAATTTGGGGACGAACTTTTCAAGGTAAAAGGCGCAGGTGATACAGAATTTGTCATGAAGCCTATGAATTGCCCACACCACACACAAATTTATGCCGGAAAACCTCGAAGTTATCGCGACTTACCGATCAGGTACATGGAAACAGGGGTAGTTTATCGTGATGAACAGGCTGGTGAGCTCCTCGGACTTGCACGAGTGCGCGCTATTTCCCAAGATGACGGGCATATTTTCTGCACTCCAGAGCAAATTGAGGGGGAAATTATGGGGGTAGTGTCTATTATCAAGCAATTCTACACATCTCTTGGTATGTGGAAGGAGGGCGGGTTCTGGGTGTCTCTTTCTGTCCGTGACCCAAATACCCCAGAAAAGTATCTTGGTGATGTAGAAACTTGGGACATTGCCGAAAAAGCCTTAGAAGACATAGCAAAAAAGAATAATCTTCCTTATAAGAGGGTAGAGGGCGAAGCCGCTTTTTACGGTCCAAAACTCGATTTTATGTTTTTTGACGCTTTAGGACGCGAGCGTCAGTTGGGTACAGCCCAGCTTGATTTCAATATGCCAAAGCGTTTTGGGCTTGAATATACAGACAAAGACGGCGTTCGTAAGACTCCAGCCATGATCCATCGCGCTGTCGCGGGTTCGTTAGAACGATTCTTGGCTATTGCCATCGAGCATTTCAACGGTGAATTTCCGACCTGGCTTGCTCCAGTACAGCTTGCGATCGTGCCAGTAAAAGAAGGACACATTGCTTTTGCTTCAGAAATCAACGCGAAACTCACTGAATCTGGTGTTCGTTCCGAACTTATGACTGCCGGACTTGGCAAAAGCGTTCGTGAGGCCAAGACTCAAAAAGTGCCATTCATCATGGTCATCGGCGACAAAGAAATCGAATCCGGCAAATTTAAACTCGAAGGAAGAGAAGAGCTCGCCGATCAGACCCTCGAGGCCATCATTGAAAAATTTGTTGCAGCCAACAAGATCTAACGCACCAAGTAAATAAAGTTTTAAACACATTTGACGCTTAGCTATATCTAAGTTAGTGCTTTCGTTTTATAATAAACTCATTAAAACTTTATAAGTGTTTTTATTTTATGAAATTAAAGCGAGCTTTTTTTCTAGTCATTGCGTTGGTCTTTTTAGTGTCTTTTACAAAAGCGGTTTCGACAGTCGACAATAAAAATCAAACGGCCCAGATTGCCAATTCTGTCAGTGGCCAATCTGTCACCAGTTTGGTCTTGGTCAATCCGACCACCGGCGCGGATATCACGGAGCTCTCGAACGGAGCTTCCATTAATTTGGATACCCTCGGCGTGAGCCAAGTCAAAGTGAGGGCCGAGACGTCTCCGGCGACAGTCGGTAGCGTCAAGTTCAATCTTGACCAGATGGCCGCGGTTGTCAAAAACACTTCTCCTTATGTGCTTGGACCAAGCACGCTCGCACCAGGTAACCACACTCTCGCGGCCACTCCGTACACGCAAGCTCGCGCGGGCGGAACCATGGGTAGCGGGAAGACCGTCAGCTTTACCGTCGAAGGCTCCGGCTCTTCGAACGATCCTCACGACACCCCGACCACTCCTACGACTCCACCGACAGATCCAAATACAAATCTTCCAACCAATTCTCCGGCCCCCGAAGGCTCGCCGCGAGGTCTGGATGTCCTCTCTTTCACATTGGTTGACACTGACAATGACCAAGACATTAGGAAGCTTGTAAATAACGACACAATCGATCTCGCTGTCGTTGGACCAAACATAAACGTCCGCGCAGATACCACGGCCCTGCCTCTTCCTGGAAGTGTCAGGTTTGATATCAATGGATCCAAGTCTACAGAAAACAAGTGGCCTTTTACGGCTAAAGCCGGCAGCAATTCCGATGATTACTTGCCTTGGAACTATACTGTTGGCGAAGATTATGTCATGAGCGCGCAGGCTTTTGAAAAACCGCGAGCGGGAGGCGTTGCTGGAGGATCGCTTGCCATCTCTTTCGATATCGTAAATTCTGGAAGCGCAACGCCGTCCAATTATGATGTTCCGGTAAATGGTGGCGGTTCTGATAATTCTCCACAGGGCGACGTTGAGGGCGTGAATGCCAATACCGTCACTCTTCTCGCGCCAAGCGGCCCGGGTACGCTCACACCCGGCCAAACTGTCGACATGAATTGTAATGCTACTGTCGCGACTGGCTCGACTCTCCACAAAGTTCAGTTTGACTGGATTCAGCCTGGTACAAGTAACGGCGGGACGTTTTATGTTGTGGAAGGGCTGGGGATGCAATATCCGGAATTCTACAATGTTGTCCAACAAGTAAGTGTCCCGACGACGTTGAGTATAGGTAGCCTAATCCGTTTCCGATGCCTTGCTTACTATAATGGTGCGCCTACTCTTAATACCGACGCCGAACCGGATGACACATTTACCATCGGCCAGCAGACAGTCGGACAGACGACATCCATCGCGATTTCGACACCGACCAACAACGCCAACGTTTTGGCAATGGCAAACTTCAATATTTCTGTAAGTGGTTCGCCTGCTTCCGATCAGATTTCGAAAGTAGATTTCTATTACCAGGACGACCTGACTCAGCCGGTTTTGCTAGCAAGCGACCTGGCCGGACCGTCATTCTCCATCAGTCACAACTTCCTCGGCAATCGTGGTTACCTCTGCCCGAAAATATTTGCCAAAGCGACCCTCAATAACCAACTACTTCTAGAATCGGCGCCAGTTGGACTCATCATCACTGACACCGCAGCCACGACTCCGATGATTACGTGCGAACAATCAAAGACCACGGCGCGTATAACCCAACCGGCCACAAATGCGGTTTTCCCTGCTGGCACACCTATCAACATCAACGTCCAAAACACGAACGCGGTTGCGCCTCAGAAAGTAGTCTTGGTGCACGCCGGAGGAAATGTCTCTCAAAACATCGCTCAAGGTTTGCCACCTTGGACGCTCACTGTCGTTGGTACGGATATGAATCCTCCATACAGCTTCACTCATACCATAAACACGCCAGGCTTCTATGGTCCGACGACCAGCACCGATGTCTTCAAGGCCTATGCTTACTACGCAAACGGTATGGTGTCCTTGTCGAACACTCCGGTCAAGATCCTGCCGCCTGTTAACTTGCCGACCATCTCTTCGGCTCAAGTCGTAGATGCTGACGGAGCAACGCTTGCGACTCTCTCGACTAGTTCTGCTATCCAGGTCAACATCGGCAGCCAGGGAAGCGGTTTCGGTCAAGATATTTCGATCAAGGCAAATGCTTCGACTAATCCGGCCACCGGCAGCGCCAAATTCTATCTGACCGGACCGTCCGGATTTACCGCGCACACGATTTGCGAAAATAACGCACCGCACTCTTTGTTCGGGGATTCTGGAGGCGTCTACAACACTTGGCCAGTACCGATAACTCTCGGCGGTTACTCTCTCACCATCACGCCATACGTTGGCACTAACTGTACGGGCAACACCGGTACAGCCTTCAACACGACATTCCTCACCATAAACAATGATGATGTTACGCCGCCAGCTGCGCCGACGGGTGTCACCACGACTTACCGTTCAGCAAGTCAGATCAAACTTTCTTGGAACTCTTCAGCAACAGCGACAAGCTACAAAGTTTACAGGAATCCGACAGGTGCAGGTTTCCCGGCCAATGTCGGCTCGGCCCTAACCTTCACGGATAACGCCGTAACTGCAGGAGGAATCTATGCATATAGCATTTCTGCAACCGATTCCTTCGGCAATGAATCCGGTGTCTCGGCTGAGGAAAACCCTCCGGCGCTCTCAATCATTTACGCGATAGGCAACGATGTGCTCCTCACCGATACGGTTTCGGTCAAGACCGCCCCAGACGGCACCAACCAAACGCCCCAGCAATGGGCCGGTACCGCGGCTTCCATTATTGGCGGACCAGTTTATTTTGGCGGCGCTCAGTACTGGCAGCTTAACTTCGCCGCCAATCCAGACGGCTGGGTCAATGAAAATGTAATTGAGCTCGACGTTCCAGGCGACACAACCGCTCCGACAGCATCAATCACCGCACCGACAGCTAACCAGGTTCTCGCAGCTGGCACGACAAGCGTCAACTTGTTGGTCACCACCAACGAAGCATCGACATGCCGATGGGCCGTAAGCGATATGGCGTACAGCAGTATGCCAAACACATTTACTGGCGCTGGAACCACTAGCCATAGCTATGGACTTACGGGGCTCACGGACGGAACATCATACACACGATATGTCCGTTGTCAGGATGTTGCCGGAAACGCATCCGCTTCTAGTCAGTCGGTAACATTCAGCGTGGCGACAGGAACAGCCCCAACTGACCCTGTTGTAAACACTACATGTCCAGCGACAATGCCGACGTTTACGCCAGATGTTGGAGGTAGATCAGGAGCAAAACTTGCAGTTGAATTGTGTGCACAGGTTTCAGAAAGCGGAAGTCCAAAAACGATAACTCTCAAATGGAGCCCTATTACTGGAAGAACAGTAAACAGCATCAGCGTTTCCCGAAAGACCGAATCTGAAACATCATGGACGAGCGTTGGTACCCCAGCAGCTTCGGCTACTAGCTGGACAGACAGCAGTGTTTCAGCAGGAACATACTATGAATACAAAGTCACCATGGGAACTTCTCTTGGAACGGTTTATGGTTACATCGCTTCGGGTATCAAAGTTCCTCAAGAAGCCTACAGAGGAAGACTCGTCCTCGTTATCGATAACACCAAAGCGGCAGGCACAAATGGTAGCGCGCCGACGAGCGGACCGCTGATGGGTCAAATAACTCAGCTTATTAAAGACTTGAATGGTGACAAATGGATCGTTTCGCCGGTCTATGTCAGTCCGTCAGATACGCCTCTCAATGTGCGAACTCAGATAAAGACCCTCTACGACATTGACGCCAACGACGGCAACAGTTCGACGAATACCAAGGCTGTATATATATTTGGACATGTTCCGGTCCCAAGTCTCGGAGATATAAATCCTGACGGCCATGGTCCTCGCACTAGCTCAAGTGATGTCATCTACGGAGAAATGACAGCTTCATGGGCTACTGGCAGTGTCACTTTACCGAACTCGGGAACCCATCAGATCTCTGGCACTTTCGTCCAGCCACCGACGACGCATCGATTCAATAATCCGTCTCCGAACAATTCCGAACTTCAAGTTGGTCGCGTGGACTTCTACAACCTTCCAGGCGTTTCAGGTACGGAAAATACGAAGCTTACGAATTACCTTACAAAAGCCTCCAATTTCAAAAAGAAAGTTTATGTTCCGAGTGACTCAATCTACATACGAGAGCGACACGGCTATCCAGCGGTCAGCAGGCCGGTATGGGGTAGCGCCGTATCTGTTGTTGGAGCTAGCAACGTAACATCCAACAATGACGCCAATGACACATGGCACAACTTAACAGGCCAGAATTTCCTCTTCACGCACGCCCAAGGCTTTGGTGGCTCGACCTCTAAATTCGCTCAGCCAATGCTCTGTGTTATCTCGCCATGTACAGCAAATGGAAATAATTACAGCAACTTGGCTGACTCGTCATGGGGCGGAGTCTTCAACACCATGAGCGCAAGTTACATCGCCGAGTGGAATGACACAAACTCTCTTCTCATGGGTGTACTTGCAGACGAAGGAAAAGCGCTGACGATGACATACGGAAGTGACAACCACTTGTACTATCACCAGATGGGAATGGGTAAGAATATCGGATACTCAACGATCCTTTCAACAAATAACGATGGAAGCTTGTACTACCCAAGAGGTATGGACGGTGCCTGGTCAAATACTGGTGTCGGAGATAATCCACACGCGTATATGAACCTTCTCGGTGATCCGACCCTTCGAGCGCACGCTGTCGGTATGCCGACCGGAATCCTCGCGATGTCAAACAGTGGCGGCAATGCAGCCTTCTCATGGGGTGCATCGACAGATTCTCCTGTTGGATATAATCTCTATGAAATACAGACAAACCTCATAAGAAAAGTAAACACAAGCCTCATACAAAGTACCAGCTTCGTTTCTACGGACGCATACTCTGCAATAAAGAAATATATGGTTACGGCTGTGAAGGTTCGAGCGGGAAATAGTGGAACCTACTACAACGAATCCTTGGGACTTATCTCAAGCCTTACCGGCGGACAGGATCCGGATATTATTGCCCCAAGCGCGCCAGCCGGAATTGTCGTCTCGGGTACATCGACTCAGACTCAAATCGTTCTTGATTGGTCTGATTCAACAGGTGACCCTGTCGGCGAAGCGATCTTCTACAATGTATATAGAAACAGCGGCGGCGCGAGCGCAATCGGCGCGACGCCAATCGCATCAAACCTTACAA
>CAZTRC010000009.1:0-21910 GCA_964615845.1 uncultured Candidatus Saccharibacteria bacterium
GACACCGAAACATCATATGTCATAGATACAACTGATCCCGTTGTCACCATCACCGCGCCAACTACGTCGAGCACGGGGACGATTACCGACACGACGATTGAAGTTACGGACAATGTTGCTGTCTCGACTTCTGATGTCATTGTGGGGGCAGGATCTAGCGCCGGCACCGCATCGCTTTCTTGTGCCCAAACATCCGCGACAGAAGTTGATTGCACCATCAGCATTACCAGTTCCGGAGATTTGGTGATCGAAGCCGATGACTCTGTTGGAAATTCCGGTAGTGATACGGAGCTCGGCTATAGTATTGTCGCTGCAGATTCATCAGAGGGCGGTTCGAGTACAGGTACGACCGCACGAGCGAGAGCCGTGAACACACAAAATGAAAACAGAGCTCCATCCCCAACTCCGACAAATGACGATGAGAAAGAATGCACGGCCCTAACTATTTCTGCGCGACTTGTAAGGATGGGCGACACCGGTGCGGATGTTAAAAAGATTCAAACATTCCTTCTCAGCCAAGGCTACGCTATCGGCACGGCTGACGGCATCTTCGGACAGATGACGAAAAACGCGATTATTGATTTCCAAAACAAAAATGGACTTGATGTTGACGGCATTGTCGGTCCGGCAAGTGTGGCGAAAATGTCTACGTGTGCAGGTGCTGCCGCGGTGCCTTCGGCGCCAACAGCGTTGCTTGCTTCTTGCGACTTCACTCCAGCCAAGAAAGGGGATAATGGCGCGCATGTCAAACTCATTCAAAATTTCCTCTCAAGTCAGAAATACAATGTCGGTGTCGCCGACGGCATCTTTGGTAATCTTACCGAAACGGCGACCAAAGACTTTCAACTATTTTGGAGAAAAGATATCTTGGATCCGCTCGGCATCACCAATCCAACCGGTTGGTTCTACGGCAATACCATCAAAAAGGCCAAGGAGTTGTGTTTGTAACTAAAAATTAGCAAGGACAGTCCTTGCTAACACGGCTTCCAAAAAAGCCCTAGAGTTGCTATATTAAAGCGATGGAACAGACGCCCAAAATCTCTAACGATAAAGAAAAAATAAGAAATAAAATATTCCCCTGGACCAGGAAAATACTTGGCGCCAGTGTTCTTGCTGGCGGCATAGCCTTTGGGGTAGACCAGGCATGGGATCAGTACCAGGAAACCCAAAATCATAAAGACAGAGAAGATGGCAAAAAGAGGGGCATCGAAATGGCGGAGCAATCTCTTCAAAAAAATACCAAAAGTCTGGACTCGCTAGATGAGAAATTAGATTTTGGAATAATCGAGAATGACGCTGTACCATCAGTCGATAAATCTATTGATTCCCTTAAAGGACTACTTCAAGATCTTGAAACACAAAAAGAAAGCGGGGCAGTTAGTTATGAGACTCTGGTTAAAATACAAAACTTAACCAAATATATAGAAACCAGCCTTGATTCATCGTCTACCGAGACAAGCGACCTACTGTCGACCATTTACTCAATTGACAGCAACATTGAAGCTCTTTCGAAGACCGAAGCTTCGAAAGAGCTATCGGGCTACATAACCGAATTTCTGGGGAGTCTTATGAGAGACAAAGAAATTATTAAACATATATCAGAACACCCATCTGCGACCAAGAGGATGCTGGAATCTGTTGAAAGATATAAAGATGTTTTTTCTGATTATTATGTAGATCCGGAAATTACAAAAGATGAAAAAATAACATCTTTGGTTGACTCTTTACACATCGGTGTTAGCGGTGAAAATAGTAGGATTGTTTATACTCTCGTGAAAATGCAAAAAGAAGGAATCCTAAACGATTTCTTCGAAAGTCTCGGTACAAAAATTAACGCGGTCCTAATAGCTGGAAGATTCGAAAACAGGATAAGTCTTTCAAAAAATTTTTTAGAAGTTGAGCGCGAAGAAAATTTTAAAAAACTAAAAGATGACCCAAGTATCCTAATCGGACTTGAAGAAGAAATGAAGAGGCCGATTAGCAAAGAAGAGGCGTCGGATGTTGCCGCTGTTAGCCACATCTTTTATTCTTCTGCGCATGATTTTTTCGCTTTGTTCTCAAAAGATAATGCCGAAGAAATTGAGGAATTTATTGAAGGCATGACCAAGAACAAAGAACTATCTGAGGGCCAGAAAGAGGAAATCGCCAGAAATATTCGAGAGTTTGGAAAGAAAGTCCAAGATTTATTATTTAGATTGGAGGAGTCGGAAAAATAAGATTTACCTGCTATATTAGACCAATGGAAATTAAGATAAATACCGAAGAACAGGATAAGCTACTGAGAGATTTGGAGTCTCGAACTGACGCCGAAGCCATAAGGATTAAGCGTTATTTGGCAATGAAGGATCTTTCACGTACTCCCGAGAGTCCACTTTTTGATATTACCGAGAAAGTAAAGCAAGTCGAAGCCCTCAAGGGGTTTGACGTTATCCATATTCCAGAAGTCATATCTACGGAAATCCTTTTCGATCTTTTTGATTTTGCACCCGATCACGTAGCTCGTAGCAAATCTGACACATACTACATCGACGAGAAATATGTACTCCGCACACACGATACGGTTTTTTGGTACTACTATCTAAATAATCCGGAAATAAAAAAGCGCATTTCGAATAAAGAAACTCTTGGAGCACTTTGTTACGGGAAAGTCTACAGAAAAGATGAAATAGATCGTAAGCACATGAATATCTTCCATCAAATGGGTGGATGGTATTTGCAGCCGGATTCGATGGGCACAATGCCTCTAGAGTCTCTCAAAGACGTGCTTCACGAGATTGTTGAAAGTTTATTTGGAAAAGATGTGAAGTATCGATTTCTTGATGACACTTTTCCATACACCGATCCCTCGCTTCAAATTGAAGTAATGATAAATAATCAATGGGTGGAAATCATGGGTGGGGGAATGCCAAAGAAAAGCGTGCTCAAAAAACTAGGATTGGAGGGATACAACGGATGGGCATTTGGCTTCGGGCTCGAACGTCTTGCCATTATTGGTATGGAACTCCCAGACATCCGTCTGCTTTGGAGTGACGATGAACGCGTGAAAAAACAGCTCGTCCTCGGACAAAAATTCAAAGAAGTTTCAAAGTTTCCAGCAATTGTCCGTGACATCTCTTTTATCGTCGACACGGCGAACTTTGCGCCGAATAATTATTTCGATTTGGTGCGCGACGTTATCGGTGACATGGCCGAAGAAATGGCACTCATTGATGAGTATGAAAACGCGGCGAAGTTTGGGGAAGGGAAGAAAAGTTATGCGTACCGCATTACCTATCGTTCGCTCGAACGAACGCTGACCGACGCTGAAGTCAATGACCTTCACAAAAAACTTGAAGAAGAGACTCAAAAAGCCTTCAAAGCTGCTATCAGATAAAAAGGCCTAGAATAAGGGGATTTTAAGCTTTTCCACAGCTATTGCTTTTTCTATACTTGTGTGGTATATTATGGACTAACCAACCTTTCACCCATGAAGCTCTTCCACAACCTCTTCACTGTTTTGGTGGCGTGCTTCTGCATGGCTACCACCTCTGCGTTCGCCCAAGAACCCCAAACGATCGACCAACTTCTGGTCGACAATGTCTTGAGCCGAGTAGACAGCTCTGGCAGTAACACTGGTCAGAGCTTTACGCTCTACCAAACTGCGACAGTGGTCTCGATCAAGGTGCCTGTGTTCGCGCGATATGACACGGCCAGTCACCTGGGCACCCTCAAGATCATGCAAGGACATGGCCTGCAAGGGCCGACCGTCTTTGAGCAACCCATCGTCGTGCCCGGCCTGAACAAGTTCCATTCATCGAGCTATCTCGCGACGATCGATGTGCCGGAGTTCGAACAACTGTGGGGCTTTAGTGGTCTCCAGGGGCTTGTGTCCGCCGATAGCATCGATTTCTTCGACCTGGCGACGGAGTTTCCAGTCGAGATTTCACTTCCAGCTGGAGTGTACACATTTATGTTCTCGCTGGATGCAACACCCGGAAACGGTTTGGGAACTTGGAACTACGTCACGTTCTTCATCAACTGTTACAACTGGTACTGTGATGACCAAGAGATCAATCCGTACCTGGACGGCGAATCCTTCGCTGGCCTCGGGCTCAACCAGGATGGCAACCGCGACCTGGCATTTCAGGTAGAGTATCTACCCGAGATCTCGACTAGCATCGAAGAACCTACCCCCGAACTCTTGGTCAACGGCATTGTCGCCGAAGCCTGGGGCGGAGCGGACATGGATCTCTATGACGCGGCTGGCAGGATGATCTTGTCGAAACGGCTGACTTCAGGCGAACATCTGGAGATCCCGACTGGACAGGTCTACATTGCACGGCTATCCCGCAATGACCAACCGCTCGCAGTGAAGAAGATCCTCGTTTCGCTCTAACAGAGTGCGATGAGATGAGGCACCCTCGGCTTTCCGAGGGTGCTTTTCTTTTTGTGGTAAAATAAAAGCTACGGGTATGACATTTTTCCGAGTAAAGAAATACGTCGCTTTGGCGCTGGTTATCTGTGTTGCTTTGTTTTCGGCGATGCCACTTTTTGCGTCTATTGAAATAGTGAATATAAACGACAGCGAAGAACAGGCAACAAATTCTTTTGAAGACGATAGTTTTCGCTCCACATCGACAGTTACCGAAGATGGGCGATATGTCGTTTTTATGTCTTCGGCAGACAATCTCGTTTTGCTTGACATAAGTGGTCATGAAAATATTTTTATGCGTGATCGCGAACTTGGAACGACGGAATTAATAAGTATGGACAGTGACGAAGCCGCAGTAAACAATAATTCGGAGAAACCGCTTGTTTCTACTGACGGGCGTTATGTGGTTTTTGAATCGATAGCGACCAATCTTGTTGCCAGTGACAGTAATGCTACTATTGATATCTTTATCCGCGATCGGGAGCTTGGAACGACTGCACGCCTCAATGTAAGCACTGCCAGCGTCCAAGCTAATGGTCCTTCTAGCCAAGTCTCTATGTCTTCTGATGCAAGATATGCTTCCTTCTCATCAACCGCAACCAATCTTGTAGCGAGCGATGGTAATGGTGTAATCGACGTATTCGTAAGAGACACTCTGCTAAATACGACCACAATTCTCAGCGTCAACAATCTTGGTGATGAAGGTGACGCAGGGTCAGCTGATCCTAAAGTATCCGATAATGGAACCTATATCGCTTTTTATTCGGATGCCACGAATTTGGTTGGAGGAGATGGAAATGCTGCGGGAGATATATTTGTTTACAACACAAGTACTTTGTCGTTGGAGCGTATTGAAATCGGTGCTATTGTCACGGTTTCTGGGATTTCTAATGACGGACGACTTATCCTTTTTTCTTCAGATGCTGCCTTAGTTGCAGGAGATACAAATGGTACAACAGATGTTTTCTTATACGATCGCAGTGACTCTTCAATTGAGGCTATCAGTGTTAATACAGCAGAAACTATTGGCAACTCTGCATCTGTACAAACTTCTATGACCACTGATGGACGATATGTGGTCTTTCTTTCTGCATCAACTAATCTTGTTGATAATGACGGCAATGCCACACACGATGTTTTTATTCGTGACCGCATTCTTGGTACAACCGAACGCATGAGTGAGAGTCTAGCTGGTGTTGAAGGCGATGACATTTCTTATACCCCTTATATTGGCTCACTGGGTCGATACGTTGCTTTTTCTTCCTACGCAACTAATCTAATAGATGACGTTTCTGATGATTTTGAATTCCAAGACGTCTTTTTCTACATTCACAACCTGGCTCCAACCGACATCACTCTCTCCAACGACACTCTCGATGAAAATGAGTCTGCCGGTTTTGTGATTGGCGGCCTCACTACAACCGATGCTGATGTGGGAGACACTCACACCTATACCCTCGCTTGTACTGTGCCTGGCGCGGACGATGCATCGTTTTCTATTTCTTCAAGTAGCCTCCTTTCCGCCGCGTCGTTTAATTACGAAGCACAATCAAGCTACAGCATTTGTATTCGTACCACCGACAACTTCGGTGCGACTTTCGACGAAAATTTCACCATCACGGTTCAAGATGTTGGTGAAGGAAGCACTGGTAGCACGCCGAATGATCGTGACCGTGGCTGTACGAGTGACACAGCTTTGAATTATGATCCCGATGCCGAGGTAGACGATGGTTCGTGTTTGTATCCGGACGATTCTGTGCCAGGTTGCACCGACCCGACGGCTACAAATTTCAATGTTTTGGCTACGACAAATAACGGATCATGCACGTACAATACTCCGCCCACGCCCGTACCTGGATGTATGGACAGTACTGCCAATAACTTTAATGCCGCGGCAACGGTGGGCGATGGCAGCTGTACTTATCCGCCGGTGTTGCCACCTACATCTGGTTGTACTGATTCTGTTGCAATCAATTTTAATTCTGCGGCGACATCTAATGACGGTTCGTGCGTTTATCCACCCACAGTTACAAGCGGTTGCCTAGATCCTTTGGCCAATAACTATGATCCAAGCGTTACGACGAGCGACGGCTCATGCGTTTTCGATCCAAATATTCCGACCGATGATCCAGCGGATCCAGAAGGTGATCCGGGCGGCGAGGGAACTCGGTCTTTTGTCGATAAACAAATTCAAAAAGCTTTCAAAAACCCGATTCCTCCACCAACCCAAAATACCCTTGTTGTGACAGGTCTTGTCCTGTCGATTTCGTCTCTTGTCATCCGCATTTGGAATATGATTCCGATACTTCTCGGACTTCGCCGCCGCCGCCGGCCTTGGGGAACTGTGTATGATTCCGTCACCAAGCAGCCCCTTGATCCGGTGTATGTGACGCTTCAGGATGCGAGCGGCAATGAAGCCGGACAATCTATCACCGATCTCGATGGACGTTACGGCTTTTGGGTGCCACCAGGGCTGTATTCACTCCTTGCCGGCAAGAGCGATTACGTGTTTCCGTCAGTGAAACTTGCGGGTAAAGACCATGACGATCTCTATGACAATCTTTATTTTGGCGGCTCGATCAATGTCGAGAGGGAAGACGAAATCATCAACAAAAATATTCCGATGGACGCACTCAATTTTAATTGGAATGAATTTGAAAAAGCGAAAAATAAAAGATTGATGAAATTCTTTTCCAAAGGCGAATTATTTCTTTCGCGCATCGGCCACGTGCTATTTGCTGCTGGATTTATCTCTTCGATACTGCTTTCGTATTTTGAGCCGCGTCTTTTAAACCACCTTGTCCTCGGACTCTATATCGCGATCCTCGCTTTGGCGCTATGGGGCGTGCGACCGAAGAAGCCAGGGTTTGTAGTTGAAAAAGAGACGGGCATGCCGCTTTCGTTTGGTATCCTCTCAGTTTATTCGGCGCTTCTCCAAAAAGAAATTTCTCACGCTGTCGTCGGCAAAACAGGTCGCTACTACATGCTGGTGCAGAAGGGCGAATATTATCTGACGCTCAGGAAAAAGACCGGAGAGAATTCATACGAAGAGATATTTAAATCCGAGCCGTTCAGCGCACGCAAAGGTTATATAAATAAGACGCTCCGAGTCTAAAAAAGAAAACCCCGTCGCAGTGCGATGGGGTTTCCGTATCTTCGCTTTTCAGGGCGAAGCAATGAACTTTTTCGTGCGACCGGACTTGTCGCGCAGGATGTAGATGCCGGCAGGGAGGAGCAGGTGCTCCGTTGCCCAGTCTCGGATGAGATTACCGCCTAGACCATAGACCCGCGTCCATGAACTATCGAACAGTTGCCAGAAGATCGCGATTGTGTGCGAATCTTCGAAGTCGCCATCATGATCCGTCTGCCGAAGCTTGTAGTAGTTCGTGCCGACGAGCGGATGAACATCTACGAAGCCGTAGCGGATTTCCGACTGGCTTTCGCCAGCGCCATCAATGTCCGCGATGGGAGTCCAGTCGATCGCATTCTCCGATCTCATGACCGTGAAGTAGTCGTTCTCGGACTCGCTCGCTGTTGTCCAATCAAGCGCGATGCCTTCGGGAACAATGCGTCCATAAAACTTCGTGAGTTCGATTGGCAGATTGAAGATGCCGTCGAGATGCCCGTAAACTTTAACGCTGTCGATACGCCAGGTCGTGTTGGCATTTGTCGTGCCGTACGCATAGAAACGGAAGTCGATGAACGTGTTCGACGAGAGAACGGCGCCCGGAATGAATTTGAATTTCTTCCAAGGCGAATTCTGGTTGTTCGTGAACACTCCTCCGACCGCGGCTCCGTATCCGGTGACGTTGGTGCGCATCTCTGCGTTGGCTGGTCCGAGTGTACTACTCAAAGCGTAGCCAACAACTGAATCGATTACCAGCGTTTGTCCAGCTACTACTCTCAGAGTGTCACCAAAATATTTGGTGGCATTGAACGTGCTCGTCCAATTGCGACCGATGAGCGCGCGGTTGTTGCCGCCGGTCGGGCCGTTGGCATAGTAGCCGGGCGGGGAGGGAATCGGGAGCACCGTGGGTGCATTGTAGAAGTCTCCGGCCGACGAGAGAACCAAATTGTTCACGTAGGTCGCAACGCGGGTCCCGCCAGGCGATGGCGCATCGAAGTTGTAGGTCGCGATCAAAACTGCCGGTTGGGCAAAGGCAAGGGGATTCAAACCGAACCCCAAAGCAATAACAAGGAGCTTTTTCATGGGGTTCGTGGAGTTAGTTGTTCCACTTTCAACATAACACAAAATATTAAAAAATCAAGTTTTTCCCTAATTTTTTCTCCCCAAAAATCCTTCCAAAAGAGCCTTCTTTTTGCTATAATTCAGGGGCTTCTAAAGAGCCTTTATTTTTTTATGGCCGACAATAAAACCTCAGGATACAGCGCCGAAGATATCTCCGTTTTGGAGGGTCTTGAGCCTGTCAGAAAGCGTCCCGGCATGTACATTGGCTCGACCGGCCCAGACGGACTTCATCACCTCATCAAAGAGATTTTCGACAACTCCCGTGACGAAGCCATGGCCGGACACTCGGATTACATTGAGATTGCGCTTCTGCCGGGCAATTTGGTGCGCATCGTCGACAACGGCCGAGGTATTCCTGTCGACACTCATTCCAAAACCAAAGTCTCAGCTCTCGAAACAATTCTCACGGTTCTTCACGCCGGCGGGAAATTCGGTGGCAAGGACAAAGGCTACAAAGTCTCGGGCGGTCTTCACGGCGTTGGCGCTTCGGTCGTGAACGCGCTATCTATCCGCATGAAAGCCGAAGTGCATCGCGATGGCGGTAAATACATCCAAGAATACAAACAAGGCAAGCCTAAAGCCAAAGTAAAAATGGTAGAAAAATCCAAACTTCGCGGTACGATTATTTCTTTCGAGCCCGACGTTGAGATTTTCAAAGAAGTGAAATTCGATTGGAACAGGATCGTGCATCACTATCGCGAGCAGGCGTATCTGGTGAAGAAGCTCCGCATCAGTCTCATCGATGCGCGCGAATACACGGGCAAGATTCCTGAAGACGGATATTTCTATTTCAAGGAACTTGGTCTCGAAGCGCCATCCACAACTTTTTATTTCGAAGGTGGTATTGTCTCGATGGTCGCGCATTACAACAAAGACCAAAAGAAAGTCCAAGACAAAATTTTCTACGTCGACAAGGATGTCCCAGGCGATATCAACGTTGAGATCGCGCTCCAGTACGTCGACGACATTACCGAACACATTTTGCCTTTCGCCAACAACATTTACACGCCAGGCGGAGGTATGCATGTTACTGGCTTCAAGACTGCGCTCACGCGTCTCATCAACAACTACAACAAGAAGAATAATATCCTGAATGAAAAGGAGGGCGGCTTCACTGGCGAAGATGTGCTCGAGGGTCTCACGGCTGTCATATCGGTCAAAATGCCAGACATCCAATTCGAAGGCCAGACCAAGGACAAGCTTGGAAGTCCCGAAGCTCGCGGCGCTGTCGAGACAGTTTTCTCTGACGCCTTTTCTAATTTCCTCGAAGAAAATCCGGATGAAGCTCGCTCGATCCTCTCCAAAGCTGTACTTGCCTTGAAGGCTCGTAAAGCCGCCAAAGCAGCCAAGGATTCTGTGCTCCGTAAAGGCGCGCTCGAAGGCTTGACGCTTCCAGGTAAGCTCGCGGATTGCCAATCAAAAAATCCAGAAGAGTCCGAGCTCTTTATCGTTGAGGGAGACTCGGCCGGTGGCTCGACCAAAATGGGCCGTGATAGGCGCACTCAAGCCGTGCTTCCACTCAAAGGTAAAATCCTGAACGTCGAACGCGCGCGTCTCGACAAGATGCTCGGCTCAAACGAAGTCAAAGCGCTCATCGTAGCACTCGGCACATCGATTGCCGACACGTTCAACCTCGCTGATATTCGTTATCACAAAATCATCATCGCGACCGATGCCGACGTCGATGGTGCGCACATCCGGACGCTTCTCCTCACACTCTTCTACCGATATTTCAAGCCGGTTATCGAAGCGGGCTACGTCTACATCGCTCAGCCGCCACTCTTCAAAGTCCAGCAAGGCAAGACCACGACGTACTTTTATTCCGAAGAAGACAAAAATGCTTTCTTGAAGAAACAGGGCGTATCAGCGGATGAAGTGCAGGAAGTTGAAGAGGATGATAAAGGCGAACCAGCCGCTGAAAGCTCTGGCGAAGCCAAGAAACCGAAATTCATGGTCCAGCGTTACAAAGGTCTCGGAGAAATGAATCCGGACGAACTCAAAGAAACGACCATGGATCCGAAAAACAGAATTCTCCTCCAAGTCAAAATCGAAGACGCTCAAGAAGCCGACAAGACTTTCGATATCCTCATGGGTTCCGAAGTCGCGCCACGCAAGACCTTTATCCAATCCAACGCCAAGATGGCGGAGATTGATATCTAATATGAAAGAGGCCCTAAATCAATTTTTAGATGATGTTAGAGAAAGAGAAACCGATAGAGTTTCTCAATTAGTTATCGCATCTATTAATGTCGAAAGATTAAGTCCTGAAGGGAGAGCAGATTTTGCCGCGTTTCTTTTGAAGGAAGACGATAATGTAGAAGAGCTCATCAATATTCTTCGGAGCACAACTCTTGGCAGGGAAGTTGTAGATCTCCTGGAAATAGATCTAGCTGGAAATAAAATTTCTGTAGGAAGGCTCAAAAAGAGTTTGAGTGAAGCGTTTAGAGAAGATCTCGAAGTCGAACAGCCGGCAGCAGCCTAGCCGTTCCTAAATATTTTCTTTGATCAGCTTCCGCAACTCCTCAATATGCATTTTCTTTTCGTTGTGAAGGCTTTCCCAGAAGGCTTTTTCGACGTCCGAGCCAGCTTCTTTTATATAATTCTGCTCGATTCGCCAGAGAGACTTTTGCTCCTGGACTATCTGTGTCATCAAATTGTGTAAATTATTTGGGGTCATGGATCTATTGTAACACGTTGGGTACTGTCTTGCATTTTCCCGCCTTTTCCGTATACTATCCCTCATGGTAGTCCGAATGCGACACACAAGAGCTCACACGAAAAATCGTCGAGCTCATCATAAAGCCCCGGCAGGGAAAATCGTCGTGGACAAGGAAACAGGCGTTCCACATCTTCGCCATCGCGTTTCTTTGGAAACAGGTAAGTATCGCGGCCGACAGGTCCTCGCGGTAGTTAAGTCTGGCGACAAGAAGACAAAAGCGAAGTAATCGCTTTCTCTCTTTTCGTTTTTCTGCTACAATAGTTTCATCACTAATTTAGTTTTTTTGTTCTTATCATATGGCCAATAGGCACCTTGCCAGATCAGTCGTCCTCCAAACACTCTTTGAGTGGGATTTTAACGGCAAGACCATTGCCGAACCAGCCACTATTTTAGCCAGAAATGTTGAAGAATTTGCTCCCGGCATGAAAGATTTTTCTTTCGCTCGGGATCTTTTTGATTTAACAATGAAGAAACAAACGCTCATTGATGAGATTATCGAGAAAGCCGCACCCGATTGGCCGATGGATAAGATCGCCATTGTCGATAGAAATGTTTTACGCATAGGATTAGCCGAGCTCTTGTTTGGCAACAAAGAAGAAGTTCCGCCAAAAGTTGCTATCAACGAAGCCATTGAGCTTGCCAAAACCTTTGGCGGGGAGAAATCCGGCAAATTCGTAAACGGTGTTCTCGGCGCGGTTTACAAAGAGCTTGGCGAACCTGGCAAAGATCAAATGGGCCGCAAGAAGTCGAACGGTAACGACCCCGTCGACCCTGATAAATTACCGAAAGAGAAAAAGGCCGGTGGTGTCATCATTGCTGAGAAAGATGGTGAGACTTTGATTGGGCTTGTTCATGATGTTTTCGGCTACTGGACGCTCGCCAAGGGTGGCGTCGAAGCTGGTGAGACCTCGGAAGAGGGCGCTATTCGCGAAATCAAAGAAAAGACCGGTCTTGATACTGAGATTGTCAAACTTCTCGGCGAAAACGAGTATGTTGCATCTCACCCGGAAAAAGGTAAAATCCTAAAACAGGTGAGTTATTATCTGGTCAAAACGCCGTATCGGGAGATGGAGCTCCATTCGACCGGTGGCCTCGATGATGCCAAGTGGTTTCGCTTGGTTGATCTCGAGAACATCAACACCTACGATGATATCTTACCGCTTCTAGCGCAGTCGATTGATTACATTACAAACAATAATTAAATGTTTCGTACAAGCCAAATCTTCCTGATTTGTCTTCTACAAGGCATGTAGTTTACAACATGATAGACTTTACAACTTTTGAAGAAAGAAATTCTCTAAACTTCAAAAACAAAGACTTGCTCAAGCAAGCCTTTGTCCACCGTTCTTACATAAATGAAAATTCAGTCGTGGGTCTTCAGCACAACGAAAGATTGGAATTCTTGGGTGACGCTGTTTTGGAACTAGTCACGACAGAAGAATTGTTTAGAAAATATCCAGACAAGTCCGAAGGCGAACTCACAGCTATCCGCGCGGCGATGGTAAATACATACTCGATTTCCGAAGCGGCTACGCGACTTGGGATGAACGACTACCTTCTCTTGTCCAAAGGCGAAACCAAAGATACCGGCAAAGCGCGCGAATACATCTTGGCCAACACCTTTGAGGCTATCATTGGTGCGATTTATCTCGACAAGGGCTATGATGCGTCCGAGAAATTTATAGAAGATAGCTTGTTCATAAAAATTGAAGAAATCGTCTCGAAGAAACTTTGGCGCGATGCCAAGTCTCTCGTCCAAGAAAGAAGTCAAGAAATTTTCGGCGTGACTCCTAAGTATGAAGTCCTCGAGGAATCAGGCCCAGATCACGACAAGAACTTCACCATTGGCATCTATTTCGGTCCTACCCTCATCGGTAAAGGCGCTGGCAAATCCAAGCAAGAAGCCGAACAAGTCGCCGCCAAGGCAGCCTTGAAGGCCAAAAATTGGTCCTAGGTCGCTCCGCTAAGTCGGAACGATATGTTAAAATATAGCCAATGAAATTAAAGAGGATTGAACTTCTCGGTTTTAAGTCTTTTGCCAAAAAGTCTCGGCTTGATTTTGATGTGCCTGTGACTGGTATCGTCGGTCCGAACGGCTCGGGTAAGTCGAACGTCGTCGAAGCCTTCCGGTTCGTCCTCGGCGAACAATCAATGAAGAGCCTCCGCGGCAAATCCGGCAAAGACTTGGTCTTCAAGGGCTCGAAAGATCTGCCGAAATCCGCGCGCGCGTCCGTCGAAATTGCTTTCGACAACAAGGACAAGATTTTCAAACTCGGCGATCGCTCCGAACCCATCAATCTCGACTACGATGAAATAATCCTCAAGAGGGAAGTCTTCGCCGATGGCATGAACAATTACTACATCAACGGCGCGTCAGTCCGGCTCAAAGATATCGTCGAGCTCCTGGCTTCGGTCAATATCGGCTCATCGGGACACCACATCATTTCCCAAGGCCAAGCCGACAGGATCTTGTCCGCATCAGCCAAAGACCGTCGCACCATGATCGAAGACGCTCTCGGCCTCAAAGTCTATCAATACAAACTCAAAGACGCGGGCAAGAAGCTTGAGAAAACGGCCGAGAACATGAAAGAAGTCGCGTCTCTTCGCCGTGAACTCGCGCCACACATCAAATATCTGAAAAAGCAGGTGGAGAAAGTAGAAAAGGGCGAAGAACTTCGACGCGAGCTCTCGAGTCTCTATCTTTCATATTTCAAACACGAAGACACGTATCTCAAAAACGAAGAACAGGAACTGAAAAATTCGGGATTCAAGAGTGATATGGACTTGAAAGAAGTCGAAGTGAAGATCAAGGCTTTCGAAGGTTCGGGCGCTAGCGTTTTCGAAGCGACGAAAAATGGAGAAATTGATAATTTGCAAAAAGAGATCACGGCTCTTGAGCGAGCCAAAGAAGAACTCGCGCGAAAACTTGGCCGACTCGAAGGTATGATCGAATATCAGAACAAAGTGAAGCCGGACGCATCCGAAAGCGTATCGGTCAGACTCGACGACGCTGAGAAATTCATCAACGAAACCAAAGTCATTTTGAACAGCTCTTTGCGTGAGGCTGATTTAGAAAGCGTCCGGGCAAATATTGTAGAAATGCAGAACATCCTCGAGAAATTTAGTCAGAAATTCTTGCGTAAAGAGGCCGATGCAAGTGTCGGTGTGCCATCCAAAGACTTGGAAGAAACCAAGAGGCAAGTCTTGGGACAGCTTGATGAGATTGAGAAAACAAAATCCGGCCTTCAAGAAAAGCTTGCGCTGTGTCGCGCTGAAATCGAAACAAAGCGAAATTCTGTTTTGAAAGATCAAGAAGAGCGATTCGCCCTCGAGACTCGCCGCAATAAGCTTTTGAATGATTTGGATGTTTTGCAAGCGCGGCATGAATCGTTTCGCTTTAGAAAAGCCGGTTTTGAAGAGGAGACCAAAGAAGCGGTGGTTTTGGTTGGCCGGCAGATTCTGGATTTTCTCGCCACCGACACAAACGTCGCCTATTCGGAAGATTTGAAGAAGCAAATTGAAAGAATCAAGATAAAACTTGAAGACATCGGTACTGGCTCTGGTGCGGATATCATGAAGGAATATCAAGAAATCACTGACCGTGATACTTTCCTTTCGAACGAACTCATCGATCTCGAAAAGAGTATTGCCAATCTACGAATGCTCATCGAAGACCTGAAGGGTACGCTTGATCGAGAATTCAAAGAAGGTCTCGAAGACATCAACAAACGCTTCGAAGAATTTTTCAAACAAATGTTCGGCGGCGGCGCAGCGTATCTCTCCACTGTCGTCCAGGGCGCCAAGAAAAACAGCGCGTCCGAAGAAGATGATGACGAGGAAGAAATCGAAATTTTGTCCGAAGAAGACGCTTTGCAGCAGGGCATTGAGATCAATGTCACTTTGCCTCAGAAAAAAGTCAAAGATCTTCACATGCTCTCTGGTGGCGAGAGATCTCTCACCTCGATTGCTTTGGTCTTCGCCGTCACCCAAGTCAATCCGCCGCCATTCCTGGTGCTCGATGAGACCGACGCGGCGCTCGATGAAGCGAACTCCAAACGTTACAGCGATATGATTGAAATCCTCTCAAAGTATTCTCAGCTCATCACCGTGACCCACAACCGCGAGACGATGTCCCGTGCCGATGTCATCTACGGCGTGACCATCGGCTCCGACGGCTCGTCCAAACTCCTCTCGATCAAATTCGACGAAGCCAAAAGCTACGCGAAATAAGAATTGAAAAGGTCCCCGGCTATGGCCGGGGACCTTCCTGTGGGGTGGGGAGAACTCAGAGCTTGGTGCTGTGCCTCTTGAGTGCTTTCAGCACGTCTCCCGAGAGCGTGGTATCTTCCGGGTCGAGGATGATCTTGCCCTTGAGCTTCTGCACCAGATCTTGGTACTTCTTGTCCGAGCTGCCGCCGTTGCCGGCGAAGCTGGCCGCGATCTTGATGCATTCCGCGCGCTGTGCTGCCGTGAACAATTCGTCACTGTTGAGGAAAGCGAGGAAGATCCTCACATGCTCCTTCTTCGAAGTGTTGCGTGGCAGACGCAATTTGGGCATCCGCTTGCGCTCTCCGACTTTCTTCGCGACCTTGCGGTGGCCCATCTTACGGATAGTGCGCTTCTTGCCCCCCGGTGCCTTCTTTGCCGTTTTCTTCACGGCTTCCGGCTTCGGGCCGCGCTTCATTTTCTCGACGAAGCGCAAGAGGAGCGTACCGTCGTCCTTCTTCTCGATCTCCTTGCATACCTCCTTGAGCCATTCCTGCATGCTTCCGTCCGCGATAGCTCGTTTGGCCTCTGCGGTAACGGCTGTCATACGGATGGTTTGCAGCACACCCTCTTTGACGTAGGGCTGGGAGAATTTGACCTCGCGGGTACCGATGTTGGTAACCCTGAGGGTGTTCTCGATCGCGTTGACTTCGGGGAATTTTGAGCGTTTCTTTGCCATGTTCTGTTGGTAATGTTTGGCAGAAAATTAGCATAATATTGCCTGTTTGTCAAGTTAGCGATTAAAGTTCTGAGGATTTCAAGGTAGTACTTGTTTTGCTTTTAGATTAAAACTCCCTCAAATACTCCTGTATCGTCACTCCTTTTTCTTTTATTTCTTTGGCTTCGATTGGCCCGAGATAACGCCAATGCCAAGGTTCGTAAATGTAGCCTGTACCGCCGCCTTTTGGATAACTCATCGAGAAGCCGTATTCGTCTGCATGCTCATTTAGCCATTTGAAAAGTTCGGTCTTTTCGAAAATGGTGCTGGTCGACTGCATGTTTATTTCTGGTGTGGTCATGTCGAGAGTCGTGCCGAGTTGATGCTCTGAGTGGCCAGGCTTCGCCACAGAATCATTTTCGGTGTCGTCGTCGGTGCTGGAGCTACTGTTGTTGTGAAGCGTCGTTTGGGTCTGGTAGCTTCGGAAACCTGACGAAGCGACAATTTCAAGTCCAGCTTTTTTCGCGTCGTCTTGCATGCGCGCCAAGGCGCTCGCCGCTTCTTCGATGAGGCATATTGTGCGACCCTCTTTGGTTGCTATGACGCCATTTATCTCTACCAATCCTTCCGGAATATAATCGCCGACAGAATTGTCATTGTTTGAATTAAACATCAGGTAATCATTTTCACTGTTGCCGATTGGACATGACCCGGTTTCGAAGTCAGCCGTCTCGATAACCTCGGCATCCAAGACCGGCTGATACTTTTCATTGATATCAAAAATAGTTTCTTCGTGGTACTTCACACCGCCGCGGCCGACGACGACAGAAGCGTACATGCCTTGCATTGTTTCAGGTGAGAAGTATTGGTCGAAGACGAAATTACCGAGAGAATAAATGATGAGACCTTCTTTGTATTCCTCGACGTCTTGGACGACGTGTGGATGGTGGCCGATGACGACGTCAGCGCCAGCATCGATAATTTTCTTCGCAAGGGTTTCTTGTCTTTGATTATGCTCTTTGTACTCGTCGCCCCAGTGCACCGAGACGAACAAGACATCGACATCTTTTTTGGCTTCTTCGATGATCGTTCCAAGATTCTTGTCGTTTGCGAGTAAGATACCGGCATTGGCATCGCTCGCTGCCATCCATTCTGGTCCAACGTCCGACATTCCCAAGAATCCGATTTGGATACCGCTTCGTTCAATTATCGTAGGTTTCGTGACCTTTTCATAATTATCTCCCGCGCCGGTAAAGAGGATGTTATTTTCAGCGAGGTGTCCCAAAGTGTCGAGAAAGGCTGCTTGCGACCAATCGCCGACGTGGTTATTGGCGAAAGAGACGATATCAAAACCGGCCGACTTTAAGACGCTGGCTGTTCCTGGTTCAAAGCGGAAAGAGAATTTACTCCCAACATTTTTACCTTGATCGGAAATCGGGCCTTCCAAGTTGCCGAACATGATATCCGGAGTTTTCAGTTTGCCGGCTTCTTCGAAAACCTTTTCGTAATTACCGCCAAAGTTTTTGTAGACAGACGTCTTGACCCCGCGATCGAGCATGATGTCGCCGACGAAGCCAAGTCTGACCTCGGCATTTTCACTGCCGCGAATTTCCTCATCATAAGCGAAGTAAACATTACCGTGAAGGTAGTCGAGAATGTTGTTGATGTCTTCGGTGCGGTTGTCTGTGCGAAGGAGAATGATGGCGACGTTCCTGTCATCATAGTCTTCGAATTTAGTGCGGAATATTGAGACTCCGGTACGTTTGGCCCGGGCGGTGTAGCCGGTCTTGCCGCCCAAGTAATCGTCTCTTTTAGAAAAGCGGAAATTGGCATTCGACCAAGTTCGGCCACCGAGCGAATATTTGTCGAGTGTGGTGATATTGAAGACAGTGCGGTGATTGTTGTAGAGGTAATGGGTGAGGGCGAAGAGATCTTTGGCGGTCGAATAATTGTTGGGGGACAAGCCTGAAGGATCTTCGTAATTTGTCTCTTCCATATTTATTTTCTTGGCCGTGTCATTCATGAGTTGCATGAATTTGTCTCGGCCTTTGTGCTCGGCCAAGACTTCAGAGGCGTCATTCGAGGAAACCAAAAGAAGGGGATAGAGAAGATCGGAAATTTTCATCTTTTCGTTTTGACGTAGGTCGCCGCTACCGCCCAAAGTGCCAAGTGCTTTGTTTGAGACTTTGGCGATGTCGCTCTGATTCAAATCTTCGAGCGACACGAGCGCCGTCATAAGCTTGGTGACCGAAGCGATCGGATAGACTTCCTCGGCATTCTTCTCGATGATGATCTCTCCCGTGTCGACGTCAGCAACGACATAAGCCGCCGCGCCGACCTTAGGCAAGAAGTCTTTGTCTTTGAGTTGGTACGTCGCCTCCGGAGGGTAGAGAATTTCTTTGAAATCGATGTCGGTTGGTTCCGCCGCCGCGCGATTCGTTGATTGTCCGGCAATACCTTTGATTTTTTGCAAGTATGCCACGATTATGTCGGGAATATTTGTTTCGCCTTCGTCATTTTCTTCAGAACTTTCTTCGGTCGTAAAAGCTTTGACTACGAAGCCAGAAAAAGTTATCCCGACGGCAATCGGAATAATGCTCCACAGAACGAGCCTTATTAAATTTTTATTTTGTCCTTGACCCATTTACTTTTGGACTACGGTGTAATCGATCGTCTGTTTTTCAACATCGACGTTTTTGACCCTTATACCGATTTCGTCGCCAATTCTCATAATATTACTAGAATTAGAGTCTTTAAGCACGAAATTTTTCGGATCATATGTGTAATTCCCGGGACTCATTTCTTTGATCCGGACAAAGCCTTCGGCGCGAGTTGTTTTCTCAGCCACATACATACCCCATTCGGTGAGTCCGGTGATGATGCCAGTGAAATCCTGGCCCACGCGCTCGGACATGTACTCGACTTGCTTGTATTTGACGCTGGCTCGTTCGGCATCCGCAGCTTCGATCTCGCGTTCGGTCGAGTGCTCGGCCATCTTTTGATAACCTCCGGTCTTTTCTCCCGAAATTTTCTCGCCATTTAAATATTTTTCGAGCAATCGATGGGCGATAATGTCCGGATAGCGGCGAATCGGAGAAGTGAAGTGAGTGTAAAAAGGAAATGCGAGGCCATAATGTCCGACGTTTTTGGTCGAGTAAACCGCCTTTTGCATCGAGCGGATGACGAAAGTCTGAATGCTTTGCTTTTCGTTCTTGCCATCGAGCTCTTTGAAAAGCCGATTAAATTCTTCGGGTGGAATGACGCCGCGGCGTTCGTTTAAAGTGTAGCCGAGAAGTTTCAAATATTCTTTGAGCGTTGCAATCTTGTCTTCGTCTGGTTCGTCGTGGATGCGGTAGATGAATGGGCGCTCTTTTTTATCCTTGTCCTTGCTGCCGAATTTCGCCACTTCTTTGTTGGCGAGAAGCATGAACTCTTCGATGAGTTTGTTGGTATCGCCGCGTTCTTTGATGTAGACCGACAGGGGCTTTCCATCCGCATCTAGCTTGAATTTGATTTCTTCGGTCTCCATAGTGATGGCACCAGCGCGAACGCGCAGAGCTGTGAATTTCTTCGCGAGTTGATTGAGCGTATCGAGCTCTTCGAAATATTCTCCGGATTTCGCGTCGAGAACTTTCTGCGCTTCTTCGTAAGCGAATCTTTTGTCTGAGTGTATTACTGTCTTCCCAAACCATCTTTTCAAGACTTGCGCGTTCTTGTCAATTTCAAAAACCGCGCCGAAAGTAAGTTTGTCTTCACGAGGATTCAAACTGCAAAGATCGTTCGACAGAGCTTCGGGCAACATCGGGATGGTGCGGTCGACGAGATAGACCGATGTCGCGCGCTCTAGGGCTTCGGTATCGAGCCGAGTGCCGGGCAAGACATAATGCGAGACGTCGGCGATGTGAATGCCGATTTCGTAATTGCCGTTCGGGAGTTTCTGGAAGGAGAGCGCATCGTCGAAATCTTTGGCATCGACGGGGTCGATGGTGAAAGTCGTGACGCCTCGCATGTCCCGGCGCTTTTTTATTTCGGCGGGGGTAATGCCTTCGGTTTTGAGCCGCTCAGCTTCGCGCTCGATATCGGGCGGGAAAGTCGAATCGAATCCGCGCTCGAGGATAATGCCCTGCATCTCGGCTTCGTGAGTGCCGGCTTTGCCCAAGACCCGGTCAACTTTTCCAATCGGCATTTGTTTGCCATCAGTCCATTTGGTGATGGTCACGAAAACCTTGTCGCCAACTTTGGCGCCACCCAAATCATTTTCGGGAATGATAATTTTCGTGTACATTTTCGGGTCGCTTGGCTTCAGTAAAAATTCCGAATCTTTTTCGGTAAGCGCGCCCGCGAATCCGCGTTTGGATCTTTTGACCACTTCCACGACTTTTCCGGCCGGCTTTTTGTAGCGGTTTTTGCCGGTGATGCTGATCTTGACCGTGTCGCCGTGAAGGGCGGTATTTAGATCCTGATAGTCAATCTCTACCGCGTCTTCCTTCGGATCAGCTTGGCGAACAAAACCAGTCCCTTTGAGACTGATTCTAATGACGCCGGTGAGGCTTTTGCCCTCGTGTTTAGTTTTCCTCATGGGCCTAGTTTAACACAGAAATTTTGGTATAATTGGGGCAAATCCGATTATCCGATGCGTAAGAATGGGGTAAGGAGAGATCCTGAAGGAAACCAAATTCTCATTTCAAGTCGCACGATTGATCAGCTTAAAAAACAAGGAGAACTTGAAGAAGCTGAACAGGTCGTGGGGGTTGAATTAGTGCCTCGTGTTGCACCTCTTGAGCCTGAACGCAAACCGAATAGGCGTCGGCGTCAGGACAATGATGTCCACAACAGGGAGGTGCTTCGAGTATTGGCTCTCCGAAAGGCCAGGGGTTACTAGTCCGTCGTTCTTCGTTTAACATCCTGCGCCCCGGCTCACGTGAGCCGGGGCCCATCTCTTTTATTGACGCCCTCATATATATCTGCTAATATCGGAGCCATGTTAAAAATCAGGTTACAAAGGACAGGTCGCGTGAATAACCCCTCTTTCCGAGTGGTTGTCGGCGAACATACTAATTCCGCCCAAAGCGGTAAATTTGTCGAAGTCCTCGGATCATACGATCCAAAGGCTGGCACAATGCAGGTCAAATCTGACCGGGTAAAATATTGGATTAGTAAGGGCGCTCAGGCCTCCGGCACAGTCCACAACTTCCTCGTGGACCAGAAAATCGTTGACGGCAAGAAGAAGAATGTCTTACCGAAAAAGACGAAGCAAGTAAAGAAAGAAACTAAATAAAAACACCGGAATAATTTTCTCCCTCCTAACCTACCCATGCCAAATGGTCGAAAATTACTCCGGTGTTTTTATTTTGCAAAAAGCCCTGGTTTGAGTTAAAATATTTCGAGCAGTATTTGTCGTAAATCTGCATGATTAGAAAACTTAGAAATGAATACTATGGAAAGAGATCAAGAATTTCTTGAATATTTGGTAAAAGGGCTAGTCGATCATCCGGCTGACGTGAAGATCGATCGCAAAGTCGACGAAATGGGCGTACTTCTCACTTTGTCCGTCAACGGCGAAGACATGGGCAAGATCATCGGCCGCCAAGGCAATACCGCCAAGGC
>CAZTRC010000010.1:0-20666 GCA_964615845.1 uncultured Candidatus Saccharibacteria bacterium
GATTGCAGTTTTGTCTCGCCAAAGAGCATTCGCATGCTTGCGTAAGAGAGAAATAATTTTTCTTTGGCCCTAGTGATCGCCACGTAAAATAATCGGCGCTCTTCTTCCATATCCGCATCAGAACTGTCGTCACGCACATGCGGGAAAAGTTCGTTCTCGAGGCCCACGATGAATACGTATTCAAACTCGAGTCCTTTGGACGCATGCACTGTCATAAGCTTTACGCCCCTTTTTTCCTTCTTTTTTCGCGCGTCATCGGAGAGAGAATCTTGATCGGACACCAGCGCCGCTTCTTCGATGAGTTTCTCGATGCCTTCAAGTGGCGGAAAGCTGTCGTACTTGGCCGCAAATGTCACGAGCTCTTTGACGTTTTCTAGGCGATCCAAATCTTCTTCGAGTTTTGATTTCTTGAATTCATCTTCGATGCCGGAAAGTTTCAAGACGAGCTTGATCGTCTCGCTCGGCAAATGATTTTCGGCGTAAACCCTGATCTTGTCGAGATCACTGAAGAAATTTTGCACGACACTTCGAACTTTCGCCGGAAGTTCATCCGTCTTGCCCGACAGAATTTTCGCGAGTGCTACTTGCCCCACGCCTTTTTTGGGAAACATCAGCGCCCGCTTGACATCACCAAATGCTTCCCTATTGAAAGCCGCCTTGATGTAAGCAAGCACATCTCGAACTTCTTTACGGTCAAAGAATTTCACCCCGAGCACCTGGTACGGAATGCTGTACGAGAGCATTTGCTCTTCTAGAATACGCGATTGGAAATTGGCGCGGTAGAGTATGGCAATCGTTTCTGGCTCTGTGCCTTTGTCCATAAGCTCGACGATTTTCTCGGCCACAAACTCGGCTTCTAGGCGGTCGTTGTAGGCTTCAAACATCGACACCAATTCCCCTTCTTTATTTTGAGTAAAAAGATTTTTATCGAGCCTTTCGGTATTTTTCTTGATAACTGCGTTTGCCGTTTCGATGATATTTTTGGTCGAACGGTAATTTTCTTCGAGCATGACGATTTTGGCATCAGGATAATCTTTTTCAAAATTGAGGATATTCACGATGTCCGCGCCGCGCCAGCTGTAGATATTTTGATCGCTGTCGCCGACGACGCAAATGTTCCCCGAGCCTTTGGCCAAAAGCCGTGTCAGCAAATACTGCACCTTGTTCGTGTCCTGGTACTCGTCGATGTGGATGTAGCGGAAACGCGCGTGATATTTGGCCAGGACTTCGGGATGGGCTTCAAGTAATTTGACCGTACGTAAAAGCAAATCATCGAAGTCAAGAGATTTCTCCGCTGTCTTTTTCTCTTCGTACTTTTTCCAGACTGACAAATATATTGCCTGCGAGTAAGACTTGACCGATTCGCCCCCGAAATCCGATTCTTCGAGGAAATTATTTTTCTGTTTCGAGATGAAGCTTCGGATGGCGCGCGGCGCGATAGCTTTCGGATCAATGCCAAGCTCTTTCATTGATTCTTTGATCATCGACATCGAATCGTCATCATCGAGAATGGTAAAAAATCGTGTGAGTCCGAGGAGCGTCGCGTTTTCTTTGATAATTTTGACGCCGAGTGAGTGGAAGGTGCAGATCGTCGGTCTGCCATGAGCGTAAGCGAGTGGCTGATCCTGAGCGGAGTCGAAGGATGAAAAATCCACCAGGTGCTCGACGCGCTCGACCATTTCCTTGGCAGCTTTGTTGGTAAATGTGACGGCGAGAATTTGCTCCGGGAGCACTCCGCCTTCGATGAGATGCGCAATGCGGTGAGTAATCGTCTTGGTCTTGCCCGCCCCAGCTCCAGCCACGATCAAAATCGGCCCGTCTTTTTGTAGAACCGCCTCTTTTTGACGTTCGTTTAAGCCTTCCAGATATTGCATGAAGACCACTATACCACAGCGTTCGAGCGCGGTTTTTTATTTAACTTTAGGCGCGAGTTTTTCCGTCTCTTCAAGGAGATCCTCAGGATCAGGCACGGCAACCGAACCAAAGTTCATGACATGTTCTACGCGACCGTTGATACCTGGAGCAAGCGGCCATGTTTTACCATCATGTCCATCGACATATCTCATAACAAAGTTATCGAATTCCTCCATCTCTCTCTGGAAGGCATTCATCTCTTCCGGTGAAAAGACGCCGGCCTTGAGGCCATGCTCGAGGATCGTCTGGTCATTGATAAATTTTTCAAACATGTTGAAGATAGCAGCCTTAGGCAATGCCGTGCCGTTCATCGCTTTGAAATTCGTCATCGCCTTTTCGACATCTTGCTCCGTTATGTATTTGAATGGATTGTTGCGGAAATCCTGACCCATGGCCGTACGGAAGCCCGGCATTTCTTTGATGCCTGTGATCGCATCACTCACCGGATCGCGCTCAAAAACAACTCTGCCTTCAATCGAGCCCTCATTAAAAGTAATGATGTTCGGGCTATCGTCTAAACGTACAGCCGAAGACGCTTCAGTCGATGGAGCGGGCGTCTCAATGGCTGGTGCCTTAGTCTCGACTGGCGCGGAAGGAGTTGCTTCCGGCGTTGGCGCACTTTCAATCGGAGTCGGAGAAGGTGACGGAGGAGATTCAATCGGGGCACCACCCAAACTTGCTGTCGCGTCAGGCGAGATTTCTGAAGGAGAAACTTCAGAAGCCCATTCTTCGTAAGGGGCGAAAATATTACCGGCTTTTTCATGGATATCCTTGCCGATAGCACCCATCCTCTCCAGAATTTTCGCGTGCATTTCGCTTCCTTCTTCATAGCCCTTGAGATATTCCTGCAAAGCCAAGAATTGTTCGGCTTGGCCGCTGACATTGTTCAAGGCTTTAATGCCCCAGCCTTCAGTGTGGTAATTTTTCGACAGATCCCACTTCGACATGTCTTTGACGAGAAATTCCCGCTTGAACTGCCTAAATCTCATCGCTTCTTCCACTTTCTCTGTATGAAGGACAGCCAGATTTCCACTGGAATCTCGGCCAATATTTTCGGCTGCTTCTTTCGCAATTTCCGGATCCGCCGCACCACTTTCCTCCAAATTATCCGCCAAATCTTCGGGCGCATTTAAAGGCACTTCTTTGGAGAAGACGTCACTGTAGCCGGAACGCGTATGCTCGAAACCGTCAGCGATTTTCTCCGCTTTTACTTGTTCGAAATTTGTAGTCTCTGTCTCGCTCGGGACAATTTCTGAACCATCTGAGCCGGAAAACATTTCTTGGTACGGAGGGAAAGTGTTTCTGTTGTCCTTGGTGATTTCTTCACCGAGCTCGCGCATCTGTTTTAGAATGACGTCATGTTGGTCGGAACCTTCGGGATAGAGTTTCAAGTGATATTTGAGCGCCAAAAATTCCTTGGCTTCATCTCGGAAATTGTGCGCCGTGATGCCGTAGAGGAATTTTTCTTGCCCGTGAAGCGCGTTGAATTCTCGGACCTCCGGAACAAGCGACTTGTTGTAGATCTCGATTTTGACAATCTTGCCGTCTTTCATAATCTCACGGACATTTGCCTTGAGACTCTCGGGATCTATCGCCTCCGGAGCCACAGCCTCAGATACGGGCTTGGCCTCTGTTGGTTGTTCACTCGGCGTAGCCGTCTCGGCTTTCGAAACGTCGGTAGTAACTCCGCTTGGTTTTTCATCAACCACGACTTCCGGTGGCGGTTCGATTGAGGCACTCACATTTGCCGGCACACTCTCTCGAAAACCTGGCGCCACATCGTTCCATTTCCCTTCACCACCTTCAGTAAAAATTTCTTTCAGACGATCAACGAAGGCTTGTCCGGAACCTATTTCTCGCACATAGTCAGTAACCATAAAGCCAGCGGCAGAAAAAACGCTGGTCTTGATAGCCCCCCAAGCTGCGGCCTTGCCTATAGCCAGGCGCTGCGCCCATTTCTTTTCTCCGTCTTTTTGGAATTTATTAAAACGCTCTTGGAAAAGCCTCGAGTCTTCAACGTCTTCGAAAACCCCGACAGTAAATGACTTGGCATTGGCTTCAGCAATGGCCTGGATGAGGTCGAGCTGATTGGCCAATCGCTCTTTTGGTCCGCCGAAATTTACTCGGCCTTCTTTGATACGACGATCTAAGACCATGGCACGACGACGCAACAAACCACCCAGACTCGCTTTCTTGACCTCGTCTTCTTCCGCGTCAAACCTACCGATCAGACCTTCGAGTTTCACTAGAGCTTCTTCCGCTTTTATATATTTCTTGATATCTTTGTCTTCGACTTCGGCGCCATAACGCATTTTCTTTTCTTTCTTGGAGTATTCCAGCCATTTCTTGCGTCCGGCCAAAAAGCCGCCAAGCGCTCCGCCGACAATCGCCGCGCCAATCATGCCAGAAGTTTTTCGTGTCAGGATTCTAGCACCCATGCCGGCTACAAACCCGAGTTTGGCCAACCCCCATTTGGCATTGTCGGGATTTATATCGTCCAAATTAAAGGAAAGGCCCGAGTTTTCATATTTGTCGATATCCGGATGCGTCGTGAGGAGCTGGTTGGTAGTAATCTTGCTATCAAGACTATTCATCCATTGCATGGCTAGGGCCTCGGCATCTTTTTCAGGCATCTTCATTTTGCTTTGAGACTCGACAGCGCCAAACAAGACGCTTCTCGCTATTTTGTATTTGTGACGCGCTTTCTCATACCTTAGTCTTTCAGCAATGCCGGCGCCGGGCATGCCCCACTCGAAAGGAAGCTCGGAGAAAGCCGTGGCCGCTTCATTTACTCTATCGACATAATCGTCCGGCGACTCGCCTTTTCTGAATCGTTTCAGAAATTCCGAATCCCACTTGAAATCGTTTTTGTTCACGTATTCGATCGAGAGCCGGCCGTTTTCGTAACTGATCGACATATCAAGATCTTTGACGTGCTCGACAACCACGTCGATGTCTTCGGCGTAATCAACCATTCCACGCTCTTTGGCCTTGCCGAGAATTTCTCTCCTGGCTTTTACCTGCTCATTTTCTTTGGTCCACTTCTTCCAAATCTTTTGTAATCCAGCTTTCGAAAAGAATTTAGTCTTCTTGGACAAATCCTCATCAACCTTTTTCTCAGCCAAAAGAGCAGACTCTTGGTTCACTTTCTGACGGATTTTTTCGAGAGCGTAAATTTGTTTGTTGTCGTCCAGAGTAAAAAAGTCTGGAGCAATGCTTTGCAAAAAAGTTGGAGCTAGCTGAAGCTTACCCATAATTTCTGCTACATAAGGGCTGACCGGATGCGCTTCTCTCACGGGTGACGGCGGAGCTTCGGGAGCAGCAGACGTGACTCTCGGTGATAATGGCGGAAGTCCGGCTTCTTTCGACTGAGGGGTTGGGTCTTCCGGTCTCAGTAGGTCAAAACCATTCAGTAGTCTCAAAAAATCCATATAGTCTATTTTCATCCCCGCTTTTTCGACCCGTTCATCGACTTCAGTTTTGACGCCGGGAGAATGGAAATAGGCGTGACGCTGATCAAAATCGAGACCTCGCTTGACCAAAAGTCTGTTAACGATTGCAGTTATAGCCTCTGGACTCGAGTTTCTTTCTCGCGACGATTCCGGCTGCGGCGATTTTTTTGCTTCGACTACTGGCACTGGTGCTTTGAGCACTTCTTCTTTCTTAACAGGAACTTCTTTCGCTGGCGCGGCTTCTACGGGGAAAGTCCAGCCTCTCTTTTCTAATACTTTTCTTACGCCACCTTCAAGGATCCTGTAACGAGCTTTATCGTTGGCACCTAATCTATCTGGATGACCGAGCCTGACAATCTTGTCAGCGAGACTCTTTCTTTCCTCTTCTAGCGGATCTTCTCTGTTTTCTACAGGCGCGACAACCGGCGTAGGCGCGGCTGTCGGTTTTTCATAGGCGTGCTCAAGTCTTTCTCGCGCTAATTTTTCTGGATCTTCTGCTTGGGCAGGCGGAACCTCTTTTATAATCGGCGGCGGGGTTTCGGAGACTACTCCGATACTTCTCATTTTTCTCACTTGTTCCCTTTTGGCAGCCTCGGCAACTCGAGGGTCTATATTCTTGACTGGAGCTTTGGTTACGACAGGAGGAGGTGTCGTCGCTCTCGAACGACCACCGCTAGGAAGCTGGCCCTTGGTTCGCTTTTTCATTTCCTTCAAAACCTGCCCGTCTACCTCTTTTTGAATCTCGGAAGTGCCGTAGCGAGCTTCTTCGGAAGGAGAAAGAATCTCCCCCGCGAGTTTTTTCTTGACGATTGACTCTATTGCTTCTTTAATATTTTTTTCTTCGTCGGCCTCCTCTCCTCTGGGAGGGATATCCATGTTTGCCATGATTATTTGATTCTAACACAAAACCCTTAAAAACAAGCCCCAACCAGACAACAATACTTTACCCTCTGTCAATATTCCGGGGTTTTCCACATTTGCGTTGACCCGCTCACCGGGATGCGATAGGATGGTTTCTACGGGTCGCTTCTGGCTTTCAGAGATTTATGCCAAGTCGCCGGGTGAGCACCCTAATTCTTGTTTTATAGACTGTGACACTTACCGCGCTAGAGAGATAGCCAAGTAAGACAAGGGTTCAAAATAGGCTTATAAAAAACTCTTCACAAGACTCCGTGCCTTCAATCCATTCCAAAGGGGCAGGAATCAAAAAAATCCTTTACACACGCCTTTTGGACAAAAAGGCTTCTCTGATTTTCCTTTTCTCGTTTATTGTCTTCCCAGGACTCGCTCAAACCGGTTTTGAGACGCCTGGTGAGACCCTCCGAAGTCCCGAAGAAGGTATTTATAATTCCCAAAATATCACACTTTTGAGTTCCAAATTCCGAGCAGGTTTGAAGGGGCCTGTCGGCGGCCCGAGCGATATCGTCATCGAGGATGATGCTCTTGTCGCAAGCGTAAGCCCGGTTACTGACGTCGAAGCTGAGAAGATCGTCAGCGCAGCCGAGCGAGACATTTCTATTTACACTGTCCGTGAGGGCGACTCCATTGGCAGTATCGCCGAGATGTTTGAGATTTCTCCAAACACTTTGCGCTGGGCGAATGACATCGAGGTCAAAGGCACAATCAAGCCCGGACAGGAGCTCTTGATCCTCCCGATCGAAGGAGTAAAGCATAAAGTCAAAAGCGGCCAGACCATTGAAGGCATTGCCAAGATCTACCACGGCGACGCGCGCGAAATCAGAATTTTTAATGGTATTGAAGATGGCGAGGCTCTGGCTATCGGCGCGGAAATTATCATTCCAAACGGCGAAATGGCTGCGACAAGTACGCCAGCCAAGAAACCGGCTTCCAAGGGTAGCGCTTCGAAAGAAATTGCCAAAGGATATTACATCCGCCCGATAAAAGGTATCAAAACCCAAAATGGCCACGGTAAATATCTCGGCATCGATGTCGGCGCCGGAGTCGGTACGCCAGTATGGGCCATGGCGAGCGGTACAGTCATCAGCGCCAAATCACCGAGCGCCTGGAACGGCGGCTACGGAGGACTCGTCATCATCTCCCATGCAAACGGTACTCAAACTCTTTACGCTCACCTCTCACGCATAGACGTCAAACAAGGTCAAAAAGTTGAGCAGGGCCAAGTCATCGGCGGCTCCGGCAATACAGGACGCTCGACTGGACCACATTTACACTTTGAAATACGAGGAGCGACTTCAACGGCCGCGAAGCTCTACTAGCCCTCTCCGCTTCCCACGGAGTAAAACATATTGAAAAAAGACAATACGGAGCAAAACCGGCCCATCAAGGCCGGTTTTGTGAGTCTTTAGCGGCCGGCGTTTACAGCCGGAACGCGCGTCTTTTTTCAATTATGTTTTGCGGAGCTAGTACTCTCCTTGCTTCGGTCGATATTGAAGTGCTTCGAGAACATGCTTGGTCTCGATGTGCAACGCGTTATCGAGATCGGCGATGGTGCGTGAGAGCTTGATAACACGATGATATGCGCGAGCAGATAAATTCAATTTCTTTGCCGTTGTGTTTAAAATTTCTCGAACGTCTTTTGAGATCTCGATTAGTTTATCAATGTCTTTGACTCCCATTTCCGAATTCGTATTAGCCTTTGAATTCTTCAAACGTGAATCTTGCTTTTGACGCGCCCTCAGAACTCGTTTCTTAATTACTGAACTTTCCTCGCCTTCTTTTATTTTCGAACCAAGCTTGTCGTAATCAATGTTTAGGACATTCACCCACATGTCGATGCGGTCCATGATCGGCCCGGAAATTTTCTTTTGGTATCTGACGATGTCAGCCGCACTCGCATTTTGCGGTGGCGGATTCATGGCGGCAATAAGGATGAAATTTGTTGGATATGTGGCCGATCCGCGAGCGCGGGCAATGTTCACGACGCGGTCTTCGAGAGGCTGGCGGAGCGATTCGAGAACCCTGCGATCAAACTCGGGAAACTCATCGAGAAACAAAACACCCTTGTGTGCAAGCGTCACCTCACCAGGCTTCGGATATGTTCCTCCGCCAATAACTGAGACATAACTGCTGGTCGAGTGCGGGGAACGAAAAGGTGTCGAGGTCACCAGCGAATCTTCGAGGATGCCGACGATACTGTGAATAGCCGTTACTTCCAAAACATCTTCTTTGGAAAGTTGTGGGAGTATGGACGAGAACGCTCTGGCAAGCATAGTCTTTCCCGTTCCTGGCGGGCCGTACATGGCAATGTTGTGCGCGCCGGCGGCAGCAATCTCAAGCCCGCGTTTGGCGAGCTCTTGGCCGCGGACATCGCTAAAGTCTATGGCGTATTTCGGTTCTTCGTAAATGATTTCAGTCGGAGGCTGCGGTTCCAGAGTAAAATCCTTTTTATCATCCAAATGCTCGACGACTTGGATCAAATTCTTGACCGGGTAAATTGTAATGCCCTCGATAAGCGCGGCTTCTTTGGCGTTTGGCTCGGGAACGAAGATCTCTGTAAATCCTAGAGCCTTCGCGGATTTTACAAGCGACAGAATTCCCTTCACAGCCTTGAGTTCGCCATTGAGTGCGAGTTCTCCGAGGAAAATTTTGCCTTCCGGATCGAATTTGATCTCGTCATTGGAGAGCATGTAGCCGAGAGCAATCGCAAGATCAAAATACGAGCCTTCTTTTTTCAAATTCGCAGGCGAGAGTGATATGACAATCTTTTGATTTGATTGTTTTGGCGATTTTAGACCAGAATTTTTGATTGCAGCGCCGACGCGGTCGCGAGATTCGTCCACGGCTTTGTCCGCCAATCCGACAATAGCGAAATTATGCAGGCCTCGTGAGATATCTGTTTCGACGGTAATCAATTGCCCGTCTAAAATATTTATTTGCGCGGAATATACTCGTGAGAAAGACATTAAGAAAAGTATATACGAGTAAGTAGCAAGTCGGAAGTCGTAAGTCGCAAAAACTGTGAAAAAGAAAAAGCCGGCGCACTCGAATGAGTAACGCCGGCCTTGCAGTTGCCGCTAGAGCTTAGTTGCTCGCTTTATTCCATATGAGCCTTACAGGTCTTGGCTGCCGGGTTGGCGCCGAGGCGATCTTCTTCGATAGAGTTGCCACAGACGGAGCACTTGGCGTACGAATTGTCACCGCGTTCGAGAGCGGCCAAAGCGTCGTTTACGTCTTTGAGTCGGAGTTCCAATTCGCCGAGCGTGTTGGCGCGGGTTGCGAATTCTTCATCTCTGTCGCCCATGTCGTTTTTGTCAGCTTCTTCCCCGTCCGGGTCGCCGATGGCACCCCAGTCGCCCGTGACCGGATCCTTGATACCGAGGTCCCCGAGCTCTTTTTCAAGCGTCGCTCTCTCTTCGAGCAGTTTGGCTTTTAATATGTTTGTTTCCATGGATTCATTCTAACATAATTCTGATATAATTTTAGGCATGCCCGAGGATTCTAAGAATGCCGAAAATAATCTGAGCCGCGCCGCCGAAGAAGCGGCTGTTTCGCCAGGAGAACAACTTTCTCATGAGGACATCGAAGGAGGCTTGCGAACATACTCGACCGACATCGCCGACATGATGAAGCGCGAAAAAGGTTCGATCATCAAAATCGCGCTCGCTGAGCAAGAACGCCGCGAAGCCTTCAAGCAGAAGCATGATCCGACTGCGACCAAAAACATCGTCGTCATGATGCTTGGTTTCATCCTCATCGTCGGCGGTATCATGATTTTCATCTACTCTATCGTGAATCGCGCGAGGCCAGCGGAAGTCACTAATTTCTCTCCGAGTCTCCCAAGCTTCGTCTTCACCGAAAACCAAGTCCACATCGACATGACCGATCTCAACCGCACCGAACTCATCGACACCATCCACACTCAAGTCGCCAATGAAACACTCGTCACCGACACCATCAACAACCTTTTCGTCTCGAACAAAATGGGCAATGTTCAAACCCAGACACCTTCAACCGTATTCCTCCAGAAACTCGGCATCAACGTCCCTGACACTCTCTTCCAAAACCTCCAGCCGACATTCATGCTCGGCATTTACAACGAAGATGGCCCAAATGAGCTCTTCATGATCTTCCGAGTCAAAGATTTCAACGACACCTTCCTCGCCATGCGCGAATGGGAATTGACGATGCTCACCGAACTCGTTCGGCTCTTTGACATCGACACCAGTCCGTACGGCCGAGCTATCTTTAGCCAAAATTTTGTGACCGAGACATTGTTCAACAAAGAAGCAAGGCTCCTCAAAGACAAGGACGGTAAAGTTTTGCTCTCGTACATCTTCCTCGATCCGAAGACGGTCATGATTACGACACAAGGTGCTTCGGTGGAAGAAATTCTAAAAAGAATAAACTTGCAGACACTGAAATAGCGCTCCGCAAACCATAAAATTCCTGGTCTGCGAACGCTCCCGCAGAGAAAGCCCCTCGCTAGGGGCTTTCTCGTGAGGGCGCGGGCCATAGGATTTCCCGAATGCCTGTAGGGAAATCCGGCCCGTGGCTCGCAAGGACCAAGAATTTTATGGTTTGCGGAGCTCTATTTTGCTTTCGGTTTCAAGAAATCCTTTTGGGCTTGTTTGATTGAGAGGCCGATTTTGCCGTTTTCGATTTTAACGACTTTGACCGGCACGATTTGGCCAACTTTGAGATAGTCTTCGACTTTCTCGACGCGGAAGTCCGCAAGCTCGGAGATGTGGGCCATACCTTCCTGACCATTCATCATTTTGACGAAGACGCCGAATTCCTTGATGCCGACAACTTCTCCGCTTGTCATAGATCCAATCGGCCATTCGAAAACCATGTCTTCGATTATCTTCTTGGCTCTATCTGGCCCGTCAGCAAGTCCAGTGATGTAAACGGTACCGTCATCTTCAATGGTGATTTCTGTACCGGTCTTTTCTCGAATTTCGTTGATAGTCTTGCCGCCGCCGCCGATAACGAGGCCGATTTTCGCCGGCGCGATTTTCGTCACGACAATTTTCGGCGCGAACATCGAGATTTCTTTTCTAGGTTCGGCAATAGCAGCTTTGATAACATCGAGAATCTGCATACGTGCATCTTTGGATTGCGCCAAAGCTTCGGAAAGAATTTTCAGAGAAACGCCCTCGACTTTGACGTCGAGCTGTATCGCTGTAATTCCCTTCTCCGTACCAGCGGCTTTGAAATCCATGTCGCCATGATGATCTTCTGGGCCTTGGATGTCAGTCAGAACTTTATAATTCTGTTCATCTTTGTACATGAGACCCATGGCAATACCGGCGACCGGCGCTTTGATCGGCACACCCCCGTCCATGAGAGCGAGTGTAGAGGCGCAGATAGAAGCCTGTGAAGTCGAACCGTTCGAAGCGAGAGCTTCGGAGACCAAACGAATCGTGTAAGGGAAATCTTCTTTGTTTGGGAGCACGACTTCGAGAGCTTTCTCAGCGAGCGCGCCGTGTCCAACTTCGCGGCGATTTACAAATCCAGCGCGACCAGTTTCACCGACCGAGTATGGAGGGAAATTGTAGTGATGCATGAAGCGCTTGTCCTCTTCGACTTCCATACCGTCGACGAGTTGCATGTCTTCCGGGCCACCGAGCGTGAGCGCAGTCAGAATGTGTGTGCCACCACGATAGAAAATTCCTGTACCGTGAAGTCGTTTGGAGAATCCGCCAGCCTGAGCAAAGAGTTCACGAACTTCGTTCATCCGGCGACCATCAGCACGAGCGTTGTCCTCTATCGCGCCGTCATGAATAATCTCGTTTACCATTTCTTCATAATATTCTAGTTCGGTTTTGAGAGATTTAGCATCAGGGAATTTTTCTTTCAAGGCGTCTTTCCAAGTTTTCTTCAAACTTTCCATACTGTCTTTGCCTGGCGTGCCAGTCATGACACTCGCTTTCAAAACTTTGGCAATCTTTTCTTCAAACAAAACCTTGCCCTCGGCGGAAATTTCCGGAATTTCGACAACTCTTTTCGTCTTGCCAATCTCCTTCACAATTTCTTTCTGCCAATTTTCGAGTTTGGTGATTTCGGTTGAAGCTTTGGCGAGTCCGGCCGCAATAATTTCCTCGGGAATCTGATACGCGATAGCTTCCACCATGTTCACGCGACCATCTTTACCACAAACAATGAGATCATAATCAAATCCTGTTTTTCTAGTTTTCTGTGAGGAATTCAAAAGAATTTTGCCTTCGAATTCTCCGAGTCGTACTGCGCCAATAGGTCCAGCCCAAGGTATCTCGGAGGTCGCGAGGACAAGCGATGCGCCGTTGACCGCGAGAATTCCTGGATCGATGGTGTCATCCATGGAGAGGACTGTGGCAATAATTTGCACGCCGTATTCCATAGCTTGATTGAAGAGTGGTCTGATGGTGCGGTCGATAACGCGACCAGCGAGGATGGCTTCGTCAGTTGGCTTGCCTTCCCTTTTCATAAATCTGCCTCCGCCGATTTTGCCCGAAGCATAAAACTTCTCTAGGTAATCAACCGTGAGATTGAAATACGGCATTTCGCTTTTCTCCTTCGACATGACGGCCGTCACCAGGACGATGGTGTCATTGCACGACATGAAGACAGCGTTTGACTGATCAGCAAAATCAGAAAAAGTGGCAACAATATTGTTTCCCCCAATTTCCAAACTAAATTTCTTTTCTTTCATTAATGTTGGCTTACGCCCAGGCTTTAGTACTGAAACCTATTATTTATTGGGTTTCAATGCTACCTGCCAAAGCGCAAACGATTAAGCTTTTAATGATTTTAGTATAGTGTTTTTTGGGTTTTGAGCAACCCATCAAAAAGCCCCGATCTCTCCGAGCTTTTTAAATCTTTAAGCGAAGCAAAACCTAATTAAAAAAGACGCGCGTTCTCGCCTGTAAACGGCGAGCCGCTAAAGACTCAGAAAGTCTGTCCTTCAAAAGGCAGACTTTCTTCCGTATTGTCTTTTTTAATTATGTTTTGCGAAGCCTCCCTTACTTCGGCACGGCCGGACTCAAAGTGACGTTCGAATCTGGTTTGGGTGGTTGTTTCTGATTCCCTGCCGGGCGACGCTTGGGTACGCGACGACTATGAAAACCGATGAGATATTTCTCCGGATTGTCCGAGAGATCAGTGAAGTCGTCGCATTCTTCGATAAGTTTTTGTGAAGAAGATTTGCCAAACGACGCCACCTCTACCTGTATACCGGAATGGATTTGGAGGTATTGGACCATCGGGATGAAGTCTCCGTCGCCGGATAGGAGGATGACCGCGTCGAGCTTTGGCGCCATAGTGATGGCGTCGACTGCTATAGCCACATCCCAATCGGCTTTCTTGGCACCACTTGAAAATATCTGAAGGTCTTTGATTTTGGTTTCAATTCCGACTTTGTTCAAAGCTTCGAAGAAGCCTTGTTCGTCGCCAGCTTCACTCGCGATGACGTAAGCAATGGCGCGTACGAGCTTTCGGCCCGCGACCGCATCTTCGACGATTTTGCCGAAATTAACTTTGTGGCCAAAAAGATTCTTGGCCGTGTGATAAAGGTTTTGCGCATCGATAAAAACGCCGACGCGCTGTTCTTTGTGTTTTATTGTAGACATAAAATAAGTGATTAGTGACTAGCTTCTAGGAGCTAGCAAGTATTAAAAAGATGAAAGAACTCTTTCTAGAGTATATCCCAAAAATGAAAAAAGGAGAATTAGCTCGCGAGCTTCAAATCTTTGACGATTTTCTCGTAAGACGCCTTGTCGTTCCTTTCGAGGAACTTCAAATGGCTTCGGCGCTTGGCCACCATTTTGATGAGGCCGCGGCGAGAGTGATTGTCTTTCTTGTGAACCTTCAAGTGGTCGGACAATTCCTTGATCCGCTCTGACAATACAGCTATCTGCACGTTGGCAGAGCCTGTATCGCCTTCTTTGATCTGGGCCTTCTTGATGATTTTCTGCTTTTTCTCAGTAGTTAACATGAGTGGGATATTACTATATATAAAAATGTTCCGCAACTTGGAACAAATATAGACTAACATATCTCAATATATTAGTCAAGGCAACAGAAATGCCGCCCGTGAGCGGCTTTCCAAGAGTGGCAGCGAAAACGCTGTGAGATGTTGCGTAAACGCCTAGTAAAAGAGCTTGGCTTCCGAGCGAGGGTGCGGACCTCCAACCTTGATCCCTTCTTAGGAGATCCGCACCTCTCGCCGAAAGCCTGTCGGGAATGACCAGAAACCCCTTCAACCAAACCTAATTTACATTATCTTCCTTTTGAAATAAGAGTCAAAAGTCTCGGTGCATAACTTTTCCCCCACACCAACATTTTTATCGCTTTTTATTCTGCCAAAAAGCTGGCTAGCCAAATCCGGGTTTGGTAATAACCCCTGCTATTCATGGATTTATTTTGAAAAAGCAGAATAATAAAAATGTTGGTGTGGGGGTTTTCAAATATTTTACGACACTGGTTTTGATATAATGCCCTTATGCAAATAAACCAGGCCAAGACTCAGTTCCTAGAATACGTCGAGATTGAACGAGGCCTTAGCCTTCTCACGGTCAGAAACTACGACCACTATCTTTCGAAGTTCATAAAATTCGCGGGCGTTGCCGACGCCGACGAGATCACCGAAGACAAAGTCCGTGAGTTTCGCCTCTTCTTGAACCGCCAAGCCGGAATGAAAGTCCGCGGACAAGTCGCTGCCAGCATGAAGAAGAGCACGCAGAATTATCACCTCATCGCACTTCGGAGTTTCTTGAAATATCTCGGCAAGCGCGGAGTAACGTCCATGTCGCCGGATAAGATAGAGCTTGCGAAAACTACCCAGCGTCATCTCGACCTCATCACGGTCAAAGAACTCGACAGGCTTCTCGATGCGCCAAAGGGCGAGACCCTCGAAGCGCTCCGCGACCGCGCCATGCTCGAGCTCTTCTTCTCTACCGGACTTCGCGTTTCCGAGCTCGCAAGTCTAAACCGCGACCTGGATCTCTCCAAAGACGAATTCTCCATCCGTGGCAAGGGAGAAAAAGTCCGCGTCGTGTTCCTGTCCGAGTCCGCCAAAGATGCGATCAGGAAATACTTGAAAGCTCGCAAAGACATGGATGATGCCATGTTCATCCAGACGAGCAGCAAGAAGTCCCGAAATGACAGTCTGCGCATTACACCTCGCTCCATCGAAAGAATTGTCAGAAAATACGCCACACTCGCTGGCATCTCGAAGAAAGTCACACCCCACGTCATCAGGCACTCCTTCGCAACCGACCTCCTCCAAAACGGCGCCGATATCCGCTCTGTCCAAATGATGCTCGGCCATGCCAACATCGCCACCACACAAATCTATACCCACGTCACTGACACCCAGCTCAAGCAGGTGCACAAAGAATTCCATTCGAAGAGGAAGAAATAGGACTTGTTTTTCAACATATTTTAGCTTGACCCCGTCGCTCGCGAGCGACTGGGTTGACAATTACCTCTCTTTGTGCTATCATATAGCCAAACCTTGAAACAACAGAGACCATGAGTATGAAAGCCCCCATCCTGGGAAACGATGGCCGTACCAGACGGAACGCCATCATCGCTATCGGTATCATGTTGGTCGGACTCTTCGCAGTCCTCTACACGATGCCATCAGACCAAGAAAAGGCCGCCGCCGTAAAAGCTGCGGAGGAGGTGCGCTTCCAAGCGCGTCAACAAGCGCTGACCATCGCTAAGATGGAAACCACTTGGCGAGTACTGAGTGAGGAGACAGTGGCGATGACCGAAGACGAAGGATCGCCCGGCGATTACAAAACAATGCTCTGTCTCGTTGCCGACAATGGTGAGCCCCCAATCTTCTGGGAGTTCAAGTCAAGCAGGCTCCATTACATGCCCTACAAGGCGCTGTGGCAAGAGCTCATGACCGAGTCCTGGGTACGAATGGAGTTTCGCGAAGACCAGTTCGCTGGTAGCGAGACCTACGATTACCTGATCCCTCGCCTCGAGCCTGGCAGTCCACACTCCACGCTCTAAAGCCCCCCGCACATTGTGAAAAAGCCCCGGCATACCGGGGCTTTTCCATTTCCTTTATTCAGCTTTTAATCGTAAATATCATGTTGCCCTACGGTGTGGAAATAAACTGTATCATTGTCCGCGAATTCAAAAATGATGCGGATTTGATAACTTACAGAAAAAGACCAAAAGTCACCCAGGTCTCCCTTTAATTTATGAGTTCTTAGCCGAGCGTCATGCGGATTCTTGCGAAAAATCTTTTCTTTCTTTTCAGCTATGATTTTTATATCTTCGGGAAGTTTCTTGTACGCCCTCGCAAATTTTGAGGTGTAAATTATCTTCATGCGGTTATCTGAGATCTCGAAGCGATTTTAAAACCTTGCCTTTTCCCCTCACCACTTCTCTTTGGCTCGCCTTTAATTCCTTTAGTAGTTCCGCTCGGCGCCAAGCGCGCAAAAGATCGCGAAAAAATTCGCTCTTGGAAGCATAGTTGCCATTTTTTACTTCTATATCAACTTCTTTGGCCAAGGCTGGCGGAAGCGAAATGTTTACTATTTGTCTCATGTGACGATTGTAACAAATTGTATTACAGTTGGTCAAGAGTAAGGAAAAGCCATTTCCCTCCTAGCGTAGTCAAATATCTCCTACAAAAGGACTTGCCGGAAGATTTTTGTTTACAAAAAAATCTGAGGCAGAAGAAAATCCGCCCTTTTGAAGGAGCGGATTATTCTGTGCCTTTTGGAGCAGATATTTGCGAAGCACCCTTTATTCAGCTTTAGGAGTTTCGTCAGTCTTTGGTTCTTCTACCACTTCATCCATCATTTCTTCTGCTTTAATTTCTTCTTTGTCAGTGACGACGACGCCGAATGCCTTGAGTTTTTTCCTGATTTCCTTGTTCGTCTTGTCTTTCAAGAAGTAGAGTTTTGAACGCTTGGTCTTAGAGCGCTTTACGAGCTCTATCTTATCAATAGATGGAGAATGTAGCGGGAAAATCCTCTCTACTCCGATACCGTCAGAGACCTTGCGGACAGTGATAGTCGCTCCCATTTCCGAGCCGTGCTTTCGGGCCAAGACGAGACCTTCAAAGGCCTGGAGACGAGTCTTGCCCTTTTCCTGGATTTTGGACCAGACACGGACAGTGTCCCCCGACTTAACGTCGAGTTTCTTCACTGATTCCGAGGAGACGGGCGATAGTTTTATGGCTGTTTTTGTCATATAGATACGGGGAACTTTAACATAACCCTTAAAGTTTCGCAATAGTTTCGAGGAAATCGTCCGGATACGGCGCTTCGAAGGTTCGCTCTTCCCCGTTTGGATCCCGGAAAGAGATTTTCCGCGAATGGAGTGCTGTGCGATCAAAGCCGAGGACGGCGGGCTTCCCTTCGGCATAAAGTGAGTCGCAAATGATCGGGTGATTCATGTATTTCATATGCACGCGAATCTGGTGCGTTCGGCCGGTCTTCGGGGCAAGTTCAAGGAGTGTGAATTTCTCCTTCGTCTCGCCGAAGCCTTGTGCGGAGGAGGATCCGGCCTCGGAAAATCGCGACAAGACTTTGTATTCGGTTACCGCACTCCGTTCGTGACCGCGCTTACCGCGCTGAGCCGACCATTTACGGAAATCGCTTTTCGAGCGGGCAATCGAGGCATCGATAATACCGATGTCTTCTTTGACATGACCCCAGACAATCGCCGTATACGTCTTGGCTACATCACGGTTTTTGAAAGCGCTTTTGAAAAATTCAAATGATTCAGGAGTCTTGGCGATAATCATAACTCCGGACGTGTCGCGATCGAGACGATGAGCGACGCCAGGGCGCTTGATAATTATCGCAACATCTCCCTTGCCCGTAAGCACGAGCGGCTCGCCGACGTTTTCGATTTCAGGGTGGTTGGACATGATCCAATCGACAAGGGTACGTTCGGTGGTTTTCCCATCAGCATGAACAACCAGCCCTGCTGGCTTGTTGATGACGATATAGTCGTTATTTTCGAAGATTATTTCAGGTTTCATTAGGAAAAATATCTTTCGGCAGACTTTAATTGTGTTTGGCAGAATTCAGAAATTCGTATAAAGCCTGGATCACTTTCTATTTTTGTAATGCCTGCTTTAATCATCTCTTCTTTGGCGTCATAGATTTCATAAAAGGCTCTGAGAGATTCCGAGACCTGGTCTTCTAATTTCTTGTTTTTCGTGGTCCTGGCATACATCAAATATGATTCCAACTGGAATTTTATTTGGGCGATCAAATGGGCTTGGAAAGCGTGATTCGAAAGTTTTTCTTTTTTATCAAACCTATAAAGATTTATTAAATCTCTTGCGGACTCCTTATTTATACCAACTACGACTCTGAAAAGCTTCATCGGGCCAGTGTAGTTTTCTGTCGCCAAATACCTAACCTCCGCCTGATCCCCGGTCTTAATGTCTTTTTGCCAAATCCTTTCTAGCTTCTGCTCAAGAACCGAGGCATCCTTGGCGATAGTCACGTCTATTGCAAATCCGAGGTACTGCCTCTCTTCACCCTGGGCAAATTCGGCAACCACATCCACTCCTCGCAAAACATCATCTGCTTCCGCGGTATGGTGACCCTTCGCTTTATTTGCCAACCATTCTCCAGAAAATTGCGTAGCGACAACATGCTCAACCACCGAAGCTAGATTCCTCTGATGTTTTGATTCCGGAGTTTCTTCCTCTTCCCACTTACTTTTTAACCTTTCCACACTTTCTAATTCTCTTTTTATATCCGCTTCAGAATATCCAGGAAGACCAATAAACTTTTCCGGTCTTGGCTGAGACAACCTTTTTTCAGTTTCCGCTCTTAGATTAAGCTGTTCAAGAACCGCTTTATTAGTCAAAACATCTAGAACTATTTCATTGCTGTTCCTATCCATGTGCGCCCTGAGGGACTCGAACCCCCGACCTTTCCGGTGTAAACGGATTGCTCTACCAACTGAGCTAAGAGCGCGTTTCGAAACTATAGCGTATTTCCGGCAAATTTCAAATTGTCCTCCCGGCAGGAATCGAACCTACATCAAGACCTTAGAAGAGTCCTGTTCTATCCATTGAACTACGGGAGGATGAGGAAAATATAGCACAGAGCTATGAAATTGCGAGCCCTATCGCCACAGCGTATTTGCCCGAATCGTCTTTGGGGATGATGGGGACTTTTTGATTGTCGAGAGAGAGGTTGACGAAAACATTCGCTCGCGTGATCGGGATCCTGGTTTCCCTCGCCACATAATCGAGAAACGCGACATCTTTAGCTCGCGCGCCAGCTACGAGCGTGTAGTGGATCTTTTCTTTTTTCTCGTCATACCATTCGATGTGCGTGCGATTCAAAATCGAAATGATGTTGTGGTTGGCGCCGTCGCCGTGATAGAAAATGGCCGGATCGGAACCGCTCGCGAGAGCCAGGCTCGCGGTAGAGTCTTCGGCCGAGAGTATGAGAAATGACGTTTGGCTATCTCTTGGCACGCACGAATTTATGAGCGCCTGGCCGGAAATCAAAAACTTTTTAACTTTGAAATGAAGCGCTCGGAAAATTTCTTGATACTCTCGGAAAAGCTTTCTCTGGATCAAGATGACGCTGTATTGTGATTCGATGTCCGATTGTCCGATGAGTTCAAAGCACAGAATTTCTTCGTCGAAAGTCATGACGCCTTTAGACTGGAGAAAGGCCGAGATGTCGTGCTTGGCGCGCCCGGACTTCAAGTGATGGAGCGTAAGTCGCAAAAACCTCGTCTGGTCTCCCGGAAGCGAGACGATACAGTCATTTGTCCGGATTTCCTTTTTGATATCTCGCAGGGCCGAGGCTAAGAATATTGGATCGGCAATGGTGCCATTTTCAAAAATATCTTTATCAGAGGTGGCTTCGCCGTAAGCGGTGATCCTCTCTTCCCCGCCAGCGCGCAAGATTTCGACAAAACGGAGATAGCGATTGTTGATGTCGAGACCGACGACTCTATTTGTTTTCGAAAACAAATTAAACATGACTACATTGTAGCATTCGATATGGGAGTTTTGGATATCTTAGCCGAATTTGGCGAGCAAAATGATGGCAGCGACTACGATCACGATTGCGATTATTGAAACTATGTTCAAATGACGATACACGGCCCGCGCCACACGATGGCCAAAGAGCTTCATGGCAAAGCCAACAGCGAAGAATCGAAGTGATCGACCCAAGATGTAGGCGATGACGAAAGTCAGGAGTTTTATCTTGAAAAGTCCGGCGACGAGATTGAAAACCTTGTCCGGAAGCGGCGTGAAAGACGAAACGAAGACTGAGAGGAATGCATTGTCCTGGAAGAGTTGTTGGACCCTCAAGAAGTCTTCTTGGAGATCGTAGAAAGCGATGATTTTCTCGCCGAGAGTGTCAAAGAAGAGGTATCCGATGGCGT
>CAZTRC010000011.1:0-20149 GCA_964615845.1 uncultured Candidatus Saccharibacteria bacterium
GTTGTTCCATCTGTAGTTGCTTGGACAAGATTTACCACCGCACCGTCAGCAACAATCGTCCATGGATCGCTCGCAGTAAAATCTCGAGTTACTGTTACGTCAGATAGATATCGACGAGTTTGTATGCCTGAAACAGTACCATTATTTTCAGACAAGTCATCATAAAATATTGCATCGCCGGTAACGGTCCCTTCATTCAATCCATTTCCTCGAAACACTGCATCACCCGCGTAAGTCGCACCACCCGTCACCGAGAAAGAATTCACTGAAAAGTCTGGGAGCTCAAGCGCTGGATCGGAGAATCCGTCATCGTACCAATAATTTCCAAGCTCTGCTGGATCGGTGTTAACCGCATTGTTAAAATAGTAATCAACAACTGGACCCGCCGTTGCCACACCACCTGAAAACAATATAGAAAATAAGAGACAGAGGAGAGCCCCTAAACTCAAAATGGCGTATTTATTAGATACTTTTATCATTACATTAATTAGTATACCCGAATCAGCCAAAAACGGAAGACGATACTAGAGTTCAGGCACTCCAAAGTATTCCGGCGTGTTTTGGTTCATCCAGTCGAAGAATCCACGAGCGGCAAATGACGCACTGCGCTCCCCTTGTGACGGGCCTTTTTCCATCAGGACGACGAAGGCGTATTTCGGATTTTCGTAAGGGAAAAATCCAACCACCCAAGAGTTGATAAATTTGTTTTGCGCACCCGTCTGAGCCGAACCGGTCTTAGCCGCTATGTCGACATACGATACATTCAAAACGCCACCGGTACCCTCGGTTACGACTTTCCTTATGCCTTCACGCACCAATTCAAAATCGGTCAAAAGAAAATCTTCGGGGATGGCAACGGACTCCATTTTTTTCTCGAGGACGACATGTGGTGTGACGAGCGTACCATTGTTTGCAATCGCCGAAATCGCTCGAAGCATTTGTACGGGCGTCGTTTGGAAACCGTATTGTCCAATCGAAGTGTTGTATGTATCTCCAAGTCTCCAAGCGTCTCCATCAAAAACTTTTTTCTTCCACTCTGGTCCCGGCACCACACCCGAGACTTCTCCGAGAATATCGACACCGGTTTTGTCTCCAATTTCAAAGAGTTTAATATATTTTTCAATTCGACTGATACCGAGCCCAGCTTGGCCTTCGTATCCACCGCCGATGGCGTAGAAGAAAGTGTTGACTGATTCTGCGATTGCTTTGGTCACGTCCGTCGTACCATGACCGCCTTTTTTCCAGTCACGAAAGACGGTAAAAAGTTCTTTGTTGTAAGGGTTCGGGACGCGGATTTCCCCAGAACTATATACTGTGGTATTAGCATTAATGATATTTTCATTCAAAGCGCCCAAGGCGATGAATGGCTTGACCGTCGAGCCCGGTGAATAAAGCCCACCAACAGCGCGATTGAGAAATGGCTTGTTCGGATCGGCGATGAACGCGTTGATTGATTCTCTGTCACTTCCCGTCGATAAAGTTTCCGAATCGTACTCAGGGAAACTCGTCGCGACCAGTAGTTCGCCGGACGCGATATCCACGACAAGTCCGGCGCCGCCGAGATAACCGATTTCACCAGCGAGAGTCTCTATTGATTCGTACATCTTGCCTTGAAGACGCGAGTCGATTGAAAGTTTCAGATTTTTCCCATGTTCTGGAGCATCAACAACATTTTCCGAAAAGACTTCCCCACGGACATTTACTTCGACAATCTTCGAACCGTTAACACCATTTAGATATGCGTCCATAGATTTCTCAACACCGTCCGAACCTTCGGAATGCGTTTGCCAATAGAATCCAGCTTTATCTTTTTGTGGGTATTTGATGTAGCCGAGCAAGAGACTGTGCCCAGGAGCATCGACATAAGCACGCTTAGAAAAATCGAACTCAGCCATTTCAGGGGTGCGTTCGTTCCAAGCAAGCTCAACATCGTTTCGATCAAAGATGACGCCGCGGTCAGCAAAAATGATTTCGCTATCGAGGCTATTTTTTTCAGACATCTCGAAATACGCCTGACCTTTCTTGATCTGAAGCCCATGAAGCCTTCCAATAAAAACAAAAAGTGCTATGGTAAAAAAAACACCAATCGCCAAAATCGATTTTTTGGAAATTGATTGCTCAATTCGGCCTTCGAATTGCTGGGTATCGAAAGCTCCAAGGTTTTGGGAGTCCATCAAGATCTCGTCAAAGTCGATACCGATTTTATTTAGTTTTCTCTTTTTGCGAAAAAACATATTATTTGGGTGAAAAAATAAGCCGAGTTTTCAAGAATTGCAAAATAACATAACCGAGAATTCCACAAATCGTGAGCATGCCGTAAACAGACACGACCTTGATTGTCTCAAAGCCATAGAGCGCATCCATGATGAAGAATATGATGAGGCCCGGATAAAAACTCCTAAATAGAAGCGTCCCGGCCACAAATATGAGGCCTGTCAGCCAAAATGGGAAAAATAAGGCTGAGATAGCCATCAAAACGACCCCGAGCCAGTAAAACTTTTGCATATCCACATTTCTATTATAGTGAGGAAAGTGAAACTCACCAAGCTAGTTCCCAATCCGCCTTTCATGGATAAAACTAAAGGCTGTACCGAAAATTTTACGAAGGATTGCAAGAACTATGAGAGTACCAATCAAATAGAAAACAACTTGAAGAGAAAAGATGAAAAGTAAGACGGCAAGAAGGACAAGCTGGAGGACGTTGAAGACCTTGTTCATGGCTTTGGCTTCTTTGTTTTCTTCGCGTTTGTCGTCGACTTTATCGAGTGATTCGCGGAATTTCGCCGCTCTGGCCTCCCGCCAAGTCTCAACCTTCTCAACAAGATTTATGATGGAATTATTTATTTTCCCGAGGAATGTGCCTTCGCTAAACGAAAGCTTCTCGGCAAAACTCGTCTTTTCTTTTGAGGGAGCCTCTTTTTCTTCCTGTGCAAGCACAGGACTCCCCGCGAGCAAAAATAAAATGAGTGCGATAGATAGATTCTTCTGCATATTTTTTATTTGACTGGATCAGTTTCGCTTATGAAGTTGTCGATTTCAAGCGTGAACTTGCCTGTAATGCCGTTGACATCGACAGTATAAGTACCGCGTGGAAGTCCGACAACACCCGAAAGCGAAATGGTTTTCTCAAATGGAACGATGGTCTGGATACAATTCTCGGCATCAAGTGGCTTTTTAGATTCAATGGTCACATTAAAAGTGCCTTCATCGTAACGCTGTTTGACATCGCCGACAGTCGTACAGCCGTCAGACAAGTATCCTGTCGCGAGCACGCTTACCTGGATCGGGAAAGACTCCATCATCGCAATATCAATTTTCTCTACGACAGCCTGACCGATGACAATGTTTTCATCCGCGTCCATGTCAGCATTCTTTTTCTTTGTGACAAGGAAAATGATAATGGCGACAATCGCGAGACCCACGATTATCCAGAGAATTGTTTTGAATGAATTGTTTTGTTCCATAATTTTTAGACTAAAAGTAATACTTAGATTATAACAGTCTTCCGGATATTGTCGCAATGCGTTTGTTATACTGTATCCATGACCCCCGCCAAAGAGACATTCATCCCTTATCAGAAGGAAAGCTTGTCTGTGATGAAATATTTGAAGACTAGTCCGGAGGGCCTCTCAGCGGCAGCGGCTGATAAGCGTCTAGCATTTTATGGCGGAAATACTATCGAAGAAACCAAGCGTCAGAATCCTCTCAAGAAGATTTTGAAGGAATTAAAAAGTCCAATGACGGTGATCCTCATCATCGCTTTCATCATTTCGCTTGGGCTCAAAGAACATATCGACGCTTGGGTTATTTTCTCCGTCATCATCTTAAACACGCTCGTCGGCTTCATCCATGAATATCGAGTCGAGAGGTCGATTGCCGCTTTGAAAAAGATTGGCGCACCTTTCGCAAAGGTTTACAGAGACAACGTATTGAAAAAAGTACTGACGAGTGAAATCGTGCCTGGTGATATAATTTCAGTTGAAGAAGGCGACCGCATCCCGGCCGATGGACGCATCATCGAAGCCAAAAATTTGAAAGTCATCGAAAGCATCCTGACCGGCGAAAGTGAGTCTAGCGACAAAAGCTCACACGCCATCCACATAAAGACAAACTTGGCCGATCGACGCAACATGCTCTGGATGGGCACGTTTGTGACTAGCGGCTCGGCTAAATTCGTTGTAACAGAAACTGGAGGAGGTACAGCTTTCGGTCGGATTGCTTTGTCTCTCGGAAAAATCAAGCAAGAAGACAGTTTGTTCACGAAGAAAATCCGCTCTCTGTCAAAACAAGCCGGTGTCGCCGCCATCATTCTCGCTTCAATAATTTTCATCTTCTCTCTACTTGTAAACAAACTCGCTTTCCGCGAAACATTCCTTCTGTCTATGGCATCCCTTGTTTCGATTGTACCCGAAGGCATGCTGGCGCTATTTTCGATAATCCTCGCTATTGGCGCCAAACGTATGGCCAAGAAAAAGGCCTTGATCAAAAATCTGACCGCGACCGAAGGCATTGGCGCCATTACTACAATCATTACCGACAAAACTGGGACACTAACCCAAAACATCATGATGGTTGAGAGTATTAAAATGGCTACCGGTAAAGTCTTTGGCATTTCCGGTTCGGGCTGGGATTCGGTTGGGTTCTTCCATGAAAATTCTAAAATTATAACAGCGAAAGATAGTCCCGATCTCCTAAGACTCTTGCGCATTATGGCCGTTTGCAACAATGCCAAAATAAATGTTTCTAAAAATAAAGACTATGAAATCATTGGTGAACCAACCGAAGCCGCGCTCATCGTAGCTGCAAATAAAGCCGGCCTTACTCAAGAAATTCTCCTTGCCGAAGAATTCAAAATCGATGAACCCGCTTTCAATTCACTCAAAAAATATCGCGAAATGCTTGTCGAAACAAAAAATGGCGAGAAATATCTTTATATTGTCGGCGCGCCGGAAAAAGTTTTGGACAAATGCGCCCACAGTCTTGAAAATGGACGATCTCTAAAACTTTCGAAAGAAAAGATAGCCGGGATTAAAAATGGCGTCGAGATATTGGCCGACACTGGGTTACGTACTATCGCCATCGCTTATAAAAAGGTCGATAAAAAAACTTACAAAGTTAGTGACGACGATGTCTCGGACATGATTTATGTCGGGACAGCGGGCCTCAAAGATCCGCTTCGGCCAGGAGTCCTCGAAGCGATGCAAAAAGCCTCTCTGGCGGGCATTCGTGTCATCATGGCGACCGGCGACCACAAAAGGACAGCAGTGGCTATTGCCAAAGAACTCGGTCTTGATTATAAGAATGCCATTTCCGAAGAAGAACTTGTCGGCATACCGGAAAAAGAATTTGAAAAAATCGTTGAAGCCTACAATGTCTTCGCCCGCGTTTCTCCCGAAACCAAGATGCGAATCGCCGAAATCTTACAGAAACAAGGTGAAATAGTGGCCATGACCGGCGACGGAGTAAATGATGCACCGGCTCTGAAGAAGGCCGATGTTGGCATTGCTATGGGTATAATTGGCACCGATGCCGCGCGCGAATCAGCCCAAATAATTTTGACCGACGACAACTTTGCCACCATCATTGACGCCATCGAAGAGGGTCGTTTGGTCTTTCGAAACGTCCAGAAGGTCGGCGCGTTTCTCCTCTCGACCAACTTTGCCGAAGGCGCAACGATTCTCGCGACCATGGCCATCGGTTTGCCACTACCGCTTCTCCCTACGCAAATCCTGTGGCTAAATCTCGTAACCGATTCTTTGGCTGGCTTTCCTCTTGCCGGAGAGCTCGCCCACGAAAACCTCTTGAAAGAAAGACCCAAAAGTTTCCAAGAAAACATCCTCTCGAAACGCACCTTCCCTTTTATGATTCTTATGATTATCGTCATGGTCATCGGCGCCATAATTATTTTCAAAGTAACGTTGCCACTCGGTATAGAAAAAGCCCGCACGCTAGCCTTCCTCTTTATTGCTTTTAGTCAGCTTTTCAATGTACTCAATTTACGCTCCCTCGAGAAATCAGTTTTTCGAATGAACCCTTTCAGCAACAAATATCTCGTCTTTGGCCTCGGCGCGGCGCTACTCGCCAACGTCCTGGTCGTCTATGTCCCGAAAATGCGCGAGATATTCCACCTGGAGGCGGTCAGCGCCAAAGAATTCCTGATCATCCTCCTCGTCTCCTTCCTTATCATCATTTTTGCCGAGATTTACAAGATGTTGAAAAAGAGATTTGGCTCTCCTTTCAAACTGTTATAATCTAAACATTACATTCCATGGGAGAAACGGACTTAATTGCAAATTCGTTGGGCGGACTTTCATACGGCGGCATGTTCATTGTCGCTCTTTTGTCTAACTTGGTCATCCCGGTGCCAGAAGAAATTGTCCTCGTCGCGACCGGCTATCTGACCGGTATCGGTGTTTTCATCTACCCCGTCATCATGGCCATCTTTATCGCTGGTATGCTGGTATCGGACTACATCCTCTATTCCCTATCCTTCCACGGTAGCAAGCTCGTAGTAAAGATGCAGAAACGTTTGGAGAAAAAAGGCTTCCTAAAGAATCAAGAGTATCTAAAGAAACATATCAAGAAGATTATTTTCTTGTCGCGATTTCTCATCTACTTGCGATTCATCGGACCGGTCATCGCCGGATCGCTAAAAATTAAAAGAAAAACTTTTCTTTGTTATGATTTCTTGGCACTGGTCATTTATGTAAACCTCTTCATGGGCCTCGGAAATTATTTCCACACTCAAATCAGGGTTATCAGCGACGGCGTCGCCAAATTCAAAAACTACATCCTGACGGCTATAGTTATCATCGTGACAATTGTCGTCCTGCGGTACATCCAGAAAAATTTCTTGGGATGGATGCGGAAAATTGGAGAATACATGCCGACAATAATTCCCGGGCTTGAGATGAAGGAAGAGGAAAAGACGACAAAAAAGAAAAAATAAAACACGACCCGCCTCTCGGCGGGTCGGTCGTTATCTGGCGGAGCAAAATCCTACTCCTCCAGCAATTTCTTGTACGATGCGTGGCTTCTTCCAACCAACTGACCGGAATCAAGACTCGTACGAAAGATCTCGATCTCTTCACCGACCCTTACCGTGTCGCTCTGTTACATCAAGATCGAATCGTCAGTGATAGGCAAAGATGCTCCAAGGCTATCGACCGTGACCCAGTAAGAGGACTTCGTGCGAGGGCCGATGTTATTGACCAAGCCGAATCCAACATATAGGTTCCAGTTGGTTGTATCCTCCGCTCTCATGACGCCAAGAGTTTCAACATCAGTTGATCGCTTGTCCAAGAGAAGGTTCGGGGCCAGGACCAACAGCGTGAAAAGTGCTAATCCTACTAGACCTATCCAGAGCTTGGGGTTGTTCATCGTGAGGTGGTTTTGGACCCATGTAATATGGGCGAGGTTCATGTCTGGTTGGCAGTATAGGAGCGAACGGAGACTTTGTCAAACTAAAGTAAATTATTGAGTTTCTCGTAATTTATGAAATCGAGGGCTTGGTAAAGCCACCCAGCGATGACTCCAAAGTTGTCGACGAAGAGAAGTACGCCGAGGAATATGAGTAAGAGCCCCGCAAAAATTGTAAACCATTTGGAAGACCTGAGGGCCAAGTTCTTCCCTCTTTGGACCAAGTAAGCCACAATCATAAACGGTACGATAAATCCGAGCGAAAAGAAAAAGAAAAGTAGAAGCGACCACAGAACGCTATAAGAAAAAGTAGCAAAGAAAAATATGCCGGCCAGGACTGGTCCCACACACGGCGTCCAACCGAGCGCGAACGACACACCAAAGAAGAACGCGCCGCACTTTCCTTTGTAAAAATTCTTGAACTTCTCACCGATGTTTGAGCCGGAGAAGAAGGGTATCCGGAAAAGTCCGAGAAGGTACAGCCCGAAGATCATGATTATGACAGCTCCAACTTTTTGCAAAACAAATTTGTACGGCGCCAAGACGTGTCCGAGAAGTCCGGCCAGAATCCCAAAGAGAAGAAACGTCGCGAGGAATCCAAGGCAGAAGAGAAAGGCATTCTTGGTCACCTTCTGACGTTCGCCATGAGAAATGAAAGCGATAAACCCCGGCACGAGTGGCAACGTACACGGCGCCAAGAACATCAAAAGCCCGGCAACGAAAGATGTGATGATGTTTACGTGTTCCATTTGAAAATTATATTTCCTAGCGAGCATGTATGCAAGGCAAAAGCTTTGCATGACATGTGAGCGACGGAAATATACGAGTGAGCGAGAATACGCGAGGCTCGTATACCACCAAAAAGTACAGCCCCGTCCGCAGACAGGGCTGTTGCTTCATGCGCTCAAGGATCAGCGTCTCTTCACAATTGAACCCGCTCCGATAGCGCTGTTGCGAATGTAGTCGAGACATTGATCAAAAATCAGTGCTCGATTCCGGAAGCTTCCGATGAGCAAATGATAGATCTTGCCCCGTTCTTCACTATCAGTCACATCCGTACAGCGTACATGGTGGTTTTCGAACATGCGCTGACCAGAGGCAAGTAAAATTCCCATGGTGGCATACACCAAGATGCGGGCCGTTGCTACTTCTTCGTTGGCACGATCAAGCATGATCTTCTGCTCTTCAAAGTTGTAGCCGCGAGACAGGTCGCTTGCTTCTTTGCGCACCAAATACCAGCCCAATTCTCCGCGGTCTCGCGCCAGATGCTTTTCTCCATAACCGTACCTCTCCAAACCGAACAGCATTTGAGGATCTGGGAGTCTGTCGCGAAGTTGTAGGATCGATAGTGGGAAGACAGCCACGAGAGCGTGCGTATCCTTGCATGCACGCAAGACCTCTTTCGACCAAGGAACTCTGTGAAGAGCTGCGTGTTGGCGGACTCCAGGCCTCACACCGAAGTGAAGCATGGCCTCCCCAACACCGAAGAAGTTTGGCCCCATGATCGCTTGAGCTGTCTCGAGGTCACAACCGTGTCTCAACACAAGCTCAGAAATGTCTCTTTGTAGACGAGCCCGAAGTTCCGCACCACGCCCCAAGAGCATTGCTGTTTCTTGGTGCGTAAGCTCGAGCGCATTGAATGCACTCTTGCAGATCCCCATAGCCTTTGTTCCAGGCTCGTGATCTGCCAGCACTAAATCCCTTTGCTCCTTCATTGCCGTAATTATTTGTTCATGGAAACGCTCCACGTAACGGCCGTCTTTGAGACGAGCCGGTCGTTGCCGAAATTCAGCAAAAACAGGCTCGCCTCAAAATAATCCTTGAATTGTAAGGAGCTAAATTACGCCGTGATTTTAACAGAAACTCACCACCATGTCAAACCCTAACACTCAAGGTTCGACCTTGAGTGTTAGGGTTCATCAACATATTCCAACAGCCCCAATCTTTCCGTTCCCCCTAAGTACTTTGCGTACGACGAATAATCTTTGCAACTGGACCATTTGAAATCTTTTAAAAATTTATTTGTCTTTTCAATCGAACCGACTCTTCCCTTCTTTCTCCACCCAGCCTCAGACAGATCAACAGGGTTGAGGTCTATATACGTTTTGACTTGCTTGTAATGTAAATTCGAAGTTATAAATTTTGATTTAGTTTTACCTTGGAAAAGCACACCGTTTCTCTCATATTTTTTATTGAAATACATCGTATAACTTGTCATGACTTTCTGAAGGAATTTTGAAATCCCGCCATCGACAAGCTGCTCAATCACCAAATGGTAGTGGTTTGGCATTAGACAATAATCTACAACTCTTACTAGTTTGCTGTGATCATTTCTTGAGCCACGAGACTTTCCCGAAAGAACAGCCTTCATAGATTGCTTTATGTTTCCATGACTGGAGAACCTATTCAGACTTTCCAATATAAACAAAAACCTTTCGTAATCATTTTTATCAATAAAAGTTTTCCTTTTATCGGTTCCTCGATTATAGATATGATATTTTTCCCCTGTAACAAAAGGTTCTCGAAATCCCATGACAATATTATACCAGCCCCAACACTCAAGGTCGAACCTTGGGTGTTGGGGAAAGTTTCTATTTTTGCAGTTTTTCTTCTCGCACTACGACACCATCTGCCAAGTGAATTATTCGATCGCAGTACAAAGTATATTCTTTCTCGTGTGTGACCATGACAATGGTCTGTCCGCGTTTGTTGATGTCACGAAGAACTTCTACAATATGATTTCCCGAAGCCGAATCGAGATTCGCTGTCGGCTCATCAGCAAAAAGGATTTTTGGATCTTCAGCGATGGCGCGGGCGATAGAGACGCGTTGCTGTTCCCCGCCGGAGAGTTGGCTCGGTCTGTTGTCGATACGGTGTTCAAGTCCAACTTCGGCCAAGGCTTTGCGCGCTTTATCTTTGGCCGTATTGTCACTGAAGCCTCGCATAATAAGAGGGATCATGACGTTCTCGAGCGCCGAAAGTTCTGGCAAAAGAGCATAGTCCTGGAAGACATAGCCTAATTTTTCTAAGCGAAATTTAGTTTTTTCTTTGTTTGAAAGTTTTAAAATATCTTGCCCGTCGACAAAGACACTACCGCCCGTCGGTTCGTCGAGGAGACTCATCTGATACATGAGCGTCGATTTGCCGGCACCAGATTTACCCATGATGGCCACGAATTCTCCTGGGGCGATTCCAAGATCAATGCCTTTCAAAACAGGAGTCTCTATTTTCCCGTTAGTAAAAGTTTTAGTTAAATTTTTTACTTCAATTATCATGTTATCTGCCTAAAATAGAATCAAGCGTGTTTTTCCTAATAATCATCGCGGCGGGAATAAACCCAGCGATGAGCGTAACCACCAGCAGCAGCACAAACTTGATCATCGTGCTTTCAAACGGCGCGACCAAGATGCCGTCTGAAAATGGGAAATCAATCGGATGCTTGTTGAAACCCGGCACCATCAATCCATATATAACGACAAGTCCAAGAAGTGAGCCAGAAAGCGCATAGAAAATCGATTGGAAAATGTAAGCGAGCTTAATAGCCCGAGCTTCGACCCCAATCGCCTTCAAGATACCAATGTATTTCTTCCTGGTGATAGCGTTGATGAAGATAATGATGAAAATAGTGATCGAGGCCACGATGATACCAACCGAACCGATGATGTTTCCGAGAAGCCCGAAAGCAATTTTAATATCTGTCAAAAATTGCGGGATAGCTTCTGCGGAAGTTTGAATCTTGGCATCTTCGGCGAAACCAGAGCGGACGAAAATGTCTTTCAGACGTGTTTCACTCACATCCGGTTTGCCAACGATGGCGATTTCATTGATATTCAAATTTCCTCTGTCGAAAAATCTGACAAATTCTTGCTCGGTCATGAAAATTCGAAAAGATGTCTGGTCGACCTTACTATCGACGATACCCTTCACAATATACTCCTTGGTCTTATCGCCAACCGAAATCCGCACTTTCGTTCCCGGGAAAATGTCGTCGAGCGTATCGAAGCCTTCGCCAAAATCCGAAATGTATCGCTGGATCATGTTGGCTCCCATCAAAATGTACTGGTCTTCGCCTGGTCGTAAATATTCGCCCTCTTTGACATATTTCGAAAGATTGGTCACCTTTTCTTCGGCCAAGACATCGATACCCGCGACCTGAGCTCCGACGCTATCCCGGAGAGCGTTCGGGTCGCGACGAGTAGAATAATTTGCTTCGATTGTCGCATTGCCCAAAAATCTCGCAGTGAAAGATTCGACTTCCGGCGTTATCTTGATCGTCTCGATCATCGTATGACTGCCCTCGATGTAAGAATCGCCTTTTGGGGTGGAGAAAAGAATGTTCCCTGAGTATTGCTCTCGATTTGCCTTGACCGATCCTTCGATGAGACCGACGAGGATACCAGAAACGCCGACGAGATTTAGAAACGTCAGCATCATAATGAAAATGATGAGTGATGTCGTCCAAACATTCGCCCGCTGAATTTGACGAAGTCCAAGTAAAAATCCAACCCGAAGTGACGATCTCATATTATTATTCGAATTCACCAATTACGACGTCTCCTACTTTGACACCGCTTACGACTTCGACAAAACCATCGCTTCCTTCAAGACCAAGAATAATATAGACCTTGTCCGTCGACTCATCGATATTTTCCACCAAAACAAATTGGCCAGTCTCGTCTTTGTCAATAAATCTTCGTGGCAAACGCAAAACCCCAACCTTTTTTTCTTTCAAAATCCGCACATCGGCCGTCATCCCCGAACGAATACGTGCATCCGTCTCATCAAAACCGATTCGCGCTTCATAAACAGATACGCCGTCGACTTCCGTCTCTGACGGATCGACTGAGAGAACTTTGCCGAGGAAAATCGCCTCACTTCCGTAAGCATCAAGCAAAATATCCGCGCTCTGCTCTGCCACTAAATTTACCACGTCGACTTCTGGTACTTGGACGACGACATGATACGAATCTTCGGAGAGAATTTTAGCCAAAACCTTGCCAGATTCTGCGATCTCACCCTCCTTGATATCGATGTTTCCAACAATTCCAGGAAAAGTGGCCCTAAGAGTTCGTTCTTCGATCTCGGCTCTAATTTTCGCCACCTGCGCTTCAGCTTGTTTGATGCGAGCATTGTTTATATCTTTCGAAATATTTTGATTTTCAGCTGCGTCGCGACTTGCCAAGGCACTCTTGTAAGCATTTAAATTCTCGACATAATTTGGACCTTCTACATTCGGAATAGTGACACGCCAGGTTTCGCCAATCGAAATTTCACCCTCTTCGAACTTGATATAAAGGCCATTATTGCCCAACGGCACCGCTTTGTACAAGAGAACTTCTTCTTGGCCTTTTTCTAAACCAGAATATGTAATATCTCGACGAGAAGGAGCATTTGAATATTCAACACCGATCCTGTATTCACCCTCGACGTTACCAGTATAACTTCCAGAAATTTCAGGCGCAGTATTTGAAGTATCGCCAGATTTCGTATACGCAACAAGACCATCAGACAATAGTTTTGTTCGAGTGTTTTCAACGGCGATATCGAGCTCAGCATTTGAGACATTGGATTGCGCCTTTTCGAGAGACAGATTAGCTTCGGCATCAGCAAGATCGGCTCGAAGCGAAGCGTTATCAAGCTCGACGATTTTCTCGCCGCTATAGACTTTGTCGCCAACATTTTTGTAAACACGATCCGCTTTTCCACTCACCGAGAACGCCATTCTTACTTCCTGGACTGGTTCGACTTCTCCGGACAAAAGAAGTGTATTCACCACATCGCCAGTTTCAATCGTGTACTTCGAAACGCCAGAGTTGTTGCCACCCTTTCCCGAAACTACAATGATGATAAGCAGGAGTAAGATGCCGACAGTAACAACCTTTTTCCAATTTTTCTTTAAAAATTCTTTCATATATTTTGATTATGAGCACACATACTAACACATAATTTGACTTTTATGAAGGCCGCTAAAAAGCGCCGCGCGCCAAAGGCGCGCGGCGCTTTTTTAGAGGTTTCTAAGCCTGGCTCGGCAATTCGCTAAACTTTATTTCTGTCGGAACTGAAAACTTGGTCTCATCAGCGACCCAAGCTTCACATGAGTAATCAAGCTTCTGATCATAGTCCATGCCTTGCGATACATTCTCCGGAGACTCAGTGCCCATATCAATTTTCATCTTCATGCCCATCGGCATCGCCGCAGACCAGACGTACGCGAATTCGCCATCCGAAATCATGTGGCTCTCCATGTTCATATTGGTCGTTGTCTCAAGCGTGGCGAAATCACCGCGCATCTTCTTGCCGGAGATATAAACCGTACCAGTTGATTTACTATTATCTACCTCCTGGCTAAATGTACACTTATGACTGCCCCCACGTGCCAAGAGATCTTTCATCGATCCGTTGAATATGCCCGGATTTTCTGCCGAAGTTTCTTCTTCCGCGACACCATCATCCGTCGTTTCAACCGCCACATCATCCTTTTTCGCTCCGCCCTTCACGATAAGGACGACGCCAACCACCAAAACCAACCCTAAAAGTATTTTTCCAAATAAAGTCATAACAAAAGTGTCTTAACTTCTAATGAGTCAATTATACAAGATGCTCGAGACTCCACAAGCGCTCTAAATTACTTGAATTTTATAGTCATTTCTACCGCGTCATCAAATTGCGACTCGCCAGAAGGATTATCTTTTTGGAGAATGAGTGAGCCTCTTTTGCAATAATCAGCTTCACAAATTGGTGTTTCAAAAACTATTTCGCCTGAAAACGGAACATAATCTGTCGTCATCCATTCCCCTTCTGCTGTGATGTATTTTTGACCAATAATCAGACCATCCCAGTTTGTGAGGACAACGGGCGCCGAAGCTTCAAAAAACCAATTTCCCGGAGCTCTTCCTTTGACGACAAGCGGACTCGTAATCTCTTCGGTCTCGTTCGGCATAGTGACGTAAATCTTTACTCCTCTGAGACTCGTGAGCTCTATCTCAGTCGGTACGGAGACACCCGGATCTTCTACCACCGGTGCTGGAGTATCACGGCCGACTTTCGAAATGACAAAGAAAACGATCAGCGCGCCGACGATGACTATGATTATGTTTTTCATAAGATTCCAATTCATAATTATCTGATGATAAAAGTCGCTCTTACTGTCACCATAACTTCTTTTTCAACTGTCGAAGTATCGTACGTACCGTAGTCCGATGTGTCGATCGAATTTGGTGCCAAAACTTGGACCACGCCAGATGTTGCAGACTTTAGTTTGCCGACACCGCTTCCGGAAGCTTTGGCAATCTCCTTGGCGCGAGCTTTAGCATCCTGAACTGCTTCACCGAGAAGTGAGACACGGAGGTCAGCGAGCTTCGAGTAGAAATATTGCGCGCCATTCGTCTGAAACAACACTCCGGACTTGGCGATGTCCGACACACCATTTGAAATCTTCGTCACCTTGTCAACATCGGTCGAGTTCACGCTTATCATTTGTGAGAGTTGAAACTGTTTTGGCCCATCATTGTTGTTATAGTCATATTGCTCGAATTGAGTAATCGGAGAAATAGTTAGTTCTGCTTCGGTCACACCACTGTCCATCAGATATTTTTTAACTTTGGCCGTACTTGCTTCCAACTCTTTGTATCTGGTCGGTAATTCAAACTGTGCGCCGTAAGCGATAACAGAGCCAGAGAATTTCGCCGAGTCAGAGGTAACACTGGTCTTGGCCGAACCTGTGGAAGTTAAAACGTTGCCACTGCTTCGAAGGTTAGACAAAAATATCCCGGCGATGATTGCGACGACGACAAGCGCGACACTCACGATCCCGGCAGCCGTTGCATTTTGTTTGTCGAAAATTTCTTTTATATTCAATAGTTTTTTATTAAATTAATAATTAATTTCTACGCTTCCAGGATCAGCGGCGTTTTTATCGATGTTAAAAATCGTGTAAATATCATCACCGTTCCATCTTACGTGCCCGTCTTTCTTCGGATCAAAAACGCCATCGCCGTTGTCTTCAAAGAGCTCAGCATAGTAAGTGAGTCCGTCCATCAAACTTTCTGTGGTACCAATATCAATTTTAGAATGCGCACCAACGGTTAGAAATTCTGAAACCCCGATAATACCGCCAGCTTTTCCTTCTTCATCTTTCTTGATCACAACGAAACCGTCCTTGGACAGACTAACAACGCTCGCAATTACAACGTCTCCCGGACGCTGATCCATGACAACTATTGCATCATCCGCGAGTTTCGCAAATTGGCCCGATGCACCGCCTGTCTCTTCAACGACATTCTCGCTATCTTGGACTTCCATTTTGTCGGTCTTAACGATAACAATAATCGCAATAATAACAACGACTACTAAAAGTGTGGTGATGAATTTTTTCATAAATTCATTTTATCACGCCTCTCCTTGCACAGCAAAGCCCGCCTTTTGAAGGACGGGCTTTGTGAGAATGAGTGACTCGCCGTTTACAGGCGAGAATATATGCCTTTCTCTGGAGAGTCTTGCGAAGCGCCCCTTATCTCTTCGCCTTTACGCGATCATTTTCAGAGAGGAATTGCTTGCGGAGGCGTACAGACTTCGGCGTGATTTCGAGGTATTCATCGTCAGCCATGATTTCAAGCCCACGCTCGATCGACAGTGTCAAAGGCGGTACGAGATCGATAGCTTCATCGTTTCCAGACGAGCGAACGTTGGTCAAGTTTTTGCCTTTTGTGGGGTTCACCATCATCTCTTCACCTTTGGAAGTATTGCCGAGGACCATACCTTCATAAACTTCGGTGTTGGCCGGGATGTAGAGCGTGCCACGATCTTGCAAATTCCAAAGAGAGTATCCGAGTGCCTTGCCGGCGGCCATCGAGACCATCGAGCCAACTTGGCGTTTTTCGATTGCACCAACGTATGGCTTGAAGCCGGTGACACGGCTCGCAAAAATTCCTTCGCCTTTGGTGTCGACGACAAACTGTCCGCGATAGCCGAGAAGACCTCTCGTCGGACCTTCGAGAAGAAGTCGGACGCGTTCGCCTTCAGGCTTGATGTTGGTGATGTGGACGGCACGGCGCGAGAGCTTGTCGATGACAGCACCCTGAGCTTCAAGCGGAATTTCAATTGTCACCTCTTCAAAAGGCTCGAGCTTTTCCCCGCCCTCTTCTTTGATGATAACTTGCGGCTGGCTAACCTGCATTTCGTAGCCTTCACGGCGCATGTTTTCGAGGAGGATAGCGACGTGCAATTCACCACGGCCAAAGACTTTCATCGTGTCGCCTTCGAAGTCCACGCGGAGTCCGACGTTGATTTCGAGCTCTTTCAAAAGTCTTTCACGAATCTGGCGCGAGGTTACGAACTTTCCTTCTCTACCGGCAAACGGTGAACTGTTGACCAAAAAGTTTAGAGCGATTGTCGGCTCGTCGACTTTGATTGTCGGCAGGGCCTCTGTTTCCTTATTCGCGCAGATGGTATCACCGATATAAATATCCGGAAGTCCAGCCATGAGGAAGATGTCTCCGGCTTCTACAACTTCAGTTTCTTTGCGCGCTGTGCCTTCAAATGTGAAAAGTTTGGTGATGCGGCCTTGATCAACAGAGCCGTCATGCTTTTTGACGAAGACCGTCGTGCCTGTCTTGAGCTCGCCATCGTAAATGCGTCCGACAGCCATGCGGCCAAAGAAGTTGTCGTATGCGAGATTGAAGGGTTGGGCCTTGAGTGGAAGTGTCGTGTCGTTCTTGGCTGCCGGAACTTTCTCGAGCACCATATCAAGGAGTGGCGTAATATCTTTTTGTTCGTCTTCCATATTTCGCATGGCGACACCTTGCTTGCCGATCGCGTAAACGGTTGAAAAATTTAATTGTTCTTCGGTCGCGCCGAGCTCAAAGAAAAGTTCAAAGACTTCGTCATGAGTTCTTTTGGCATCAGCGGCCGGCTTGTCTATCTTGTTGATGACGACGATCGGCTTGTGTCCGATTTCGAGAGATTTCTTCAAGACGAACCTAGTCTGTGGCATCGGACCTTCCTGGGCGTCGACGACGAGCAAGACGCAGTCGATCGAGCGCAATACACGCTCGACTTCGGAACCGAAATCGGCGTGACCTGGCGTGTCGACGATATTAATCTTTGTACCTTTGTAATTGACCGAGGCGTTCTTGGCGTAAATGGTAATTCCCCGCTCTTTTTCAAGATCGTTTGAGTCCATCGAGGCCGCGTCGTCTTTGACCATGCCGGTTTGGCGCATGATGGCGTCAGTCAAGGTCGTCTTGCCGTGGTCAACGTGCGCAATGATAGCTATGTTACGAATTTCCATAATTAAAATTCGCCCTTTGGGGCTTGGCTAATATACATTAAAACTCTCATTTTGGGAAGGGCGCCATAAAAAGCCGGGCGGTCCTGTGGGACCGCCCGGCTTTTTATTTAGAATTATTTACTCAGCCGCTGCGCCACCCGTCGCTCCGCCTTCTGCACCAGCTCCACCACCAGCACCCGCTGGAGCTTCACTGCCATTTCCTGCTGGCAATTCCACGTTTACATTTATGCCGCCGCCATTGTCCTCAGCTACCGGCGCGCTATTGCCGCCGCGGATGAAGAGGAAATATCCTCCAACCAAAATGATAATGATGACAAAGACGATCAAAACTGTGTTTGTTCCCGATCCTTCGCTACTAGTCGTTTGATTGATTTGTGGTTGTTCCATAAATATTTTTTATTTAATAATTACCTCGCGACTCTTTTTACTTTGCTCACGGCTCTATTTAGAACTTTTTTCGCTGCTTTCTTCGCCGCGCCTACACCCTTCTTCACGCCAGCTCTAGCCGCACTTCTCGCTTTCGTAACCGCACCTTTTGCTTTGGCCTTGGTTCTCTTGGCTGCGCCTTTTACTGCCGCTGCCATCGCCAAGACATCTTTATTGTTCCTGACTCTCCCTGCGACATTCTTCACAAACTTCTTGACCTTCGCTCGATTTTGCTTGCCTTTTGGTCCAACTAGCATATATGCAGCGGCACCCGCCGCGACTCCTGCGCCGACTGCGAGGGCTCTACCCATCCCGCCTTTCTTTTTTGCATTTACTTTTTTCATGTTTGAATTTTACGACTGATAATCTCCAAATAAATTATACACCTTTCTACTCGAAATCTTTAGTCATGCCGGAAGAAAAATCCTCCGAGGCTATCGGAGGATTTTTCTTTTTATTTGACCGGGTTTTCGCCGCGAATGATTCGGACGAGAAACATAATGACAGCGACGACCAAGAGAATGTGGATGAAGTTACCGATGGTGTAAACACCGACGATACCGAGAAGCCACAAGATGATAAGAATTGTTGCGATTGTGATCATCATATAGATTTTTTTGATTAGGTTTCTAAAACGACCTGATTCATAGAGCCTTTAAAAGTATACCAGACCTTTGCCTTTCAGAAAGGAAGTTATGCTAGACAGGTCTTTTTAATTAATTTGGCGTTTGGATGACTTGATGGATGCCGAAAACGTTTTTCTCGGAGTCGAGATAGTAAGCCTGCCATGCCATGCCCGCGAGTGACATCTTCGGCAAAGCGCAAATAGCGCCAGCTTCTTCGAGCTTCTTTATCGTCTCGTCAATATCTTCGACGACGATCGTGCAGACATACCCTGTCACCGCTTGGCCTTTCTCTACCGGCTTGCAACCTTCGGGCCTTTTCAAGAGTCCGCCATTGATACCGACTTCTTTGGAGTCCTTGTCCGCCGTCATAATCATCCAGTATTCCGTATCCCCGCCTTTCCATTCGGAAAATTCCCAACCGAAAATCTTTTGATAAAAATCCCTGGCCCTTCCGAGATCCTCAGCGTGTATTTCGAAGTGCGCGACTCTGTTTGACATAAAAATTAAGTTAGTGATAACTGATTTATTTTAACATTCTAAAAGTTCTTCTCTAAATACTCAAAAAGTATTTCAAATTCTTCCTTGCGATTCGTAAATTTTTCTGGCTCGATCCCGATTTGTTTTTTCAGTTCTCGCCAAGGAATATATTCGACTTTTTCTACTTCCTCTTCTTGCAGAACAAGATCTTCAATTTTTATATCTTTCGGGAGGAGGTAAACCGAATCAAAATGATTTTTGAACCCGGCAGTTTTGGTGTTAACGAGAGACACTTTCAAATCTTTTAAAAAAATCATTTCCGAAAAAGGAATTTGTACACCGAGCTCTTCACGAAGTTCCTTCAAGGCTGCCTCTTCTCTGGTCTCGCCCGCCTCCACGTGTCCAGCTGCCGATATATCCCAGAGTCCTCCGAAATTGTCCAAGTGGCTCGCACGTTTTTGTATCAAGAGCTCGCCTTTCGGATTGATTATCCAAATGTGCACACACTTGTGCCAAATACCGAGGTCGTGGATTTTCTTTCGATCCATTTTCTCTCCAGTCAAATCACCATTTTCATCCAAGACATCCAGAAATTCTGTTTTTGTTTGTGTCATAAATTACTTCTCTAAAATTTCTTTTAATTTTTCCAAATGCCTCATTTCGAATGGCTCGGCGAGTTCGCCTTCGATCATCCATTCATGATATGTTAGCTCGGTTTCGTTTTCGGAGATTCTTTCATAAGTGTAACGGACGACATACGGAGAGTTTAGCGATTTGAGTTCAAACTTCTTGAATTCTTCAAAATCCGAAACGATATATTCATTCCAAATGCCATCCTTTCCCCTATTTTTATAAATCGTTCCGACCTTGATCGGATATTCGGCTTTTTCTTCGAGGACATTGTCTATCCACT
>CAZTRC010000012.1:0-3545 GCA_964615845.1 uncultured Candidatus Saccharibacteria bacterium
GCGAAAATTTCGGTCGAAAGATTTTCAATGAGTGTATCGGTTTTTGGATCATTGAAATCCATGAGCGGGATGACATGCAAATTACCATTCCCCAAATGCCCGGCGACGGTATAGAGAATTTTGTTGTCGTCGAGGATGGCTTCGAGCTCGGGAATGTACTTCGGCAGATTTTCAATCGGGATGATGACATCGTCGACGAAAGGCGCCGTCCGCTCGCCTTTGGAGTGGTCAGAGAGAAGTTTGAAGCTGTCGCGGCGAATCGAGAGATATTTGTCGCGTTCTTCGGGAGTCCTGGTGATGAGCGTCTTAAGATGAAGGCCCGCGATGCGGCTCTCGGCCACGCGCGCTTCTTTGAGGATAGCCTCCGAGCTATCACCGACGAATTCTGCGAGTACAATAAGCTTCGGCACGCCCTGGCCGGTCAGGCCGCCGGTCAAAATCATTTTGAATTCTGGCAAGAACTGCAAACCGTATTGGAGAGTCCCCCACCAGCCTTTGTCTTTGACAAATCCGCGCCAGAATTTCGCCGCAAAGCGAAGTGTGTGATCATCATAAATTTCCAAAGTTTCTAAATCATTTTTGAGGAGCTCGTGCGTCAGCATCGGAATTTGGCTAAACTCTTTCAAAAAAATTACCAAGAGCTTTGACTCTTTTTCGTTCTTCACCAATTTGTACGTTATCTCCGTGATGATCCCGGTCGTGCCTTGCGCGCCGACAAAGAGCCGCGTCGGATCGAACATCTCACTTACCGGATCCCAGACATCCCAGATGAGATAGCCGGAAGAATTTTTACTCGTTTTCGGCTTGGCAGCTTTGAGTTCTTCTTGATTTCTCTTGATGAGATTCCAGATTTTCCGGTACATTTCGGCCAAATGATTGGTCTCCAAGATTTTGGCTTCAAGCTCTTCTTTTTTCAGTGGCGCAATTTCGTATTCTTCACCGTCACTCAAAACAACCTTGAGACTCTTGACGAAATCCTTGTTCTGGCCGTATTTCAAAGTTTTCTCCCCTGCGCCATTGTTCGCCACCATGCCGCCGACTGTCGCGAGATCGCGTGAGGCTGGATAACACGGCATAATTAAATTCTCTTTCAAGGTTTCTTTTTCAAAATCTCGATAAAACGTGCCGGGCAAAACTTTGGCAATTCCACTTATTTTAAAATCTTGCCCTGTTCCCGACTTTTGCATACCGAAGTCGCCGCTTTTCACTTCGAGTACTCCGCCGAAGTATCGCGTCATATCGAGGATAATCGAAGCGCTAAGTGGTCCGCCCGACATGTCCGTCCCGGCGCCGCGTGGCGTTAGAGTGATATTCATGAGCCCAAGAGAGCGTTTCTCATTTACATATTTGACCAATTTCTTAATGTCACCCACATTTTTAGGAAAAACAATCACCTCCGGACGGACTTCGAAGATACTATAGTCATGACTATAGTTCTCTAGCACCTTGGCCGAATCTTCGACATCGCCCTCTATCAAATTTTTGATTTCGTCTTTGAGCATTTTATGATCCTACTAGCTCTGCTATAAATTTAAGAATATCCTGTCTTTTTCTTTTGTTAGTCTCTTGATTAAAAGACCGTATAAAATTATCCAATGCAGCTTGCTTCTCTGGATCTTCCAGAGTTAGTTTACCGTCAAGAATATCTCCCATAGATAATTCGAATGGAGTAAAATCATCCGGCTTAAAATCCGGATTCGAATGTACTATCCTCAAAGGCGACTTCTCGGGTTTCTTTTCCATGAAATCATTATACCAAAACCCCACACCTATTTTTGAATCGCGCCAAAGGCGCATGTTGAAGACCATTCAAAAATAGGTGTGGGGGTAAAAAGTGAAAGACCCGCCGAAGCGGGCCTTTCAAAACGGTTGGACAGCCTATGCAGCGGCCTCTTGCTTGGCCTCGATGCTCAGCGTGGCGTGCGGAACCAAGCGCAGACGTTCCTTGCTGATCAAACGCCCAGTGACGCGGCAGATGCCGTAGGTCTTGTTGCGGATCCGTAGCGAGGCGTCCTCCAGATGCTTGATGAACTTCTCCTGGCGAACAGCCAATTGAGCGGTTTCTTCGCGGCCCATGGTCTCACTGCCATCATGCAGAGGATCACCGCCTCCTGGATCGGTATCATCTGTGCCGTTGTTGTCGCTGTTGGCTAGGGTCTGCTTCAGCAGATCGTAGTCCTTGCGTGCCTCTTTGAGCTTCTTCATGATGATCCCTCGGAACTCGTCGAGTTCGTCGTCGTCGTATCGCTTCTTGTCGGGGGATTCCAGGGTGCTTACCTGTTTCTTGACGACGGGGTTGCGTGGCGGAGGTCTTAGGGGCAGAGTTCTCATCTTGATGATCGGATCCGTGGGGGGCTTCTCCACAGGTACAGTTGCGACTTTCTTCTTCCTCGGCATGGTCGTCTGGTGTTTGTACTGGTTCTGGTTAAAATATGTCCAACGTTTTGGAAAGAACGAATATAGACTATACAACTTTGCGCCAAACTCGTCAATGCCTTTTTCAACTATTCCCCTTCCCTGGAATTGCTATACTTGAGTCATGAAAAAATTAGATTTCCTGGCCATTGGCGATATTGTTGTCGATGCCTTCATTGAGCTCGAAGATGCCAACGTCTCGTGCGACATCAACAATGAAAACTGCACTATCACGATGCGTTTTGCCGACAAGATTCCTTACAAAGACGTTACTGTTGTAAAGGCTGTAGGCAACAGTCCAAACGCGGCTGTGTCTGCTGCACGACTTGGACTTGGTGTCGCCCTCGCAACAAATATTGGTGACGACCAAAATGGCATCGAATGTATCGAGGCTTTACAAGCTGAAGGTATCGATACGACTTTTGTAAACAAAAATAGTGGGATGAAGACAAATTACCACTACGTGCTTTCCTACGAAGCTGAGAGGACAATCCTGATAAAACATGAGGCCTATAAATATAATTTTGTGGCGCCGGACGAAGCTCCATCCTGGATATACCTTTCGTCGATTGGAAACGATACCCTCGCATACCACGATCAAATTGCGGATTATCTAGAAGCAAACCCAGAAGTGAAGCTTGGGTTCCAGCCTGGCACTTTCCAGATGAAACTCGGCGCCGAAAAACTCTCGCGACTCTACAAACGCACCGAAATCCATTTCTGCAACAAAGAAGAAGCAAACAGGATTTTGGGCACGCAAGAAGAAGATGTGAAAATCTTGATGCAAAAGTTGCATGATCTCGGACCAAAGATTATTTGCCTTACCGACGGACCAAACGGCGCGTATGCATACGACGGAACCGACGCGTGGTTTGTACCGGCTTATCCAGACCCGAAGCCTCCGGCAGAACGTACTGGTGCTGGCGACGCTTTTGCTTCAACGGTGACTACCGCACTCGTCATGAGTAAATCCCTTGAGGAAGCGCTTCTATGGGGACCGGTGAATTCCATGAATGTCGTCCAACACATCGGAGCGCAGAAAGGGCTACTTACACAAGCCGAGCTCGAATCGTGGCTCAATAAAGCGCCGGGAGATTATAAGGTTAAGAAAATTTAATGGAATTTTTCAA
>CAZTRC010000012.1:3645-17029 GCA_964615845.1 uncultured Candidatus Saccharibacteria bacterium
CGTCTCTTCAAAACTTTATGTACCGCGAGTTTGATGTGACTCGTGTCCATGCCGTAGTGCGCGATGAGCTCGTCGGGATTTCCTGATTGGCCAAATTGGTCGTGAACGCCGATGAATTCCTGAAAAGCGGGTTTCGTTTGCGAGAGAGCCTCGGCAACGGCGCTTCCCATCCCGCCGGCGATCTGGTGCTCTTCTACGGTCACCACACGGCCGATTTTACCTACATATTCGATCATCGCCATATCCATCGGCTTCACAAAAGGTAGATTTATGACGACAGTCTGAATTCCCTCCTCGCTGAGTTCTTTGGCAGCAAGGAGTGCGTTGTGCACAAGTGCGCCGGTCGCAATCATCGCGACGGCTGGATCAGCAGACTTCCAGAAAATTTGCGACTTGCCTGGTTCGAAGGGCGTGCTCTTGCTTGTTATGACCGGGGTTTTCTCGCGACCTAGACGGATATACACGGGCCCGGGATGCTTGGCAGCCCAGAGCGTCGCTTTCCTGGCTTCTTCGCTGTCACATGGGTTTATGACCGTCATCCGCGGGAGCATGCGCATGAGACCCATGTCTTCGAGAGCCTGGTGTGTCGCGCCATCAGGGCCGACGGAGACGCCAGCATGACAGCCGACGACTTTCACCGGGACGTTGTTGATAGCTATCGTCGTCCGGATCTGCTCATTATTCCTGCCAGGCGAAAATGTCGCGTATGACATGATGAATGGAATTTTGCCGTAGTTCGCCATCCCCGAGGCGACGGTTGCGAGGTTTTGCTCAGCTACACCAACTTCGACATAACGCTTCGGGAATTTTTCTTTGAACCAATGCGCACGAGTAGATTCGGCCAAGTCCGCACACACGGCAACAATTCGCTCATCTGCCTCTCCCGCTTCTACCAATCCATGACCAAAGCCATCCCTCGTCGGGATCATCTCGACATCTTTCGAGAATAGTTTGTCATTTAATTTTGAATTGGCGTTTAGCATTTTAATTAATACAAATCACTATCACTATAAGCAATCGGCCTTGCAACCTCAAAATATCCTGTAGAAAAATATGCTTTAGAAATTTCAAGAGAATTATATGCGGAAGTTTGAGGTAGAGTTAATTGGTAAGAACTACCAATTTTAGCACTTGTGATACCGTACCTGGCGTTTAGAGCATCAAGGATGGACTTATCTTGTTCTGATTTAAGAAAGACCTCAAGATTATATTTTTGCACTTTTAACTCATCAGATGTTCCGCATTCATCGTCATCATAAGATCTCGAAAACCTCCATTCGGTAGCATTGTTTGCGCACACATACCAAAGATTATAATTTGAGTCTTCTGCATATCCTATTACACCATGATCACCGGCAGAAAATTCTATGTTAGAAATGGTAAGCGTTGGAGTAGTCGGATTCGGCGTTGGGTCAGGTTCAGGCGTAGGATTTGGTGTTGGATTAGGATTTGTAACCGGAGGATTTACAGGATTATTTGTCAGCGGAACGTAGACCGGCTCTTCCTGGACAATTGGTTGATAAGTCGGCGTCGGTTCATTCCAATATCTCTCCTTCATAAACAAAAATATCAAGAAAAGTATGCCGACAACCGCAATCGTGAGCAATATGTGTGATGTCCTGTGTGAATCCATAAAAAATAATTACCTAATAAGACCTCTAATTTTCTCTGCATGACCTGCTTCATGTGATAATCCATTATAAGTATACTCGAAAATAGTATTTACCGTTATCGGTTTTCCGTCGGTCCACACGCCGGTGCTACTTTCGTATAACCATTCTTCTTCTGTAAGATTCTTTATCTTTTCCAATAACTTATCAAATGCTTCATGCCACTCTTTAATTATTTCCTGACTATTAGCGGTTCTTCTCTTTACTACAGATTTTTCATTAAGTTTGTTTGTTCCTTCTTCACTTTCATATAATTCTTGCCACGTTGGATTATCATTCAAAATATTATCTATTTCCTTTACGTACTCAATATTCCACTCAGTTAGATGCGAAATTACATCTTTTGGAGTCCAAATATCCGTAATTAATAAATTATTTATTTGCTCCTCAGACAATAATGCGAGGACTTCCGTCATCGTTTTGTGAGCTAATATAAGTGATTTGATTATTTCGTGTCTATTTACGGCCATTGATTTTCTGAGCGACTAATTATTCATCATTATACTAAATCCTGATACTGGCTGGGCCCAAGTGAAGAGACCGGTTTGGAAATATAGGCTCGCCAAAGTGTACGACGAGACGCCGCTAGCGCCGACATTTATGACGTAAGTGTCTTCGCCGACTGTCTCTGTCGTCGCGCCGTATTTCTGATTCAAATTATTCACTACCGACGCGCCGAGGCCCGCTTTCGGCGAGACCATGAATTGTGTCAGGGAGAACCCTTCGCCGTTTGGCACGCTAGTACCCGTGAGACACGCCGCGCCTGCCGGTACGAAAAACATGTAGCTTTTGGTGGATTCTCCAGGAAGTGCGTGCGTTCGCTCACCGCAATATTTCATTTTCGGATTCGGCGTCGCGTCAGCATAAAAGGCGGTGTTGTAGAGCTGGCCGGTGATGAGATTGATATTCTCGATGACAGTTGGCGGCTCTGGTTCAGGCGTCGGGGTGGGCAGGATCACGACTTCAGGAGGCATCGGCACCATAGTTTGTTCGCTTGGGAGATTTTGCATCGCGTTGTCTTCGATAATCTGCAAAAACCAACTTCTTTCCCAGGTCGTTTGTCTCGCGACAAGAGCGATGATAACGACGATTCCCGCGATTATAATCGCCAAAAGCAAATGTGTTGTGCGCTGTGATTCCATAAAAATATATTGATTAATAATTTTATTCACTATGGCTTCCCTCTATCTTACCTTTCATGGTTCGTAATTCTTTCAGCCATTTCTGTTCCAACTCCTTGTTGGGCGCTTTGCCATGCCATTCGAAGTCGTATTCAATTTCTTTGATGCCTTTGCCGGCGATGGTGTGGGCGATGATGACTGTCGGCTTCTCGACTATCGCTTTTGCTTGTTCTACCGCGTCGACTATCTCTTCCATATTGTGTCCATTGATTTCCAGCACATGCCAATTAAACGCACGCCATTTATCCGCGAGAGGCTCGAGTGGCATGATGTCCTCCGTCATGCCGTTTATCTGGATATTATTGCGGTCGATGACGACTGTTAGATTCGAGAGCTTATTCGCCCCGGCAAACATTATCCCTTCCCAAGAATTTCCGGCATCAAGTTCTCCATCAGAAATGAAGCAATACGTTCGGAATTTCTTTCCGTCCATCCTGGCAGCATAGGCATACCCTGAAGCCTGCGAAATACCGGAACCAAGGGGTCCGGAAGTGTTTTCCATTCCCGGCAATTTCTCGCGCTCTGGATGGCCCTGCAGACGTGAGCCGAATTTACGAAGTGACGAGAGTTCGGAAAGCGGGAAATACCCGGCGTGGGCCATTGTGGCGTATCTGACAGGCACTATATGCCCGTTCGAGAGGAATAATCGGTCTCTGTCAGGCCATTCCGGCTCATTTGGTCTGTGATTCAAGATATGGAAATAAAACGCCGTAAAGACGTCGGTCATATCGAGCGGCCCCGCCGTATGTCCGCTTCCTGCATCTTCGAGCATGTCGATAATACTTTGGCGAATTTCATTCGCTTTCAACTCGAGCATCTTTTCTTTTTCGGGAGTGAGGCTAGACATTTGAAATATTTTTAAAATCTTCAATTGAAACGCTTGGGTTGTTGGCGCCAAAGACGACTGACCCGGACACGACGCGAGTGGCGCCGATTTGAGCGAGTTCGTGCGCGGTTTCGAGATTAATACCACCGTCAACTGAAATTATAGCACTCGGCTTTATTTGTTTGATGTGATTAACTTGGTCGAGCACCCTCGGATCAAAAGTCTGACCCTGATAACCAATATTTTCTATACCCATGAGTTGCACAAAGTTTGCTTTTTGGATGAGATCGCTCCATTTCTTCACGTCATTACTGGTCTTGAATGCAATTCCCCACTCTATTTTGAGGCTGGTAATCTCTTTCAAAAATAATTCCTGATTGTCTATCGAGTCAGCATGAATGATGAGCCGGCTTGCCCCAAGTTTTTGATATTTCTTGAGATCAGTTTCCGGCGCCATGACCATGAGATCAAATTCATATTTTATTTTGTCCGAAAACGGCAGACGAATTTCGCCATCCATGAGCTCGCGAGCGCTTTGTTTGTCTTTTGGGAAGAATGGCCAAGACTTGGCTTCGACAAATTTCCCATCCATGAGATCAAGCTGGACGTAATCTACGTATTCAAAGACTCTCTCCGCATGTTCGCGAATATCGTCAAAGCTCTTTGGCATGATGGCGGGGATGATTTCCATCGACTCATTGTACCACGTTTAGAGACCTTGATCAGCGAGAGAATTTTCTTGGAGACGCCCCAGAAATGCCTTTTGGGCATCATGGATATTTTCGTCTTTGCCGGCCCAGATTTCGAGTGCATCGTTTTGGAGCGCGCGGGAAAATGAGAAAGCGAGTGGCCATGGCAGAGGCTCGAGTTTGGCGATTTCATCAAAGTTTTTGGTCGCTTCGTCAGGACTCTGTCCGCCAGAGAGGAAGACCACGCCGGCAATCTGATCCGGCACACACGTCTTCAAGACTTCCACAGTAAACCTCGCAACTGTCTTGGCATCGGCTCGCACCATCGCATCTTTCCCAGAAATCACCATACTTGTTTTCAGTATGAGCCCCGGAAGCTCTACGAAATATTTCGGTAATTCTTCGAACAAGATTTTCAAGACTTGCGTTGTAACCATTTTGGATTTCTCTATAGAGTGCACGCCGTCGAGCAAGACTTCCGGCTCGACAATCGGCACGATGCCTTCATCTTGGCAGGCTTTGGCGTAACGCCCGAGGATTTTGGCGTTTTCGCGAATGACTTCTTCGCTTGGAGTGTTGGTTCCAATCTTGAAGGCCGCGCGCCATTTGGCAAACGAGGCTCCCATTGATTTGTATTCTTCTAGCCGTGCTGGCAAACCATCAAGGCCTTGGGTAATCGTCTCGCCCGGAAAGCCTGGCATGTCCACGAGGCCTGCATCGACTTTTATACCAGACAATATTCCCTTTTGAATTAAGTATTCGCGAAAAAACATACCAGTGTCGCCTTTGGTTCGCGTCATCGGATTGGTCTTTTGACGGATTGTCTCGTCATAGAGGATAACGCCGGTGATATATCTTTCAATTCCTGGAGTGGTAAAAAGCATTTGGCGATACGCGCGGCGATTTTCTTCGGTTTCGGGAATTCCATAAGCAGCAAAACGCGCGTTACAAGTGTGATTGCTCTCGTCCGCAGCCAAAATTCCCTTTGATGGAGTGAGAAGTCGCAACGCTGTGGAGTGTAAGTGTTGGATGTCCATCCCGTTAGTTATCAAGTTTTAAAATTCTACGTTTATGACGCTCATCTCCAGAAAATTTGGTTGCGAGAAATATGTCTGTCGCGTGTTTTGCTTCTTGTTCGGATATAAATCTCGCACCGAGAGAGAGTATGTTCGCGTCGTTGTGTTCACGTGAGAGTTTTACAATTTCTTCCGGTCCGCCATAGTACGCTACTGCGCGAACACCGAAGAGACGATTCGCCTCTATCGCTTCGCCTGTGCCCGTGCCACCGACGACAATTCCAAAAGCTTCTGAATCCGTTTCAGCCACACCCTCGGCCACAAGCGACACAAAATCCGGGTAATCGTCAGTCGCGTCAAAATGGTCAGGCCCCTTATCGACAACCTCATGCCCCAAAAGTCCGAGATGGCTTACCAAAACCTTTTTCATTTCAAACCCGGCGTGATCTGATGCGATGTATATTTTCATAAATTATTTTAGACTTTGCGCAGTTTTAATTACGTGATTCACGAGCGTCGCCGTATACCCCATTTCGTTATCGTACCATGCCATCACTTTCACGAGATTGCCACCAACGACGCGCGTCATCTCGAGGTCTACAATAGATGGAATGGTCACACCAATGATGTCAGACGAAACGATTGGTTCGTCTGTCGCGGTCAAGAGTCCTTTCCATCGCGGACTTTGCGAAGCTTCGATCAGGATTTTGTTTACTTCTTCCGCCGTCGTTGGCTTTTTGGAAATGAATGTGACATCGACAAGCGATCCTACTGGCACCGGCACGCGGATCGAGATGCCGTCAAAGAGTCCGGTAAGCGCTGGGAAAGCTTTGGTCACGGCGATAGCCGCACCTGTTGAGCTTGGGACGATGTTTTCTGCGGCCGCTCTTCCCTCTCTCAAATCTTTTTTCGACGGACCATCGACAAGCGCTTGCGATGCAGTGTAGCCGTGAACTGTAGAAAGAATCGCCTTTTCGATTCCCAAAGCTTCGTGAAGCACTCCGATAAGCGGCGATGCGGCATTGGTCGTGCAAGAAGCATTGGAAGTAATGTCGCATGTGCCGAATTTTTCTTCGTTGACACCCAGGAGAATGGTTTCGCCTGGGACACTTCCGTCGCCATCCTTGGCAGGAGCGGAAATCACCACTTTCTTCGCGCCTTGATCCAAATGGAATTTTGCTTTATCAAAAGAAGTGAAAAGTCCTGTAGATTCGACGACAACATCTATATCGAGTTCTTTCCATGGCAGGCCGCTCGGATCTTTCGAGGAGACGAATCTGGTTTCGAGTTTTTTGGCACCGTCTGTTACGACGAGATTGCCATTCGAAAAGTCCACCGCAAAAGGCGCGCGGCCATAAACGCTATCGTATTTCAAAAGATAGGCGATGCTTTCAATTGTGCCGAGGTCATTTACCGCCACGACTTCGATATCATCACGCTCCCAGGCCATCTTATAGAACGCTCGGCCAATCCGACCGAAACCGTTTATAGCAACACGAACTTTTTTCATGCTGAAATTATATCACTTTTCCAACTCTTCCTTGAGGATTTTCAACGCAAGCTGTGGGTTCGCTGAACCTTTTGACTCCTTCATGAATTGCCCCACGAGGAATTGGATAGATTTTTCGTTTCCGGATTTGTATTCTAGGGCGACTTTTGGATTGGCGGCGATGATGGCTTCAGCGGTGACTTTGAGTTTACTTTCGTCGAGTTCTTGAATGAGACCGTGTTCTTTAGCATAAGATTCTGGATCGATGTCTTCTTTTACAATAAGTGCGATTAAGTCCTTGGCTCCACGGGAGTTAATCTTGTTCTCGGCAATCATTTTCATAATCGAGGCAAAAGACTCGGCTTTCGGGAATTTGAAATCCACGCCTGCAAGCTTCCTCGCGCCATTCAAATCCGACAGGATATAGTTCGCTAACACTCGAGGTTCGACCTTGAGTGTTAGGACTTCTTCGAAAAAGTTCGCGAGTTCCTGGTCGGTGACGAAAATATCTACGTCTTCGGTTTTTATTCCAATCGCTTTGAATCTTTCACGCTTGATTGCTGGTAATTCCGGAAGCTCTGATTTCATCTTCTCTAAATCAAACATTTCATGCAAGTACATTTTCGGTATGTCTGGCTCGGGGAAATATCGATAGTCGTGAGAATCTTCTTTTTTGCGCTGAGAAAATGTTATTTGCTTGTTCTCATCCCAACCACGAGTTTCTTGGACGATCTCGCTTCCCTTTCCTTCTTCGAGGAGCGCAATGTGTCGTTTGATTTCAAACTCTGCGGCTTTTTCGACAGATTTGAAAGAGTTAATGTTTTTTACCTCGACTTTCGTACCGAATTTGTCGGTGCCGGAAACAGAGAGGTTTAGCTCGACGCGCATCTCGCCCTTTTCCATGTTCGCGTCAGATACACCAAGTGTGCGGAGCAAGAGTTGGAGTTCGCGTCCGAAGTCGCCAGCCTCTTTCGCGCTATGAATTACCGGCTCTGTCACCATTTCCATGAGCGGGACTCCAGCGCGGTTGTAATCTATGAGCGAGAATTCTCCTCTGTCGTGTTTATTGTTCGCGGTGTCTTCTTCTAGGTGTACGCGAGTGACTTTCACACCATTCAGCACTCCTCCGGAAACGATAGGATACTTGTATTGAGAAATTTGGTAGCCTTTTGGAATGTCGGGATAGAAATAATTCTTGCGATCAAACTCTGTAAAGTTCGCGATGTTCGCGCCTATAGCGAGACCTACTTTGACCACAGACTCGACAGCTTTCATATTCGGCACAGGCAAAGTTCCCGGATGCGCCATGCATACAGGACAGACATTTGTATTCGGCTTCTCCTCGTCAGGATTGTTCCTGCAAGCGCAGAACATCTTGGTCTGCGTCTTCAGTTCGGCGTGAATCTCAAGACCGATGGTGACTTTATATTTGGAATCCATAGCAAAAAGTATATCAAAATAAAGCGTTTTTAGGTGACATTGACAAAATATAAACTTCGTGCTAATATTGAAGCAACCAAATCCAAGCACATGAAGCTGAATAAAGCCCGCCGCAACGAGATCGCTTACAAATTGCACCTGGTGAACATGGCCAACAACGGTATGCAGTTCACGCCCATGGGCAAACAAGAGAAGCTCCTGATGAAGAAGCTCGGCATCGAGAAGGCGGAGCTCATCGCCTTCGCGACCCAAACGGCCACCACGTTGGCTACGGAGAGCTTCAAGAAGAAGTGGAGCAAGTAGCCACAACTTCGAAACGACGACCACGGCACCCCGACCATTGGGGTGCCGTTCGCTTTTAGCCTCTCAAAATCTTCACCAACTCATCCCCCACCTTCTTCACCGACTCGTCATCAAACGCTGACATCGTGAGAACAACTTTATCTAATTTTTCAAAACTCTTTACAGTTTTTGCGATAGTTTTCTCATCAGACATATCAGTCTTTGTCAGGATTATGATTTCATCTTTGGCCGCAAGATCCTTGTCATAATTTTCAAGTTCTTTCCTGATATTTTTATATGTAGTCATGAGATCCTCATTCTCGAACGACACAAGATGAGCGATCATTTTCGTCCTCTTGATGTGCTTCAGGAATTTCACGCCGAGTCCTTTGCCTTCTGACGCACCCTCGATAATTCCGGGAATGTCTGCGATGACGAATTCTTGCAAAACTCCGAGATGTGGATCGAGAGTAGTGAAGGCATACGCGCCGATTTTCGACTTCGCATTCGTCACAGAGTTTATAAGTGTCGATTTACCAGCATTCGGATATCCGACAAGTCCGAGATCGGCAAAGAGCCGGAGCTCGATGTGATAGTGTCCGTTGTCGCCAGGCTTGCCTGGAGTCGATTCGTACGGAGTCGTATTAACGGAAGATTTGAAATGTTCGTTCCCGAGTCCTCCCTTTCCGCCTTTGAGAATCAGGATTTTTTGTCCCGCCTCGGTCAGATCATAGACATCTCCTGTTTCAGTATTGGTCACCACTGATCCGACTGGGAGTTTGATGTACATGTCCTCGCCGTCTTGGCCGGACATTTTCTTCTTCGCCCCTGACTCGCCATCTGGTGCGATAAATCTGGTGTCGTGTGTGTAGCTTGCGAGAAGTCCCGAGTCTTTTACTCCTTCTAGATATACGTCTCCGCCTCGTCCGCCGTCGCCTCCCGCTGGTCCGCCACGGTCCTCAAACTTATCCTGACGCCACCTTACAACCCCGTCTCCGCCGGTTCCTGCTTTTGCGTAAATTTTGAGTTCATCGACGAATGCCATAGTTTGTTTAGATTAGCTTTCGAGGGCCTTTTTAGCAAGGGCCATGGCGCCATCACGAGTTTGCGCTACGCAATAAAATCGTCCGTCATGGGAAAATATAGCGTCTGTTACTCCCGAAGCTTTTTGGAAATCTGCATCTCGCAAACCTCGCCAAGCTTCAGGAAAGGGCTTTCTGGATTCAAATCCTTCAAAAGTACTTCTGACCGCCTCAGCCTTCCAAGCCCGGTCGTCGCTCTTCGGATAAACAAAGTAGATTGGTTCCGGAAATCCTACCAAAACGCGCAAGATTTCATAACGCGAATACGGCTTGTCCAAAACAATCACTCTTTTATCCGCAGTTTGTTCGTAGGCCGCTCTGATATCTTTTTCTGACTCGAGCATGACATTCACGTGCAAGATTTCTCTGCCCATGATTTCTTTGGCCCACGAAACCATTTTTAAAAATTGCTTCATCTGTAGAGCTCCGTCTTCATTCCAAGCCAGATTAAAATTTCCAACGATTGATGGCACGATGTACGGCGAGACTCCAGGAATCAAACTTTTGTAAATATCCTGGCCATTATCTGCAGCATCAAGCGCCTGGATACGCTGATCAATCATTTGTACCGCTTCAGGGCTTCCTGTCAAACTTTCGCCGAAATGTTTCCAGACGAGTCCAGCTGCCGCATACATGATGCCGTTCTCTCGCGCGCCCGCTCGACCTTTTTGATGGTGATCAAAACGATGTGAAGAAGGATCATACACGCCACCAACGTCAAAAACGTAATCCGCACGCTCTATGATTTTTTGGTCGCGCGTGCGAACGATATCGTAACCTTCACCTTTTTGATCTAGATAAATTTGTAGAATTGCGCAAGCAAAAACGTCATCGGCATGGAAGCCGCCATCATGCGTCACTAAAAGTTTTTTCTTCTTCAGGAAATCCAGCATCTTAATCTTCTTTCTTGCCAAATTTATCCGCAAACCAATTCAAGACCGAAACGATGAGCGAGCCGAGGATCGCGGCGACAAAGGTCTCGACGGACATCCCTGGCACGAGGCCGGAAACAAACCAGAAGAAAAGCGCGTTTAGGACGATAAGGAAAAGTCCGAGCGTGATGAGAGTGATCGGGAGTGTCAGGATTTTCACGATTGGCTTGACGATAATCTGAATGACGGTGAGAATTGCGCCGGCGATGGCCGCGGTCGCGATGTTGTCGAGCGTTATGCCCGGCACGATATAATCAGCGGCCAAGACCGCGAGCGTGAGAAATATAAATCTAAAAAGTATTTTCATATATTTTTAAAATAATTCATCAACGACATTTTTGACATCCCCACCATCAGCTTTGCCTTTTAGGTCTTTCATCAAAGCGCCGACGAGCATACCCTTTTTCGTCGGATCTGTGGCACCAAGCTCGGCCTTCTTAGCCTCGGCAAATTTCCTGATGTCTTCGACTGACATCATTTCAGGCAAGAATTCAGTGAGAATGGCGAGTTCCTTGGCTTCATTTTCAGCCAAGTCTTCGCGGCCACCGGTTTTGAACTGGGTAATGGACTCCTTTCTTTGTTTCGAAAGCCTGGTGATGACGGCTACAGCCTCTTCGTCAGTGAGGAGGTCGGTCGGCTTTCTCTTGGTCGCCACGAGTTCATTGGTAAAAGCCGAAGAAATGCCTCGCATGACGAGAAGCCGAGTTTCGTCGTGAGCCTTCATGGCAGTCTTGATATTTTCCTTTATTTGTTCGTGAAGTGTCATACAGGTATTCTACCAAAAATGTTACAATCTTTCCATGCAAAAGAAATTACTTTTCCTCGACACCGAAACAACCGGCAATATGCCAACGGATCATTTGTGCCAACTTTGTTACAAAATTGGCGATGAAATCGTAAGCGAAATGTACAAACCACCTATCCCAATCAGCATCGAATCTATGGCCATCCATCACATCACCGAGAAAATGGTCGAGGGCAAACCGGCCTTCAAGGAAAGCCACGAATGGCAGGCGCTCCAAGAGATGTTTCAGAAAGACGAAACCATTTTTGTCGCACACAATGCCAAGTTCGATGTCTCGATGCTGGAGAAAGAAGGTTTGAAACCAACCAAAGTCATCGACACGTATCGTGTTGCGCGTCACCTCGATCCCGACGGCAAGATTCCATCGTACCGGCTCCAATATTTGCGTTACTTTCTCGGCATCGAAATCGAAGCGACGGCTCACGATGCCAAAGGCGATGTCTTGGTGCTTGAAAAACTCTTCGAGAGACTCTTGAAGAAAATTATGGAGACAGAAAATTTGTCAGAGGATTCCGCGATCGAACAGATGCTCGATATTTCTTCGAAGCCAGTTTTGTTCAAATTCATAAACTTCGGCAAGTACAAAAATACAAGCCTTGCCGAGCTTGTCCAAAAAGACGCATCGTATCTCCGTTGGCTCCTCGACGAGAAAAGAAAAACTCCAGAAGAAGAGGAGGATTGGATTTACACCCTTGAAACATATTTAGAAGTAAGGTAGAGTATTCACAAAACCTCGCGGCATGAAAATATTCCTCCTCTCTTTCGCATTCCTGCTGTTCGTACTTCGGGGTCCGATTTTAGACCCGAGTAAGTGGTGGCACATACCAGCTTGTGTGTATGGTGCATTGGTATTTGCCACCGCCATCTGGATACTCGACAAATTCTACCAGGAAAACGTCGAGACCAGAAGACACCATAAAGCTCACTAGCCGAAGGGCCCCGCAAATCTCGCGGGGCCCTCGTGTTTCTGGTAGAATATTGGGATGAACCAATGGATTTTCTTAGTTATCGGACTCCTCGTCGGCTTTATCGCTTTTTCTATTTTCAAATCCCGGAAGAAAAGCGAGCCCGAGGACCAGAACCTCTTCAAACTTCTCGCCGACGAGATGAAAGACATGCGTCGCACCCTCGACGAACGTCTTCACCAATCGAGCGAGAAAATGTACGAGTCTCTCAAATACCAGTCCAGCGAATCCCAAAAACTCATCAAAGAAATTACCCGCGAAATAACCGAAGTCAAAGAGACTGGCAAGCAAGTCATGGGCTTCACCGACCAGCTCCAACAGCTTCAAAATATGCTGAAGAATCCAAAAAGCCGCGGCATCCTCGGCGAGTATTATCTCGAGACGCTTCTCAAAAACACCTTGCCGCCCGGCTCATATCAAATGCAGTACCCTTTCCCTGGCGGAGAGATCGTCGACGCCGTGGTGTTCGTCAAAGACAAAGTCATTCCGATCGATTCGAAATTCTCGCTCGAAAATTACAACCGAATTTCTGACGCCCTCGATCCCTCGGAGAAAGATCGCTTGGAAAAAGTTTTCATGAATGACTTGAAGAACAGAATCGTCGAGACGGCCAAGTACATCCGGCCAGCCGACAACACCATGGACTTCGCTTTCATGTTCATCCCGCACGAAGCGATTTATTATGACCTTATCGTCAACAAAATCGGCGCCATTACCGAAGACACGGAGAATCTAATCCAGCGCGCGGCATCGAAATACAAAGTCATCATCGTTTCGCCCACCTCTTTCCTCGCGTATCTACAGACAGTGCTCCAAGGCTTGAAGGCTCTCCAGATCGAAGAAAAGGCCGTCGAAATCCAAAAGCGTGTCGGCGAACTAGGTAAACACATGGGCGCTTTTTATGATTATCACGAAAAACTTGGCAAGAACTTGGGCGTCGTCGTGAACCAATACAATCTCTCGAACAAAGAATTCAAGAAAATCGACAAGGACGTTATGCGCATCAG
>CAZTRC010000012.1:17129-19292 GCA_964615845.1 uncultured Candidatus Saccharibacteria bacterium
AATTGCGCTTTTCTGACCGCTTCTGGAGTCGCTCCGCCGATAGTCTGAAGGACGATATCACGATCATTTCCTGCACCTACATATTTGACCTCGCCATTCATGTTGATATCCGATCCGAAATATCCGGAGACTACATTTGTGGGGATAGCTTCGCCGATGTCTTCCAAGATTTCTTCTCGGTCATTTCCTTCTCCGACATAATTCACAACGCCGTCAAAGTTTGCATCTCCCGGCCAGAGAGTTTGGATACCGCCGATGACCATAGATGCCTCAGTTCCAAAAAGAGGTACACGATGTAAATCAACTCTTTGCCCGATATTCATCGGCGATGCAGTCATGACAGCGAGATGGTTTCGATGCTTTAGGACGACGTGATAGTAGCCACGCTTGATTGGTATAATTAGAGGCTTCACTCCGTCCGCGCTCACGACGTTGCCATTCGCTTTCAAAAGCGCGCTTGTCGAGTAAGCGACCTTCTGCAGATTTTTCGGATTTCGGAGTTCGACAATCACCCAATCGATGATAGCGTTTTTACCTGTTGCCTCGAAAACTGATTCGTCGGCCACAGCTTGCTCGCCAGATGTAAATTTATAACCGAGCGCAGTATATGGCTCACGTGTCGGCACAAGCCCGTTGACGCGAAGTCCATCAGACATGAGGGATGTTTCTTCTTGATAGACTCCACCCAAAAATGCCGTGACTTTGAGAGTCGTGCCCTCGGCTCTCGCGGCAATAGGCCCCACCACCAGGACTACGAGAATTACAATGCTAAAAATATTTCTCTTCATGTTTCTTGTTGTTTAAACTATTAATTACCTCACTATCTCCGTCACGTTGATCTTGTACCATTCTTTCCAAACTGGATCAGCAACGCCATCTTTGGTTTCTTTCATTTTCACCACCACATTTTCTGATTCCTGGAGTACCACGAATTCTCTCTTTACACCCGAGCCTTCGCATGTAGCGTATGCAAACGGTATCCCTGTTTCGGATGAAGTATCAATAAAATCCGTTTCGGAGCACGTCCCTGGATGCACACCGAGCTTGTACGGCCGGCCAAAGGCGATGGCGTTGCCGTTACGAGTGAAGTCTGCAAATTCCATCTTGAGCCATGTCTGATTCGTCCCCGCGACTTCAGTACTCTCGGTATCAAAAATCCATTTCACGCCCGCAAATGCGTACTCATAATCTCCCGACGAGACTGGTTGCACGACAGACAAAGCCGACGAATCACCCCCTGTTTCTTCTGTGGGCTCTTCAACGACTCGATCTTTCGGTCCGATAAAAATAATAAGAAGCACTACAACCACTACAACGACTGCCCCAATAATCTTATAAAGACTTCCTCCCTTCTTTCCTCCTCCATTATTTTGATCGGCCATAATGGGCCCATTTTAGCATGGTGGGAAGAAGTGTCCAAAATCTTGCTAAGAGATGTTTTTTGTGTTGTGGTCACAAGTAAAATTCCTGACAGAATTTTCTCGCGACCCCGCCTCGCGATTTTTGCCTTTCGCTTCGCTCAAACAAAAATATAGCTCCGGCCGTCACAATCTCTTAAAAACAAAAAGCGGTTTTTGTTTTTAAGTATCTGTGACCCTACCGGGAATCGAACCCGGATTTAATCCTTGAGAAGGATCTGTCCTAACCGTTAGACGATAGGGCCGCGAAGTTTCGTAATTCTACACTAAAGTTTTTTCAAAACCAAACAAATAAAAATCCGTTTTGACATTCCCGACCTCAAATGTTAGTTTGAGTGAAATGCGACCACACAAATGAATAGCAGCGGACGAACCAAGCAAATCGCGGGTATTTCTGCGGTGGCGCACTATCTACCACCGTTAGTTAGAACCAGCGCCGAGGTGGAAGAATTGATCAACGCCCACCTAAACCCACCCATACCTCCGGGGAGCATCGAGCGCCTCACAGGTATCACCGAACGCCGAATAGCTGGCCCCAGTGAATACAACTCGACATTGGCCATAGAGGCTTGTCGTACCCTATTTCAACAAGAATCAATGGATCCGAACGAGGTTCAGCTATTGATTTTTGCAGCGACAGGCCAAGACGTGTTGGAACCGGCAACGGCCCACATCGTACAAGCCGAGATCGGCACGCACTGCCCCGTCATGGATGTTACCAACGCGTGCAACAGTTTCCTCAATG
>CAZTRC010000013.1:0-18768 GCA_964615845.1 uncultured Candidatus Saccharibacteria bacterium
CTGTTTGGTTGCCGACATAATACTCTCCCATCACCCGATTACCTGTTTGCGCTCTATCAGCGACATACGCAACCTTTTGAGATAGCGCCGACTCTACTTTCTTTGAAAGAGAAATGATTGCTTGGGTGTTTACGATGGAAACGATAAAGAGAAGCGCTACTGCTCCTCCTAGAATGTTCTTACTTTTTGGACTCATGATAAAAAAATATAGAAATAATTACTAATACAGAAATTGTACCCCCCCCCCCGATAGGTGTTGGCAAACGGGAAAGAGTGTGGAATGGGGATAAAGAGAGTTCTCCGCTAGGTCGGACCTAGCGGAGAACCTAGTAGAAATAGGTTGTGGGGATACAAACAGGTGCGGGGGGCTTTCAGCCGCGCGCACCGGTTTTTCTAATATTAATTTAACTACCAAGATGAACCTACTCTCTATTACTTAGAAAACATTGTTCCTGTAACTTGGGTTGCTTTAAGCTGTGCCATTTTAGCATCGAGGGCAGTTCTCGTGAGTGGCCCAAACGTTCCCGACTGAGAAATTCCATTAGCTTTTTGGAATGATCGAAGTGCTGTTTGAGTAGTTGTGTCCATTTTTCCAGTAAGTTGATCAAGGTCTAAGTAACCGGCAACCATGAGTTTGTATTGGTACACAAGAGTCGTTGATGAACCGCTAATTGAAAGTGTGCCACGAGGTGTTGAAATATTTATACTACTCGACGCGCCAGAGCCAGAATTAGGACTAGCAGCAGTGTTAAAATGACAACCACCATTACTCCATGTTCCAGACGAACCACCACCCGTAGGCGTGCCATCATCCCACATCCAAACTATCTCACAGGTGGTACTTGAAGTTTGAATAACAAAAGGCCATATTCCCCCACCATCTGGATCTTCCGGCTCTGGATAAAAGATCTCATCTCCTACTCCCGGGAGGACAGACGCTGTTTGACTACCAACATAATACTCCTGCATCATGGGCGGTTGTTGAACGGCAACCTTTGGCTGATTATTTCGAACAGAATCAGAAATCGCGACAATCGCCTGAGTATTGACCACGGACACCACTGCCAAAAGCGCTAACACTCCTCCTACTAATACTTTACTCATTGAACTCATAGAAATTGACTAGATTATAACTAATGATTAAATTGTACCGCTTTCCTTGGGAAGAGAAAAGAAGGAGGAGTTAGAGATGGGGATAAAAATAGCCCGGCACAGCTTCGCTGTGCCGGGCTATTTTTATTTATTTCTTCAACAACCTCTGTCGAACCTTTTCGTCGAGGCGATTGAAGCGGATGACCAGATTATCGAATTCTGATCTTGGGACGAATTTATCACCCATATCCAAAATATCTCTGTTTATCTTCTTTTGACCTTCTTCGAGGTTTGTTATTCTCACTTCGATCTTAGTTTGCCCCTCTTCGAGACTAGAGAGCCTGGTCTCTACCCTTTCAAATCTTTCATCCACACCCTCAAAACCCTTCGCAACCATTATGGCGAGTTTGTCGAGCGTCATAGCAGATTTTTGGGGCTTTTTCTTCATGGAAGAATTATACCAAATTTTATTTTCTGAGCGAATCGCGAATTTCCTTCAAGACATCGAGCTCTGTCGACCCAGCTGGCAAAGCGGCTTGTTCTTTCTTGAGTCGATTCATGCCCTTGATGACCAAGAATAATGCAAAAGCGACAAGCAGAAACGCAATGAATGCGTTGATAAAATTCCCCACCGCCAGAACTGATGCTCCAGCTTCTCGTGCAGCTACAAGTGATGTGAATTCCAAACCTGTCGGATTGCGCAACACAACGAACAGATTGCTAAAATCCGGGAGGTGAAAAACTCCGGAAACGAGTGGCATAATGACGTCGTCAACGAGAGACTTCACTACCGTCCCAAACGCTCCGCCGATAATGATACCGACGGCTAAATCGATCATGTTGCCCTTCAGGGCAAATTCTTTGAATTCTTTAATCATAAGCCCATTTTAGCAGAAAAACTCCTTTCTGAGGAGGAGGTGGGATTTCCCTTCGGGCCGGGGTTTTGGTGTCACCCGGTGACATACCAAAACCCTTCAAATCCACACGCACGGCACGCAGGTGCCGTGCTATCCTCATTTTGAATTTTCTATCTGCGGAGGAGGTGGGATTTGAACCCACGATGCCTTTCAGCATGGCGGTTTTCGAAACCGCTGGAATAAACCACTATCCGACTCCTCCGGATCTTCTGATCTCAAGAAACTCCAGGTAACGATTTTTATGTTTTGGATTTGATGTACCCACCAAATTAAAATACCTTTGAATTTCTTTTGAACGCCTTAAGAATACAGTATGTTTAGTCTTTTGTGTAGGGTGCAGCCCAAGACTCTCAAGCTGGTCTTTAAAGAAGGCGAGGATGGATAATTCGTAGTTTGTAAAAGCGATTCCGATGTTTTTATAGACCAGATTCTTATATTTATGATTATCCATGTAGACACAACCATCAGTATCAAAAAGTCCTCTTAAAAAAGCTTTTATAAACACATCATTCCTTATTATCCATTCTGGTATCCGAACTCCGTCCCTGATTTTACTCCCGCAAGGCATCCCCTGACTCTCTAAAAAACGAGAAACTTCTTTTGAAGAAACTACAAGCTCGCAAGCTTTCGAATCGGATCTAAATCTTAAATTTGCCCGCACGTTAAAAAGTTTTTCCAACAAATTTTTAACATATAGGGCGTGAGAAACATCTGTTTCAGAATTCGTAGTAATCGATGATTGATATTTGCCAACATGCCCATCGCCCATAAATATTCCTATCAATTCTGCCAGTTCTTTAGATTTTTTTGGAAAAATTATCTTTTTTAAAGTATTAAAACCAGTATTTTTCAGTTTATGAGTTTTGATTGAGTTTAGTCCGCCAAGACGGCGACCCGCTTGCGTACCGGGATTACCGTACTTCTTCATCATAGCCAAGCCACCTAGATGACCGGCTTTTCTTAAATGTGATTTACTATTCACATAATAATTATATCATATTTTCGAGTAGTAATCCATTAACTAGTCATACAATCATAAGTGGCGGAGGGTAGGAGATTCGAACTCCTGGTGGTGTAACCCACACACGCTTTCCAAGCGTGCGCACTAGACCGCTATGCGAACCCTCCAATTTGTAAAAATCTCACCTCATCTTCTGGAAAGCGCGCTTTCCAAGTCTATAAGTCCTTTCGGCACTAGAGCTATGCGAACCCTCCAGTACCCAGAGATACTATCTCATTTCTCGGTCTTTTTCCAGTAATATAAATCCAAAAAATTAGTGTCCGTGTTTGTGAGTAGTGTCAATAACCCCGTCGAAAATTTCTTTATTTTCTGGGCCAGTTACTTCGAGTGTTCCCCAAGCGCCCCGATCAAGCCGCGAAAGTGCGTGATCAACTAAAATATACTTGCCTGGAACTTCGAGTCCGAATTCTACAATCGACGCCCCGCCAGCTGGCACAAGTGTCGTTTGAATATTCTCATTTATAAGCCCACCGAGACCGCCCTCTGGATAAACTTTATCGAAAATTTCACCGATGACATGGAAAGAAGAAATCAAATTTACTCCGCCGTTGCCGACGTATATTCGCACTGTTTCGCCAACTTTCGCCTGCATGTTGCCAACGGCTCCACCGGTTCGGCCATTCCAAACAACATATTGCGGATCACCGGAGAGCATCGCATTTGCATCAAATATCTGAAGACCCTCGCGTCCTAACGCGCCTTCGGTATAAAGCTCACCCTGCATAACATAAAATTCATGATCGACGGGTGGCAAACCCTCTAGAGGTTCAACTAATATTAGCCCGTACATCCCATGCGCCATATGCGTCGCCACATTCGGGTGTGCGCAATGGTAGACATAAAGTCCCGGACTTAGTGCTTTCCAAGTAAAATTTTTCGTTTGCCCAGGTTCTACGGTTGTAACTGTCGCTCCGCCACCTGGGCCAGTGGTCGCATGAAAATCGATATTGTGATTATGTAAACTCGTCGCATTGTTGGTGATGGAAAGCTCGACAGTATCACCCTCGCGAATACGAATAAATGGTCCGGGTACCTGACCATTAAAAGTCCAGTAATTATATTTTATTCCTGGGGCAATTTCAGCAATAACTTCTTTGGTCTCGAGATTTATATGAACAGTTTCTGGGATTGTACGAGTGATAGGTGGCGGAACAGCATTGGGATCGCGAGCGATATCGGAAACACGTTCAAAGCGTTTTTCATTATTAAAATATGTCGGTAAGTTTTTCGTTGGAATATCTGGTCCGTCAGACGGGCCAAATGTTTTAAAGTAGAATGGATATTCTGAAATCGGACCAAATTTCGGTAAGAAAAAGAATAGAAAAAACCCAATAACAAACAGAATAAAAGTGATTGTCCACTTACGATCGAGACTAAATTTTTTCCTAGCCAAGAGGAACAAGGCCACGCTAGCGCCAATGACCAAAATAAAACCAAGCGTGTCTAGAGCCAAAAATCTAGCGAGTGTAAATGTCATAGAATACATTATAGCAAAAAAGCCCAGGGTGGGCTTTTTGCTATTTCAAATCTTTTTAATTCCCACCGTTTCCTGAACCGGAATTGTCATCGTCATCGTCATCGTCATCATCGTCGTCATCGTCATCGTCATCGGAATTATCATCTTCTTCGTCCTCATCTTCGTCGTCGTCAGAATCATCGTCGTTGTCGTCATCATCAGAATCATCGTCTGAATCATTTTCATCATCACCATCTTCGTCATTTGAATCATCATCGCTATCATCGTCTGAATTTCCACCGAGATTTACCCCGGCACCAGCGTTTACGTTGACCCCTTTACTCTTTCCTTTGTTGTCGTCGTCTTTTCCATCATCGTCATTTCCGTGTCCTGAGTTGTCATCTTCATCGTCGTCATTATCATCATCAGAACTATCATCGTCGGAATCATCATCCTTCGAATCATCCTCTGACTCGAATTTGATCATTCCATTTTCTTTCACCTCAAGTTTAAAATCGCCATTTTCAATTTTTATCTTACTATTTGGATTGGCCTCAAGGATAGCGATAATTTCTGCGATAGCCGCATTTAGCCTCACTTGTGCGTCAGCCGAAAGCTCTTCGCTATCTGACAAACTTCGCAAACTCATTTCAAAATCTCTTTTTTCTTTTTCTGATTTTATTTTGACCGAACCATCTACATCATCCGAAGATTTTGCTTTCACTTCTGAGATGCGCTCATCGGCGAATTTAATCCGGAGCTCATTTTTCTTATCATCGTTTCCAGCGAAATTAATTTTCGCTTTTTCTACTGCAAGATCCACACCAAATAATGCGTCTCCTGGTACAGCGCTATTTGACGCCGCCACAACTCCGCCTCCACCCAAAACCACAAGCAATGCTATAAGTGCTCCTATCATATATTTTTTAAAAATTAATACTGATAATAAATTATTGCTTTCTTTATACGATTCTCTCTTTGTAATTATACCAAGCCACATCGAATTCTTCTCACTCTCGGAGGCTTTCTGCACTTTTATTTTATTTAATTTTTCTTCGAAATTAGACATAATTAATCAAATTTTTTCTAAGTGCCCTGAGCGCCCGATGGTGCAAGACCTTCGCATTGGACTCTGTTATGCACAAAGTTTCTGCGATTTCACCGAAGGTAAGATTTTCAAAATACCTGAGCTTCACAACAGACTTTTCTTTTTCACCAAGTTCTTCGAGACTCTTTAGGAGATGTCGATAATCTTCTTTTGGACTTTCATCCGTCGGAACATCATAAACCTCTTCCAAAGATACGGTGATGATGTGGCGAAGTCTCGATTTGTAGAGACGACGCTTCACCACCTTCCACAAAAATCCCTGGAAATGTTCTGGAGAAATATAAGTGAACTTTGGAAGCGATTTCCACAAAGACAAATATATTTCTTGGACGATTTCTTTGGTATTCTCACGGTCTCCTGTTCGCAGAAGAACATAGTTGAAAACACGATCTATTGTGTAGTCATAAATCTCCCGAAACGCTTGTTCGTCATTTGTGGCCCTTTCGAGCAGATTTTCGAGGTTTTGCATACCTTCATCTATTATATACCTAGAGAGAGGCGAAAGGTTACAAAACCATGTGTTGTAATTAAATACTTTTACGAAGCGCTTCAACCCGCTTCTCTACCGGTGGATGGGTCGAGAAAAGTCCGCGGATTTTTGATCCGAAAGGGTTTGAGATGAAGAGGTGTGCGGTGGCGTGATTGGCTTTACGCATCTTGCCAGAGTGAGCGGCAATTTTCTCTAGGGCCGAAGCGAGGCCTTCCGGATAGCGAGTCAGAAGTGCGCCCGAAGCGTCGGCTAGATATTCGCGCTTCCGTGAGATGGATAGCTGGATGAGTGTCGCAATAATTGGCGAGAGAATCATCAGGACAAGCCCGACGATCATGAGAATGCCCTGCACTCGCCCGTCGCCCCTGTCGCGATTGCCGCCACCGCCGAAAAATTGCGCGCGCAAAAACATGTCCGAGAGAAGTGTAATGAATCCAACAAGCACCACAACAACCGTCGATACGAGCATGTCGCGATTGCCGATGTGCGAAAGCTCGTGCGCGATGACGCCTTCCATCTCAGTGCGGTCGAGCGTAGCGATAAGCCCGGTCGTGACGGCCACGACCGCATGCTTCTTGTCCCGGCCAGTTGCGAAAGCGTTCGGAACAGAGTCTTCGATGATGTAGAGCTTGGGCATCGGAAGTCCGGCCGTGATGGCAAGGTTTTCGACGATATTCCAAAGTTCCCTATTTCCCTCGCGACTCGCTTCTTTGGCTCCGGTCATCGAGAGCACGATTTTGTGCGAAAACCAGTATGAGAGAACAGATTGGAAAATGGCGAAAAATACCGCGAAATACAAGATGTTCGGCGAGCCGTAATAGACCGAGAGGAAGTATCCAAGGCCAATGACAATCACCAAGAATATCGTGAACAAAAACCACGTTTTCCTGATATTTTTGTCTGCCAATGTATAAAGCGTTTGCATAGGCAAATAGTACCGTAAATACCAGTCAAACCAAAATATGTTGGACACTCGGTGTCCAACATTCTATAATTGAGCCATGAGAAAAGTAAGAATATCAGAGGGCGAATATTATCACGTCTGCAACCGAGGCGTTGGTAAGAAAATAATATTCCGAGAAAAAATTGATTGGATCAGGTTCTTGTTCCTCATTCTCCATTTTCAATCCCCTGTTACCTTTGAGAATATGAGCCGGTACACGAAAAAATACACCACGAGTTCTTCTTTCGGACTCGACAAACCAGCGATTGATGAAATAATAAAAGATCGATTTGTAACCCTTGGTTCTTTTTGTCTGATGCCAAACCATTTCCATTTATTTGTGCAGGAAACAAAGGAGGGCGGAATCGCCAGATACATGCAACGTGTCTTGAACAGCTACACCAAATACTACAATACGAAATATGAGACATCGGGCCATTTGTTTGAGGGACCGTATCGATGCGTGCATATGGAAACCAATGAACAGCTAGTTCACGTCTCTGCTTATATTCATAAAAACCCAAAAGAAATAGCGACGTGGAAAGACAGTTACTGGAAATATCCGTGGAGTAGTCTCTCTGATATTTTAGATGAAAATAGATGGCCAGGAATACTGGACGCCAATATCATAACCGATCAATTCAAAAAACTTTCGGAATATAGAGAATTTATTAAAACGAGTAGTGCAAAGGAATTAAAAGAATTCATCGACGACTTAGCCTAGACCTAAATGTTGGACACTCGGTGTCCAACATTTAGGGACCTTAAAGGGACAAAAAGCAAAAATCCGCCAAGGCGGATTTTTACTAAGTCATTTAGTGACTACCGAGTACTATTTGTACCCTTGATGATGTCTTCATAAGAAGAGACCCAATATTTAGTTTCAACTAGTTCTGCACGGAGATTGGCGATCTTCGCATCAAGCGCCGCGGTTGTAAGTGGTCCAGCTGTGCCTGTCTGAGAAATACCATTATCTCTTTGGAAAGCTTTTATTTCCTCAGCAATATTTGTCGGTGGCCATGGTGCCATTTTAGATTGACCACTCATGTAGCCGAGGAGGGAGAGTTTCGTGGCTGTTGCCAAAGTTCCGTTCCCAGTGGCGCGACCCTCACGGGTCTGGAAATTAATCATATTTAGAATCGGGTCATTTGTATTGACACCAGTACCACACAAACCATCTATAGTAATTCCATACGTTTGTCCCGTCTCTGTATTGGTTGTCGTGGCAGTGCAGGTATTTTCAAGAAAATTGTTAGTATATACCGTGATAAGGTACCCTCCTCCTCCTGGCTCAGGAATATCTGTTCCCATTGTTGTTCCTAAGGCCGCTTGCTGTCTACCGATAATATGATCTTGGGAAGATATTTTATACTTCATTTCAGTCTTCCAAACTCGCAGGCTAGCAACCCTCGCATCAAGCGCCGCGATTGTAAGTTTGTCAACCGTACCTGTCTGAGAAATACCATTATCTCTCTGGAAGACCTTCAACATTTCTGAAATGTTGCCTGGTGGCCAAGGAGCCATTTTGGATTGATTTACATAACCAAGAGCATGAAGCTTCATAGCCGTTGTGGCTGTGGCCGACGTGCCAGATATGATTAGTTGACCAGTTACCGGATTAACTTGAATAATGTTAGAATCGCCACTACTAGGACCAACAACCCCGACGTTGCATCTCAGTTGCCCATTAGTATCAATATATGTTGTTCCTGGATTTGACGCAGTCTCTGATATTGTCGCACAGAGACCATTCGCAAAAAAGACCTCATAAACCCCTCCTCCTTCTGGATCTTCAGGTTCTGGATAAAAGATTTCATCTCCAACTCCTGGAAGAACGGACGCTCGTTGATCACCGACGTAATATTCTGGCATTACGCTTCCACTATACGAGACTTTATCGCCTAGGCTTCGTTCCACTCTATTCGAAAGAGACACGATAGCGTTGGTGTTTACCATCGTGATTACGAAAATCACCGCCAAGGCTCCGCCGATTAGTGTTTTACTTCTTGAGCTCATGATAAAAATAAACCTAATTAATAACTAATACCCAAATAGTACCCCCCCCCGATATGTCTTGGCAAACGAGAAATGTGTGCTGGTGGGGATAAAGCAAAATGTTGGACACCGAGTGTCCAACATTTTGCTTTGATATATGGGTTTTTATTATATCTTTACTTTTATTCTACTTCAGCAGAAGCCACGATTCGGTCGAAGACGGCGAGGACTGTCGGATGAGTCGAGTTGGTCTGGAAGACATATCCGTCTTTGACTTGTCGATGAGCATAAAACTCAGTCACATCGGTATCTTTGACACAACCTTCTTTGTAGATGAGAGCGACGGCAATGGTCGGGTCTGTTGCTGTGGCAGTCGAGATACTAATGACGTCGTCACATTCGCCGATGACAGGGTAAGAAATGAAGTAATCAGACGGCGCATCGAAGCTAATCTCATTTTCGACAGTCTTCGGCATCCAAGAGCTTTCGGCCGGTACCGGGATAACTGCACCCTCACTAGAAGGATTGACTGTTTCCGAAGGATTTTCATCTACCGGTATTTCTGAAGGAGCTTCTACTTTTTTATCTTTTACAATAAGAAAAATGATGAGAGCGAGAGCTAAAACGATAATTGCGATATTCAGTGCTTTTGATTTGTCCATATAATAAAATTATTAAATTGGTTTTTAAAATTTCACTTTGACGACTTCCCTCTCTTCTGGGCTACCATCAAGTCCAAAGAACTCTCGTTTGCTAAATCCAAACATCTTGCCGATTATTCCTGATGGGAATGAATCGATCTTGATGTTGAGACTGGTGACAACGCTATTGTAGAAGCGACGAGATGCCTGGATTTTGTTTTCAGTATCGGCAAGCTCACGCTGAAGTTCGAGGAAATTGGTGTTAGCTTTGAGGTCTGGATAATTTTCCGAAACCGCGAACAAGGATTTCAAAGTGCCGCTCAGCATATTCTCGGCTTCGTTAACCTTTTTAGGGTCGCCAGAATTTTCGGCCGAGAGAGCGTTGGCCCGAGCATTCGTAACAGACTCCAAAACATTTTTCTCGTGAGCAGCGTAGCCTTTGACCGTCTCGATGAGATTCGGGATGAGGTCGTATCGGCGCTTGAGCTGAACGTCAATATCAGACCAGGCTTCGTTGGCCCGGGTCTTCAATCTTACAAAACTGTTAAAAATAGCGACAAGCCACAAAGCAAGAATGGCCAGAATTACAATTAAAATTATCATGGCTACATTATAGCAAATTTCAAGAGAAGTTTTATTTGACAAACCTTATTTTTGTCCTCTTTTTAGGCGCTATGTTTGCGACGATTGACGAGAACTAGGAGTGGACTTGCGACGAAGATTGATGAGTAGGCTCCGAAAAACATACCCGAAGCGAGGGTTAGGGCGAAGATCTTGGTCGAGTCAGGTCCGACGAAAAAGAGGGCGAGAAGGACGACGATAGTCGAAAGTGACGTGTTGAGAGACCTGACCATTGTCTGCTCCAAACTCTTCCCGACAATAACTTTGAAATCATCCGAAATTTTATTCTGGAGATTTTCACGCACGCGATCAAAGACGACGATGGTATCGTTGACCGAAAGTCCTAGGACAGTCAGAAGCGCGACGACGAACAGCGTATCGGCTTCAACCCCAAGAGTGTGAGACAAAAGCGCGAATACACCCATAGTCAGGATGACATCGTGAAGAAGCGTGACGATGGCGATGAGACCGTATTTCCAAGACGAGACCGGTTTCGACACGCCGCGGAAAGCATACGCGACGAACAAGATGATGCCGAGCCCGACGAGTAGGAGCGAAACGATGGATTTTTTCTTCAGTTCTTCCCCGACCGATGGACCGACGGAAGTGAAGGCTCTTTCTTCAAGCGGATAAAGGCCTTCAAACGTAAGAGTTTTCATCAGACTTTGTCTTTCAATTTCGGACAAGTCGCGTGTTTTGACATAAACGCCTTTCTCGCCGATCGGTTGGACCGTCGCTTGGCCGAAATTTAATTCGTCGACTTTGGCTTGGATGTCTTTGACGTCAGGCACACTTTCCGTGTAAGCGACCTCTGAGAGTGACCCGCCTTTGAAATCAATTCCAATTTTGAGGCCAAAAACAATCACGCCAAGGAGCGACAGGAGGACCAAGAAAACCGAGACGCCTAAGAATATTTTTTGATGTTTGATGACGAACATAAATTATTTTGAAAACCCGCTACTGAATAAGAACTTGGTCGCTTTGGTGTTTTTGGCATTGAGAGACATAAGGATGATACGAGAGACGGTCACAGCCGAAAGCATCGAGACAATCGCGCCGAGACCGAGAGTGAGAGCAAAACCTTGGATCAATGAACTTCCGAACCAGAAAAGGATTGCTGCGGTAATGATCGAGGAGAGGTTCGAATCACGGATCGAAAACCAAGCTCGGTCAAAGCCGACGCGGATAGCGTCTTGGATGAGACGGCCAGCGCGAAGTTCTTCTTTGAGTCTCTCGGCAATCAAAATGTTTCCATCAACAGCAAGACCGAGTGAAATGACGAATCCGGCAATACCGGCCGCGGTAAGCGTAACCGGTACGAGTTTTAGGATGGCGCACATAATGGCAATGTAAATAGCGAGCGCGACCACAGCGACAACACCCGGCAATCGATACCAGACAATGAGCAAAGTCGAGAGAGCGATGAAACCGATGAGTCCCGCGAAGACGCCGGCCTGCGTTGCTTCAGAGCCAAGAGACGGACCGATGGACTGAGTCGACAAGAGTTCGATCGGCACCGGCAAGGCGCCGGAGTTCAAACGTCCGACTAGAAGCTTTGCTTCTTCGGGCGAGGAGTTCCCCGTGATGACAGCTTCTCCACCGGAGATTACTCCTTGGACGACCGGTGTCGAGATCGGCGCGCCGTCGAGGTAAATTGCTACGACTTTGCCCAAATTTTCTTCGGTGATGCGTTCGAAAATGGCGGCGCCTTCGTTGTCGAATTCAAGAGTGACCACGGCCGATCCGAGCGTGCCGCTCTGAGCGGATTGCTGGAAATCAAGTCCAGCTCGCTTCAAGTAGCGGCCAGTTAATTCTGTCGGTATAAAATATGGATCTTCGATTGATGCAAGCGAAATATTTTCGCCGGCGTTGATACGCTCAATAACTTTTTCAAATTCAGCTATGAGGCGTTCTTGCTCCGGGCCAGCGGGACGTTCGGTTTTAAATTCGAGGAGCGGAGTCTGTCCGATCATTTCAGTCGCCTGTTTGATATCGGTGATGCCTGGCAAGTCAATGATGAGGCGATTTTCTTGATTGTTGGCGAAGTTCGCTTCTTGGACTTGGACGTTCGTCTCCGCAACGCCAAAGAGATTGATGCGACGTTCCACCACATCGCGAAGGGCTGACATCGAATCCTTAACTTCTTTTTGATCGACTTCGGTCACATCGGCTTTGTAGATGAGTTGGGTGCCACCGGAGAGATCCAGGCCGAGCTCGAAAGAGTATTTCGAGTCTGGATTCTTGACCTGGGTCGCATATACAAAGTAAGCAACCAGAAGGCCAGCCAAGAGGACGAATACTGCCAAAAGTCTTTTTTTCAACATGATGCCCCGTATTGTACTCTTATTAAATAAAAACTCAAGAAATGTAATCCTTGACGGACTTCAAGAATTTGCGATACATCCTATAGGCAAAGTATGTGATTATGAAACCGACAAAAAAGCCTGTCAAGATGTCAATCGGATAGTGGATACCCGCCATAATCCGAGCGAGACCGATGAGGACAGCGAGGACGATGAACCAAGTCCCGACCTTTCTATTGTATATAAAGACAGCTGTCGCAAGCGCGGCGAAAATGGTCGCATGCTGGGAAGGAAAAGATCCGAGCGAGGTGATATTGATGAGCTGTGTGACGTCAGGAAGGGCGATGAATGGCCGCGGATGACGGAAAACCACCCACTTACAAAACTCTGTAACCAGAGCAGACGTCGTGACGATGAGCAGGACGATGAAGAGCCTCCTCGGACTCCTTCTGATGAAAATAAAATAAACTAAAGTAAAGCCAATCAAGAGCCACGGCAAAGTGTTTCCCACGAAGACAATCAAAGAATCAAGCAAAGGATTTTTGCCGGCAAAAGAATTAAAAAAATAAAAAATCTTTTCGTTTAACATTATTTCAAGAAAATATTTTTAAAGAGACTCGCGACCGTAATCGGCCCGATACCGCCCGGCACCGGCGAAACAAGTGCGGCCTTCCCGTAGCAGGCAGGATCAATATCGCCCGCTAGCCTTCCGCTCGAAGTCGAAGCCCCAGCATCAAAAAGTACGCTTCCCTCTTTGATCATGCTTTGCTTGATGAGACCAGGCACGCCGACACCAGAAATTATAACATCGGCTTCTTGCAAAAGCGTCTCACTATTTTCGCTCATACTATCAATAATAGTGTGCAAAATGTTTTGGCGCTTTAGCCACGCCGAGACCGGTTTTCCCACCAACGCGCCATTTCCGACAACGACGACTCTTTTATTTTGAAGATCGATATGGTACTCCGACACAATTTCGCTTATCGAAGCTACGACTGGCGGGAGTTTCGCCGTTTCCCCTTTCGAAAATGCCTCAAAAGATGCGCTCGACAAGACGTCGACATCTTTTTCTATTGGGACGAGATCTAAAATACGCTCTTTGGATATATGCACCGGGAGCGGCAACTGGACAATGGCGCCACTGTACTCGGGCAAAAAGCCTGTGATCTCTCGCGCAAGTTCATCTTCGGAAATCGTCTCCGGGAAGTTCTTGATATCGACTGAGACGCCAATCTCTTCGCCGAATTTTTTCTTCAGAGCGACATAGCTATCGATGACTGGATTTTCGCCAACATAAAAAATGACCAAGGATTTTTTTCCACTCGTTTTCAAGATTTCTCTAATTTCATCTTTTATGCGATTCGCAATTTGTTTTCCGTTTACCAACATAGTAAGTTGTAAGTTGTAAGCTGTAAGTTGGTTGTAAGCTTTTTGTGCTACTTCCGACTTACTACTTACTACTCGCTCATTTAAATTCCTAAAAATTCTTGATTCATGTCATCGCGGTGGATCTTTCTCGAATATTTATTCATGCCCATGAGTATCCCGAGCGCGATGAACAAAGTGAGGAGGTGCGATCCACCATAGCTCATGAAAGGCAATGTTATACCAGTGACCGGCATAAGTCCAATGTTCATGCCGATGTTGATGATGGTGTGCGACATGATCATGACCGCGACGCCGACGCCGAAGAGCATTTCGAAATTCGTCGCGCCGTACATGGCGAGTCGCAAAATTCGCCAGATGAGGAGTATGTACAGAGCGAGAATCGTGATCGAACCGACAAAGCCCCATTCTTCAGAAAAAGCGGCAAAGATGAAGTCGGTCTCGTATTCTGGCAAGAATTTCAAGCGTGATTGCGTGCCGTAGCCGACGCCCTTGCCGAAAAATTCGCCAGAGCCGACAGCGATGGTCGATTGGTAAGCATTGTAGCCAACGCCTTGGATGTCAGCCAGAGGATTGATAAAGGTCTCGATGCGAGCTTTTTGATACGGCGCGAAGACGAAAGTCCAAAGGATGAAAAAGGCTGTGGCGCCAAGGCCGACCAAGATGAGCAAGTGTTTCTTGGAAATTCCGGAAACCAAAGTCATGCCGAGCCAGATAAGAAAGATGATGATGGCCGAACCGAAGTCTGGTTGGATGAAGACAAGCATGAACGGGATAAACATGTACAAGGCCGAAATGAAAATGTGCTTGGGGTGAGCGATTTCGACATGGCGACGAGAAAAATATTTGGCCAGAACGATAATGAGAACGAGCTTCACAAAGTCGACCGGTTGGAAGGAAAATGATCCGAGATCGAACCAACTAGTCGCACCTTTAACTGTCGAGCCGAAGATAAAAAGCGAAGCGAGGACAGCCAAGAAAAAAAGGTAAATCGCCACCAGAAGTTTCGTCTTTTTGAGAAATCGGAAATCAAAAAAAGAAAGCGTCAGAAAAACGACGAAAGAAATCCCCGCCCAAAGGAGTTGCTGGCGGAAGAATGACGTATCGCCGACAAAAGATTTCATGGTGATGAGACCGGCGAAAATTATCGGCACAGTGAAGGCGACCAAGAGCCAGTCTATGTGTTTGAAATCGAAGTCGCGCATTTTATTTTATGATCTTAAGCTCGAAGATGTTGACTTGTGGGAAAATGTCTATGCGAGTCGGTCGAGTCGGCAAAGGCTCTGGCCAGGTGAAAACGATTGGCGACTTGCCGTTCTTCGGCAAAATATCGATGAGGGTCTTTGAAACAGTGATGACATTGTCCTGTTCGTCGTAGAGAACCGCGTAGACTTCCAGATTTTTTATTTCGTTAATCGTCTTGTTCACAATCATGGCCTCGAGCTTGGGCGAGTTCAGAGGGTTTGAGAGAACTTTGTCCTCGGCGGAAACCGCCAAGGCATTTTTCTGGTCTCTGTCTATCTTGATCCAAGTCGGCGCGCTAGTGAATTCAAATGAAACGCGTTTCGGCGTGCGATTACCAGTGTCGATGCCGGCTTCGAAGATGGCCGTGCGGTCGTTGGAGGTAATGAATGTCGTGCCACTTCTGCGGCCGATGAAAATATTGTTGTCGTCGTAGACCTTGAATTCATAACTCATGATTGGGACGCCGGATTCGCGATTTTGGTTTTCAATGTAAGCCATCAAATTGTACTTCCCTCCTTCTACCTTGAAGGCACGGCTCCAAAGAGTCACGAGTGAAAGCGCGTCGGGGGTGCAGACTTTGGCGCAAGCCCCTCCGCAATCGATGCCGGATTCGTCGCCGTTTACCTTGCCATCGAAACACGTCGGCTCTTTGTTCAAGTACGGCAAAATCATAATGATGAGAGCAATAATTATTGCCACCAAAATAATGGAAAAATAACCCAATTGCCTTTTGGCTCCCCAGGATAATGACATGGGATAAGTATACAGTATCTAGTATTCAGTATAAAGTATGTGTTTTGAAAAAGCAGAAAGCGCCTTCCGGATGGAAGGCGCTCGCAAGCGTACAGAGTGTCGTTGCTACCAAATGAAGAATAGCGTATAGAGACCAGGGAAGTTCCGAAGCTCCCAGAAACCGACAGAGAAAGCAAACTCTCCCTTTGTCGGCTCTCCACACGCAGTTGGCAGTGAGACATGGAAGTTCAATCCCGGACGGGACCCGGCAACCCCACACACAATGTCTCTGGCCCAAAAAGTGCGCGGGATGTACTTTTCGAGCCCTCTCTCACCAATGAAATAGAGCCTAGGGACACCCGGGTGAGAAACGACATACGCGACTTCGCCATCCTGAATTTCCCGATTTTCAGCTTCGCATCTTGGCATCGTTTCAGTTTTGTCAGTTGAGGTTCAAGTCAAACGTCAGGTAGATCGCCACGCTCTCCTCCACCCAGAAGTGAAAGTCCCCTTTTTGAGGGGCTGATACTCCTGGCGAGGTAGTGTAGACTTCGATCCCGCGATCATTCGGCCCAAAGGGCTTCGTGAGTCTCTTTGTCGCAGAGATCCGTTCGTTCAGCAATTTGCCGGTTATGAAAAGACTTGTCTCTCGGTCTTCAAGCGTAACGACGAACATCGCGTCATCAGCTGTAGCTGTCGACTTCTTGGTAGCAGTGGAAGGATCTATGGTCATGGTGGTTCGATTTGTTCCTGTTATTTCTACCAGAATCAGTCAAAAAGTCAATGGGGATTTCGGCCTTATTTTGCTTGCTGTTTTGGCTAATTTTTTATAATATTTCCCTACCGAGGGCCCATAGTTAAGCGGTATAACACGTCCATGGCATGGATGAGGCCGGGGTTCGATTCCCCGTGGGTCCACAAAAGACACAAACATCCCGACTGCTCGGGATTTTGTGCTTTTGTGGAAGGCGCAGGCATATTTTTGTTTGAGCGAAGCGAAAGGCAAAAATGCCGAGCCGGGGTCGCGAAATTTTTCCGTCAGGAAAAATATTTGTGACCACAAAAAACAAAAAGCCCTCTGATTTCTCTTCGGGCAATTTATTCTGGAACGTGGACCCAATGGAAGTGGGTTGATTTGTCTTTCTGGCGCTCAACGTAACCTTCCGGGTTATAGTACGTCTTTGAGAGCCTCACCAGAAATCGCGATTGGATGTTCCTGGTGACGAGGCCGGGATACGAAGAGGAAAGCTCTTCCCATTCATCCCCAGGCAGCGGATCGATGTAGGTGTCGTGCCGATTCTTGACTCCGAGTTCTTCTCTGAGAGCCCGCCATGCTCCGGCTTTAGCCCCCTCGCCGATCCTGAGCTTCTCGCCGACAGAACCGAACTTCAGTTCTCTTACACGGACCCGTAGGTCAGAGAAGATCTGGAAAGTTTCTCGAAGCTGCATCCGGAGATACCAGACATCGAGGACAACCGGGCGGATGGTCCGGACTTTACCATCCAAGACACATTCGCCGGCATTCAGCTCTTCTACTAGATGCTCGACACTTTTGGCTTCGTCCTTACCCCAGAGTTCTAGATGAACCCCGAGCGACAGGAGACGGCTCCTTAGGGTTTGTTCTGTGAACTCCATGATACGTGCGTTTTTTGTCATTCTAGGCAATCGGCCCGAAAATAGCAACAAACAAAAAACCGCCCTCTCGGACAGCTTTTTGAATACTAACTAATTATCGTGTTTTGAATTTCTGTTGAACTGTTTCTATTACTTCTGACAACTTCTTATCTGTTTCCAATTGAGAACTCGTACTACTTCTAACCTGATTGTCAGGATAGTTGGCAGGATCGAAAATCTCAATGTAACTGGAAGCAAAATCTACAGGACTAGGGACCGAATAAGTTTTTAGCTCATTGGCTGAGAGTAAGTCATTGTTGGTAAGATCAGATGTTTTGAACCATCTAAACTTAGTGAGGGCCGCCCTAATCGCCCTTCTCTCAGGATATGGAGAGAAGTCCTGACTATGGGCAGACACACGCATCAAGAAGTTTTTGCTGCCTCCAGCTGGTACGTTGTAATAATATAAGCCCCATTGCAACATTGGATCAATTGGTATCGCAGGGTCAAGTTCGTTACCATATATACTTACCAGACCGTCGGGCGATTGTGAAATACCATTGGACCAGGAACCGTACAAATCAGGCTCTAGGTAAAATGGATCATAAGAATACGGGCCCCATGTCGTGACACTAAATACTCCTGGTGTTTGCGTATTCGGTAGCGGTACTGTTTGTAAATATTCTTGAACTATAGCCATCGATGGGACGCCATACGTGGTGCCCATATTGCGTGATAAATCCATCGCCACGGAAATACTATGATTACACCTATTCTTTACCTTGAAGTCTAAAAGATAGTCTATCGAACCATCTCCCTGGTCGCCCGCATCAATGAAATTTGTTTTATAGACATCATTTGCGGGAGCAACAGATGCACAATTAGAACTTGCGCTGGTGACTTGTGCCGCCTGGTCTTCGGCTGATATAGCCGCTAGGGCTGGCGCCTGGTTACCTTTCATCGCCTTTGCCACACTTATGATTTCTTGAGTGTTGACGATAGAAACAATGAATAAAAGTGCCAAGGCTCCACCGACAATTTTTTTGCTAGTTGAACTCATAAATTTAGTTAGTTTTAATAACTCCACAATTTTACTCTTTCCTCAGTATTTTAGGAACAAAGTTTGGGGATAAACAAAAAACCGCCCTTTCGGGCGATCTTTTGTGTTGAATGCTTAGTCTTGGCGGCAACCTACTTTCCCCAC
>CAZTRC010000014.1:0-13124 GCA_964615845.1 uncultured Candidatus Saccharibacteria bacterium
CGTTGTTGCCCGACCAGACGCCGACAGCGATGTTTGGCGTGTAGCCCATCATCCACGCATCTTTGTTGTTGTTGGTGGTTCCGGTTTTGCCGGCGACATCGACGCCTCCGAAATAGATGAAAGAGTTCGCGCCAAAGAGCGGCGTGCGCGCGGTGTTGTCGGAGAGGATGTCGGAAATAGTGCGCGCAGCATTTTCATCGAGAACCCTTTGTCCGCCGATCGGTCGGAATTCCTCCAAGAGTTTGCCGTTTGCATCTTCGACTTTCAGAATTGATTGCGGCTCGAGGCGGATGCCTTCGTTCGCGAAAACTCCGTATGACGAGACCATATCAAGGAGTGTGACTTCGCCGCCTCCGAGGACGAGGGTGAGGCCGTATGTGTTGGCGCTGCCGAGGGTCTTGATACCCATGTTCTTGGCAGTCTTGAGAGAGTCTTCGAGTTTGGTCAAGTAGAGAAGCTGGACAGATGGGACGTTTCTGGATTGTGCGAGAGCGTTACGCAAACTTATCGGTCCGACGAAGGCGCCATCGTAGTTGCCTGGGCTGTAGCATTTGTCCTGTCCGCCGGTCTTGGCCTTACCGTAAGGATCGCACGTCGATTGGAACTCTGTCGGGACGTCAAAGAGGACGGTGTTTGGGGTGAAACCTTTGGCGAACGCTGTGGCGTAGATAAAAGGCTTGAAGGAAGATCCTGGTTGGCGTTTGGCGAGGGCCACGTTGAATTTGCCATCAATCTCAGGGTCGAAGTAATCGCGTGAGCCGACCATAGTCAGGATTTGTCCGGTCTTCGGGTCGGTAGCGACGAGCGAAGCATTCTCGGCATCGGATTCTTTTTCATTTAGGAGCGCGTGCTTCAAGACAATTTTCTCGGCCGCCTCCTGGAGTTCGTAATCAAGCGTTGTCGTGACCCGAAGTCCGCCCGCCTCTACCACGTCCTTGCCATATTTTCCTTCCAAATATTCACGGACATAGAAAACGAAATGCGGCGCCTTGATGCCCCAGCGATCTTGTGGCTGGAAAGTCACAACTTCGAGCTTGGCCGATTCGAATTCTTCATCGGTGATGAAGCCGAGTGAATGCATCTTGCCGAGGACTAAGTTCTTGCGCGCTTCGAGGAGACCGAGGTTTTGGCCGTATGGAGAATATCTGGTCGGCGCTTGAGGCATGGCGGCGAGGTAGGCCGATTCGGCAACGGTGAGATCGGCTGGCTCTTTGCCGAAGAATGCATTCGTCGCTTCCTTGATGCCGTAAATGCTCCCACCGTAAGGCGATTCGTTTAGATAGATTTCGAGAATTTCATCTTTCTCGAGTTCTCGTTCTATTTTGACCGCGAGAAATACTTCTTTGAGTTTTCGGGAAATTTTCTTGTCGGTAGTTAGGAGTGAGTTCTTGACGATTTGCTGAGTGATGGTCGAACCTCCTTGGCTGAAGCCGCCGGATTTCAAGTTGGCCAAAAGCGCGCGGATGATGGAGCGGATTTGGATGCCGTTGTGAGAATAAAACTTTTCGTCTTCGATGGCGACCGTCGCCTCTTTGATATTCTCACCCATCTCGTCGGCGGTGATGACGGTGCGCTTGATATCTTGGTGGATGTCATAAAGGAGGACTTCGCCAGTGCGGTCGTAAATCTTGGTCGAGCGAGCGATGCGGCGTTCGTCAAAAGAGCGGAAATCTGGGACTTTCAGGGTCGCGATCCAAATGATAATAATGCCGACGCCGAGGAGCCCCGCGATCAAGCTCAAAAGCCCGGCGTTAATAAGAAGATGTTTGTGTTTTTTGAAATGTTTAATCATTACTTTAAATCTTAGCAGAAAAATGGTAAATTTGTGCCATGGTTAATACAGACGTAAAGAAGATTGATGAATTACTCACGCGCGGCGTTGAGGAGGTAATTGATAAAGAAGAACTCAAAAAGGCCTTGATGTCCGGCAAGCAGCTTCGGATAAAGCTCGGAAACGACCCAACTAGTCCGAATTTGCATTTAGGGCGCTCGATTCCAATCTTGAAATTGAAAGACTTCCAGGATTTGGGACACAAAGCCGTTTTTATTGTCGGAGACTTTACCGGCCTAATTGGCGACACCTCCGACAAAGATGCCGAGCGTCCAATGCTCGACATGAAGACGATCAAGGAGAACCTTAAAACATACAAAGAACAAGTTGGGAAAATCATTGATCTCTCAAAAGCCGAATTTCATTTCAATTCAAAATGGCTTTCTAAGCTCACCTTCGCCGAAATAAATGAATTGGCTAGTGTCTTTTCTTTAAATTCGTTCATCCAGCGCGACATTATTCGCCGCCGCCTTGTCGCCGGGAAGCCGGTGTCGCTCCGTGAAGTTTTGTATCCGATCATGCAAGGTTACGATTCGGTGCAGGTACAAGCCGACGTTGAGCTTGGCGGCACAGACCAGAGATTCAATCTCTTGGCCGGAAGAGATTTGCAGAAAAAATTTGGTCAGAAAGAACAAAGCATTGTCATGGGTCCGCTTGTAGAAGGAACGGATGGACGAAAAATGTCTTCGAGCTGGGGTAACACAATAAATCTTCTCGACAAACCAGGCGACATGTATGGAAAGGTCATGTCTGTTCGAGACGATCTAATTATTCGCTACTTCGAACTCATGACGCGCACCTCGCGTCCCGCCATTCATGAATACGAAAAAAAGATGAAGGCTGGCGAAAACCCAAAGAAAGTCAAAATGGCTCTCGCTTCGGAAATCGTCCGCATGTATCACGGTGATGATGCAGCGATATCGGCCGAAGAGAATTGGGAGAAAACTTTTTCGGCTGGAGAAATTCCGACAGACATCAAGACCGTCAAAGTAAAAATCAAAATTCCTCTCGTAGAAATCCTGATCAAGGAGGGAATTGTGGCCTCCAAGTCAGAATTCCGCCGCCTCGTCGAAGAAGGTGCCATCAAATTCCGCGGAAAACTAGAAGAGAAGAAAATAATTGATCCAAACACCCTCGCCTCTGAAACCGGCGCGCTCCGGATAGGGAAGAAGAGGTTCTTGAAGATTGAAATAATCAAGAACTAAAGAAAATTCCGGGCTATAAAGCCCGGAACTCATAACACCGCCTTTTTACTTTGGACGCATCTTTTTCAAATGGACCATGGTGTCCTCCCACCTTTCGCCAGCAGGGAAGTATTCATCTCGAAAATATGCATCGTTCCTGTGTCCTGGTTCGTCCGTCCACATCCAACTATTTACCTTGTGCGAATAGGCATAAGGACGGAGGCGCCCGGGTTTTATGATGGTGGCGAAATGATAGCCACCCTTTGCCAACTCTTTGTTTAGGCAAGAAACCGCTTTCTTCAAGGCTTCAATGTTTTCTCCATCAAGGGGTCTGAGAAGCAGGCATATCCCATTAGCGCTATCAGAACCGTATTCTATGAAGTGATCTTCTACTTCTTTTCGAAGCTCGCCAGCTAATTCGTTTACAAGCCTTTTCCTCTTATCAAGCAGCTCCTTTTTTCTTTTTGCCTCTTTTTGTCGTTCTCTTCTTTTTTCTTGTTTAGAGAGATTCTTTCTCAAGGCATCAATCTCTTGTTTGGTTTTCATGGCGCTTGGTTTTGAGGGGGATTATAGACAAATATGAACTTTTATGATAAAAATAGACTAGCAAACACTGTTTTTAAAATTGATTTCTTAAAATATGTTTGATTACAACGATTTAATAAAAAATAAAGTAACAAAACTTCGTCTAAAATTGTAGACAGTATGCAAAATAAGAAGCAAAAACTGATGGATATTATGGGATTCTCGGACAAGAAAGCCAGAGTGTATTTGGCGCTTCTAGGGTCTGGCGAAGCCCAAGTTACATATCTGGCTCGTAAATGCGGTCTCAAACGTACAACCATTTACAATATTCTTCCTGAGCTTCAAGAAGAAGGACTTATTAAAACAACCAAACAAAATGGTCGGACACTTTATTATGTCGACGACACTCGGGATCTCGAGCGTGTGATTGAAACCAAATCAAAAGGTTTGCAGGAATTATTGCCCGAGCTAAAAAAAGTTCAGAATGTTTTAAGTGTCAGGCCAAAAATAGTTTTATATGAAGGCGAAGGAGGGATGAAGCAGCTCTATCAAGAAATCATTGATACAGTTTCGCCAGGTGATAAAATTTTAACCTATATCGGACTCGAAAATTTCGACAATTTTATTTCTACCGAGGTTTTACATGATTATGTCAGTCAAAGAATTGCCAAACGTGTTGTAAATAGGGTGATTGCCTCGCCTGATGAAAAATCAGCAGAGCTTCTCAAATCCTCCGCCGAGGAACTTCGGGAAATGAAAATTATAAAAGATGTAAAAGAAGTTTTTAGCTCTGATATGAAGATATTCGGAAATAAAGTTGCTTTTCTTTCGTACAAAGAGAACTTCTTTTCTGTAGTAATTGAGAGCAAAGAAATTTCAACTCTGTTGCGCAGCGCGTTTGAAGTGATTTGGCAAAATACTAAATAAATCAAAAATCCGCTAAGTGGCGGATTTTTGATTTGCCTATTTAGTTCTTACGCCCATTCGTCTGTTTTGTAGTCGTCGAGCGGATTGTAGCTCGCCTCGTCTTTGTCGAGGTCATCATCGTCATCTTCGAGGTCATCGTCCTCTAGATCTAAATCCTCCGGATCTGTGTCTTCGAGTGGCGCGTCGGTGTCGTCGCTAAGCTCACTTGCGAATACTCCCGATGCGTATAGTTCTTCGTCTCTCATTTGTATAAAACTTATTATTAATTTTAAAGTTACGCTAGTTTTAACAAATCCGTATTTTATTGGCAAGAGTTTACAAACCCGGCTGTGGATAGCGTAATTTAGTAAGTCGTAAGTCGGGCTACGACGGGCGGTATGAACAGAGCCCGGTGATGGCGATAGCTATAGCGTCTATCTCATCGTCTTGCTTCACTGTCGCCGGCAGGTCGATGAGTTTCGCGACCATGGAGTGCACTTGCTCCTTTGTTGCTTTGCCGTAGCCGGTGACAGCGCTCTTGATCTGGAGCGGGGTGTATTCGAGGATTTCAAGTCCGTGCGAGCCAGCGATATATATAATGACGCCGCGTGCCTCAGAGACGCCCATGGCCGTCTTTGCATTATTTTCGAAATATAATTTTTCGATGGCGAGTTTTTGCGGCTGCCATTTCTTGACCATAGCTTCAATCTCTTCGCCGATGAGCAAGAGGCGTTCGTTTAAGGGAAGAGTCTTTGAAGTCTTGAAACAATTCGAATACAGAATCTTTTCTTTGTGGTCGCCCACGTTCTTTTCGAGCACAGCAATACCGACGCGCTCGTATCCGGGATCAATGCCGAGTATTTTCATACGATCAGTGTATAGATTCTATGGGCTAATAGCCAGTGGTTAGGGTAAAACTTTAGCCCTTATTCTCATGAATATGGTCTAAGGTTTTTATTCCGCGCTTGTGAAAACTTCTTGGACGTCGTCCTGGTCTTCGAGAGCGTCGACGAGAAGTCCAATCTTTTCAGAATCCTCATCCGATAATTCAGTTTTCATGTTTGCCGTCCAAGAGCCCTCAGGCGAGCGAGTGAAATTCCAAGCGACAGATCCGACTCCGCCAAGCGCGGTACCGTGAAGGTCGAGGAGGTGGCGCATTTCTTGCGCGGTCCTGTTGTTGTTGTCGGTCAGTGCCGTGATGATGAGACCAACGCCGCCCGGTCCGTAAGCTTCGAATATAACAGGCTGTAAATCTGCGCCGTCAGTCTTCTTGATCGCGCGCTCGATGTTGTCACTTGGCATGTTTTCCTTGCGCGCTTTTTCGATTGCAGCTTTGAGCCCTGGTGAATTGAGATTGCCAGCAGCCTTTTTCGCTTCAAGAGTTATGAGTTTTGCCAGTTTTCCGAAAACTTTGGATTTCTTTTCGTTATTGTCCGCCATTTTTCCTAGTTTTTTGTGTGTTGATCCCATACTATTTTTTGATATTCAAATGTTCGTAAGCTTTTGTTGTCGCGATTCTTCCTCTTGGGGTCCTTTCAATAAACCCGAGCTGCAAAAGATACGGTTCGATGACTTCTTCGATCGTCGCCTCTTCTTCGCTTGTCGCCGCCGCGAGCGTGCCGAGACCAACTGGGCCACCGTTAAATTTTTCTATCAAAGCTTTCAGGACGCTTCTGTCTGTGTCGAAAAGTCCGACATCGTCGACGCCGAGGAGCTCCAAAGCCTTCCTGACATTGTCTGTCGTGAGCGTCGATTTGTTTACTTGAGCGTAATCGCGCGCGCGTTTCAAAAAGTAGTTCGCGGTGCGGGGAGTGAAACGGCTACGTTTGGCGATTTCTTTGATTGCTTCGTCTTCGGTTTCTATGCCTAGAATTTTACTTGAGCGGGTGAGGATCTTTTCCATTTCCGCGTTCGTATAAAATTCGAGCCTGTGTGTGCCTCCGGAAAACCTGGAGCGGAGCGGGGCAGAGATGAGCGCTGGACGCGTGGTCGCGGCGATGAGTGTGAAAGCCGGAATGTCGAGCTGGATCGTCCTGGCCGACGGGCCTTTACCGAGGATGATATCGAGAACGCCGGACTCCATGGCGGGGTAGAGGATTTCCTCGACCATTTTGTTTAGTCGATGTATCTCATCGATAAAAAGAATATCGCCAGGAGATAAATTTGTAAGTATCGAAGCCAAGTCGCCGACTTTTTCTATCGCGGGACCCGATGTCACCTTCATCTGGCGTCCGGATTCTTTGGCAATCAAATGCGCGAGGGTGGTTTTGCCAAGCCCTGCTGGTCCATGAAAGAGAAGATGTTCGGGAACATGATTGCGCTCCTCGGCCGCTTGTATGAGGATTTTTAAATTCTTTTTTATTTTCTCCTGACCGATGTATTCGTCCCATGTGCCAGGCCTTAGTTGATTGTCTAAAAAGATATCGTTTTCCATGTTTTGATTATAGCGCCTTGCCCCCACACCTACTTTTTGATCGCGCCAAAGGCGCATGTCGTAGACCATCAAAAAGTAGGTGTGGGGGTTGACAAATATTTATATCCATGCTATATATAAATCCGCAGAGGCAAGTTTTATACAAACCAAAGCGATCTCATTATAGCATTTTGTTAATTAATAAGGCTTTTTGGACAAATTCCGAGAAGCCTGTATTTTTCCACAAAATTTTCACAAAAGAATCGGGTAAAAGACTTTACAAGAGGGATGAGTGTGATACATTACTTGTCCATCGGAAAGAGCCTTCAAACCTCTAAGTAATCGGGCGCAGTCTATATGGCTTCAACGAGGACGCAATGGTTACTCCCTTCGGGGAGAGTTACTGCAGTTATCCTTCGCGAAGTCATTACTTTTGGTTTTTAATCAAAAGGATTCCTTAGAGGTTTAAGGGCTTTTTTTATTTCAATTCTCCTTAAAAAATTCTTCCTCAAATTTATTTCACTGGATCGTCTTCAGAGTACTCGTAGATGTCGACAACCTTTTTGAGTTCTTCGATCGAGGTGACGCCGAGGATGCATTTGATGAGGCCATCCTCGACCATGTTGAGGATGCCTTGTTTCTCAGCAATTTTTTTAATTTCCCTTTCACTTGGATTGTTCGGCATGATGTTTTGAAGTTCTTCGTTGACGAGGATTGCCTCGAAGACGCCGATACGGCCTTTGTAGCCGAGACCGCTGCAAGTCTCACAGCCGGGCGCGGTGTACAATTCAATTTTCTGCTTGGCGGTGACGTCATACTCGGCCAAATTCTTGCCGAGTTTCTCCGCGCGTTCCAAAGTATTTCGAATTAATTCCTCTTCTTCTTTTGTCACCGCGCGCTTCACTTTACAGTTATTGCAGAGCTTCCTAGTCAAACGCTGAGCGATCGAAAGCGAGAGAGCAGAGGCGAGGATTTTCGGATTGACGCCGAGGTCGATGAGACGCGGCACGACGCCGGCAGCATTGTTGGTGTGAAGTGTCGAGAAGACTAAGTGACCGGTGAGCGATGACTCGACAGCGATTTTCGCCGTTTCGCCGTCGCGGATTTCGCCGACCATGATGACGTCCGGGTCTTGGCGAAGAGCTGACTTCAAGCCTTCGAGAAAGTCATACCCGCGATCGGGGTTGGTCTGTGTCTGGGTGATACCTTCGAGGTGATATTCAATTGGTTCCTCAATGGTAAGGATTTTTATTTCCGGAGAGTAAATACGGCGAAGAAATGCATAAAGGGAAGTAGACTTACCCGAACCCGTCGGACCGGTGATGAGGATGAGGCCGTTTGGCTTGTCGATTTCCTTCGAGATGATTTGATAAATCTTTTTTTCGATGCCGAGTTCTTCGAGTTCGACTTGGATAGATTTCGGATTGAGGATACGCATGACGATACCTTCGCCGAATGCACCGGGCACGATTGAAGTTCGCATACTTATCTCTTCGCCTTTGACATAAATACTAAAGCGCCCATCCTGAGCTTTGTTGTGCGCGAGTTTGAGGCCGGAGAGAAGCTTGATGCGCGAATTGATGAATTCAAAAGTTTTGTAATCGATGTCTGATACTTTGTGGAGGATACCGTCGAGGCGAATGCGTAAGTGCACCGTGCTTTCGCCTGGCTCGATGTGCACATCCGATGCACCGAGCGCGATGGCGCCGGCAAAAATTATTTCGATGATCTTTGACACACGATGCGTCGAGGTTTCGGCATTGGTCGAGTCGATTAGAATTTTGATATCTTCCAAAAGTTTTATTTTCTCGGCGGTTTTGAGGAGTGTGTCGCCGGAAATATCGAGTGACCCCGCTTTGATTTTTTCTGCTTGCGAAATTTCATCGTAGCGCATCCACGCTTTTTCGAGACTCGCGCGCGAAGCCATAAACCACGAGACGATGTAGCCGCTTCGCTTCAAGTCAGCCTCGAAGGCCTTGATGCCGTCGTGTTCGGGTGCTCGCACGGCGACCAGGAGTTTCCGACCAGCGATATTGAAAGGCGCGACCTCAAGCTCTCGTGCCCTTTTCTGGTCGACAGCCTTCAAAGCTTCATTTTCAAGCACGACTTTACCCAAATCGACATATGGAATGTGATATTTGGTCTCGGCTAGGGTTCGCGAAAGATCCTCTTCTTCTTGAAGCCGGAGGAGTTCGAGCTTTTTTATCTCTTTGTCATCGTCAAATTGGAGCATATGTGTCAAATCTATTATACAGAACCTGGCCAAAAAAGGGCTATTTTTATGGGGAAATGGGCTGTTCAAGAGGCGCCCAAAACCCTTGACAATATCTTTACGTTATGCTACTATATACGCATAAGTTCTTCGACAAGTTCGAACGAACAAAAACAACCGAAACAACAACTCAACCAATACCAGAGACCATGAAAGGGAAGTTGACCATTCTCGCGATCGGCGCAATGCTGATCATGAGCGCCCCGAGCGCGATAGCTCAGATCACCAGCTTGGAACTGATGGAAGTAAGTCGGAACATGAACAACCGTCTTGTGCCCGGCCAGGAAGCGACGATCAGCCTTTCGGAGATCGCCGACCTCGGCAGTACGGATGCCAAGAAGGTGCAAAAGTGGCTCACCAAGTACACCGTTGCTGACACCGCTCTCAAGCTTGCCTACGTGAAATACGGACAGCAGAACACGAGCGGCACGATCGACGAGTACGAGGACCACAACGTGAAGGTTTCGGCCCGCCTGATGGACCTTGTGAAGCTGGATCAGATCCGGCACACGAATTTCCACAAGAAAGGCGACCGGGTTCCCATTTACCTCTACGACCCGAACGACGGAACCAAGCGGCCTTACATCGTGCTCGACTATCAAGTCGGTGGTAGTGGTGTGAACGCCCTGAATCCGGAATCGCAAAAGTCTTCGCAGACCGCGCAAGCGGAAAGCGATGATGAAATGGAGACCAGCGAACAGGAAAGTGCACCTGCGATGGTTGCAACAGGCGGCGCATTGCCCCCGGGATCTACTGTTGTGAGCGGTGGTAGCAAGTACAAGGTGGACTACGACGAGAACGGTCAGATGACCTATCGCCTCGTAGAGAAGAAGTCGCAAGACTCCGACACCCAGAGTGCAAGCATCACCAAGAGCGTCACGGTCAGCGGAAACCCGGACCTGTTCAACGAGAACTCCTCTGGCAATCGCTCATCAAACAGCCAAAGCGAAAAGCGGTGGGAAAAGACGAGTCTCGCCGAAGGCGAAATGCTCGTTGGCACCACCAAGGAAGGCGATCCGTATGTGTTTGCTGAAGGCCAGAGGCCACTTAGCCAGAAAGAGCTAAAGTGGTTGATCCAGCACAACTACAACATCAAGGAATTGGTTCCGACCGAAGCAACTTACAAGGTTGTTGAGGCTCGGCATCAGTCGAACATCGTGCAAGGTGTTGGCGGTGGTGGGATCATGGGTTGGTATCAAGGGGCTTACGTCACTTGTCCTAACCAAGGTTTCTACTTGTCAGGCAGTAACTGGATGTGCGGAAACACCTACTCTGCAGGCGGTTACAGCAATAACGGTGGAGCAGGCAACGGCCCAGGCGGTTTTGGTGCCTGGCAGTGCCGTAACGGTCGTCGGTAACGGTTCGTTCGAACTAACAAGGAGTGCGCCGGGGTTCTTATCCTCGGCCACATTCCTAAGTCCTTGATGTCTATCGAGGCCTTAGAGATGTGAGAAATAATCAAATAAAAATAATTATGAAAAACTTTATAAATACATTCAAATACGTTTCAGTCATTATTGTGGCTATTTTCCTTTTTGTCGGAGTTCCAAAGACTCACGCTATGGGCTGTTGGTTGGATCACGGTCCGGCTTGGATGAATTGTGATTTGGAGGACAATTCTGACGACGATGATGATGGCTCGGACGATGACGACGATGACGATTCGGACAATCTTTCCGTTTCAACTCTTTCAGCTTCGAGCGTAGACGAGGATTCTGCGACTCTTCGCGGCGAAATCACTGACCTAGACGAGTCTGAAGACTATGACCGATGGTTTGAATGGGGAACTGACTCCGACGACCTTGATCATACGACCAGTGTATCTGGTACGACTGACAACGAGGGCAGTTTCTCTCGAAGCATCTCTAATCTCTCAGACGACCGCGAATATTTCTTCCGCGCTTGCGCCGAATCAAATGATTCGAACGATGAAGACTGCGGTTCTGTCCGAAGTTTCACAACCGACGAAGAAAACGACAACGACGATGACTCGGACGACGATGACGATTCTGACAACGATAATGACAATAACAACAGTGACGCCATCATTACAACTGATGCGACCGGTGTCACCACTAATTCCGCAACCCTAAACGGTGTTGTAATAAATGACAGCGGTAGTCAGAGAGTTTGGTTTGAGTACGGAACTACGACTTACCTAGGAAGCTCCACCTCTTCAAAACTCGTCTCGGGTGATGAAAGCCTAGTCTCTATACAGCTTGGTGGCTTGTCGTCGTCTACCGCTTATTTCTTCCGAATTGTAAATGATGATGGTGAAAGAGGAGAAATCAGATCTCTTGTAACCAAATCTTGGACGGGAACCACGACAACCCCACCGACTCCGACGACACCAAAACCGACAACAACAACCGTTGTGGTAAAAAGCGATCAGTATCTCAATGTTGACCTTGTTTCAAGTGTCAAAGAAGCGAATGCTGGCGACGCTCTCGTCTATGAAGTGGTTTACGAAAACCTTACAAGTGTTGGCTTGAAGAGCATTAAGATAGTGGTAGATTTCCCTGAAGGCATCACGCCAGAGAAAACTGACGCTGGAAGTTTCGTCTCGAAGCAAAACATCGAAGTCGCAATTCCTTCTCTGGGTGCGAAAGAAAAAGGCAGCTTCACTATCGTGGCAAGCGTCAATCGCGATGTTTCTGCTGATGAATTTTTGGTCAGCATCATCGAGGCTACTTATCCTCACCCGACGACCGAAAACACTTCTATCAGCACAGTGGATTATTCAATCCTGAAGATCATCAAAGGCGGACGAGACAACGATCAATCGGCAAATGCGTTGTTCGCTCTCGGAGTCTTCCCGATGAACTTCTGGGGTTGGCTCCTTATCGTCGGTCTTATCATCCTTATCATCGTTTTTGCAAGCAAGGCTTACAAGAAAGACAATAAAGATAAGAATGGCCACGATCACAACGATCACGACAACCATTCTGACCACTCACACGCAGGTCTGAAAATAGTCAAAAGCTAAAAACAAGGCCGCCCCGAGCGTAAGCGAGGGGCGGTTTTGTTTGCCCCCACACCTATATTTTGATTGCGCCGAGGGCGCCCGTTCAAAGAACCATCAAAAAATAGGTGTGGGGGTTTATGGTAGAATCGGCAAATGGAGCATGTTTCTAAAAGCGCCGAGGAGACCATAGGCTTAGCCAAAGCTTTTTGTCAGAGCCTTGAGGGCGTATCGGGACCGCTAATCGTCGAGCTGGTCGGTGACCTCGGCGCCGGGAAGACCACCTTTATGAAAGGTGTCGGCGAGTTTTTCGAGGTATCAGAAGAGATCGTGAGTCCGACATTTTTGATCCAAAGAAATTATGAGATACAGAAAGAAGGAAGTTTCAAAAGACTCATCCATATCGACGCTTACCGCATCGAGAAAATCGAAGAATTAGAGACGATTGGCTGGCAAAATTATTCGACAGATCCAGCGAATATCATTTTCATCGAATGGCCAGCGAACATGCGGACTGATTTGGTTGGCGCGCACCGTATAGAATTCGCGCATATCGGGGATAATGAAAGGAAAATAATTTTCTAGACAATGGCAACACAAGATAAAAAAAGAATTGTCCTTCTCGATAGTCACGCAATCATTCATCGCGCTTATCACGCGCTTCCAGACTTTGCGACTTCGAGCGGTCGACCGACGGGAGCTTTGTACGGACTCGTCTCGATGATCTTCTCGATTGTGACCAACCTAAAACCCGATTACATCATCGCTTGCTACGACTTGCCAGGCGGCACTTTTCGAAACGAGATTCACTCAGGGTACAAAGCCCACAGGAAAGAAACTGAGGAATCTTTGTCGGTCCAAATCGACGAATCCAAAGCGCTCGTTGAGGCTCTCGGCATCCCGATTTATGAGAAAAAGGGTTTTGAGGCCGACGATCTCTTGGGAACGCTCGCCGAAATTTTGAAAAAGGACAAGGGTAATGAAATCATTATCGCTTCCGGCGACATGGACACGATGCAGCTTATTGACGG
>CAZTRC010000014.1:13224-16897 GCA_964615845.1 uncultured Candidatus Saccharibacteria bacterium
GTAATGAAATCATTATCGCTTCCGGCGACATGGACACGATGCAGCTTATTGACGGCACAAAAGTCAAAGTTTTCACTTTGAAGCGAGGTCTTACCGATACCATTCTCTACGACGAGAAAGCTGTCATCGAGCGTTTTGGTTTCGGGCCGGAGCTTATCGCTGACTACAAGGGCTTGCGGGGAGATCCATCCGACAACATTCCGGGCATTGCCGGCATCGGCGAGAAGACAGCGACAATTCTCATTTCTAATTTCGGTAGCATTGAAAATATTTACAAAGTTTTGAAGAAAAGTCCGGACAAACTCAAAGCTGCTGGTGTCAAAGACCGCATTATCGAGCTTTTGACTGAGGGCGCTGAGGAAGCAGAATTTTCGAAGACGCTCGCGCAAATAATTCGCGATGTTAAAATTGATTTCACAATGCCATCGAAAGTTTGGCGCGAGACCATTGATTTTCAAGCGGCCGAACGCGCGCTTCAAGATTTGGAATTCCGCTCCTTGGTAACGCGCCTCCGAAACCTTCTCGGTGAGGCGAATTTGCCAGAAATGCCAAAGGAAGAAGAAATAAATATTTCGCCGGAAGAACTCCGAAAGCTCTCGATTGCCGTTTGGCTCCTAGACTCCGAGCATACCAATCCAGATCTCGAAGATGTGCTCGCTTTCGCCAAGACGCGTGATGTGAAAGACGCCAAGCAAAACATTTGGAACGAACTTCAGAAAAAGAAACTCGACAAAGTTTATTCCGAAATCGAAGAGCCTATTATTTCCGTCATCAAAAAGATGGAAGAGCGGGGAATCAAAGTCGACAAGAAATATTTTGAAAAATTATCACATGATTATCATGCAGTTTTGGATGGTCTTGAGAAAGACATTTTCAAATTGGCTGGGGAAGAGTTCAATGTGAAGTCTCCGAAACAGCTCGGACATATATTGTTTGACGTTTTGAAATTGCCGGTGACTGGCATCAAGAAGTCCGCTGGCGGAGCGCGCTCGACTCAGATCGAAGTCTTGGAAAAGCTCGAGGAGCATAGTCCTATCATCGGCAAGATCATTGATTATCGCGAGCTTCAGAAGCTCCTCTCGACTTATATCGATGTCATTCCGTCCATGGTCGCTGCTGACGGACGCCTCCATCCTGAATTCATCCAGACCGGTAGCTCGACCGGGCGCTTCTCGTCGAACAACCCGAATATTCAAAACATCCCAATCAAGTCAGATCTCGGTAAAGCTATCCGCGGCGGCTTCGTGGCTGAGAAGGGCTTCCAGCTTGCATCATTTGATTATTCTCAAATAGAATTTCGTTTAGCCGCCATTTTCTCCGGTGACGAGTATCTCATCAAGACTTTCCAGGACGGCGTCGATGTGCACACGGCCGTCGCCTCTAAGGTCTTTGGCGCGACCAAAGACGAAGTGACCAAAGAAATGCGTCGCCGAGCCAAAGTCATAAACTTCGGCATTCTGTACGGCATGGGCGTAAATGCTTTGAAGAAAAACTTGGGTGGTACCCAGAAAGAAGCGTCGGAATTTTACGCGGACTATTTCGATAAATTCAAACGCATCGCGAACTATCTCGAAGACACCAAAAATTTCGCCAAAGCTCACGGCTACACCGAGACACTCTTTGGCCGCCGGCGTTATTTCGGAAACATAAACTCAAGCGTGCCGTTCATCCAGAAAATGGCCGAACGCACCGCCATCAACGCGCCGCTCCAGGGCACTGCCGCCGACATCATCAAGCTCGCCATGAGATTTGTGGATGAAAGACTAGAGAAAGAAGGCCTCGCGGGGGAGGCTAAAATGCTCCTCCAGATCCACGATGAGCTCATTTTTGAAATCAAGGATAGCGTCCTCGAAAAGGCGACCAAGATTATTGTCGAAGAAATGGAAGGCGTTTTTGAAAAGTCTTTCATCAAATACAAATCCGAGGTGCCACTCGTCGTCAACCACTCGAGCGGAGAGACTTGGCAGGATCTATGATCCCCCACACCTATATTTTTATTATTCTGCTTTTGCAAAATTAGCTCTGCGGACTCGGAATTATTACTAAAAATACGATTTGGCTAGCCAGATTCCCCCAGAATAAAAGCGATAAAAATATAGGTGTGGGGGTAGAATTTGCTATAATAAACTCATGAATAAACCGGAAAAAAATTCCATCTCGCATCTCTCGTCTTACTCGGTCATCGTCTTCGCCATCGCTCTTTTCGCTTCGGTTGTCCTCGACATCTTTTTCCCTTACAAGCTTTTCCCAGAGCCGTGGAATCAATACTTCGGCGTCTTGGTCGTTGGCCTCGGGACGTACATTGTCTATTGGGCGGCATTTCACGGGAGTAAATTTTCAACCAGGCGTAAACGTGGGGAAGTCGTTTCCGTCGACCACCTGAAGAACGGCCCGTATTCGCACAGCAGGAATCCGAAATACATTGGTCTCGGTATTTTATTGATTGGCCTTGGTATAATCCTAAACTCGATTTTTGTCACACTCTCGTCTATCGTCTCAATTCTCATCATCCATTTTTTCCTTCTCGAAAAAGAAGAAAGCCTGATGACATCTCGTCACGGCAGTCTCTATCACGAATACAAAGAAAAGGTTAAGCGTTGGCTCTAGCATGATTTACGTTTTCGCCGGCGACGATAGGGAAAAAAGGCAAAAAGCCTCGGACTCACTTTTGAAAAGCCTCCCAGGCTTTGAAGTTTTGCGTTTTGATGATGTGGGCTTTGACGAATCCTCTCTCGATAGTTTGTCCAAAGGGGATGATTTGTTTGCTCGGGATTATGCGGTCGTCCTCGATCGTGTACTTGAAAGCGCGAATTCTCCGAGTATTCTCAGTCGGATAGAAAGCCTTCGCGACTCCAAAAACAAATTTATCTTTATCGAAAATTCTCTCGACAAGGTTTGGCTAGAGACTTTTAAAGAGGTCGCTGAGAAGATTGAAACTTTTGACCTGCCGAAAGGGAAGAACGAACGATTCAATATCTTTGCCATCACCGACGCTTTTGCCAGTAAAGACAAGAAAAAGACTTGGGTCTTGGCCCAAAAGGCTTTGCGCGAAGACATCGCTCCAGAAGAAATCCTAAATGTCCTCATCTGGCAGACGAAAAATCTACTGAGTGTAAAAGGGGAAAATGATATGAAAAAGACGGGTTTGTCGCCGTTTGTCTTTGATAAAGCTAGGCGTTATAGCGAGAAATGGAACCCCGAAGAGCTAAAAAATGCTTCTCGAAAACTTACAACGCTTTTTCATGAGAGCCATTTAGGGCTTGATCTTGGGGCCAATCTCGAACTCTTTATTTTGAAAAGTCTTTAATGGGGAAGACCCCCACACCTATATTTTGATAGTTCGGGGAACGCGCTTTCAGCGCAATCAAAATATAGGTGTGGGGGAAAACAAAAGGCCCACACCACAGGCTTCGTCGCTTTGGCGACAAAAACTCTGGCGTGAGCCTTCGTTGAGGAAAGAACAAAAAGATCTAATAACGTAATCGGACGCATGGCGAATCGTATCATCTTGGCAATACTTCCATCAGGTCCTGAAGTCCCACTTGTATAATAATCTCTATAATACAATTTATTGGTGACCGAAAGGGTCGTGTTTGGACTGGACTCAATGTATTCGCTTGTAGACATTGTATTCCTAAAGGACAAAATTGTAAAAGACATTTTGTGGATAAGT
>CAZTRC010000015.1:0-15561 GCA_964615845.1 uncultured Candidatus Saccharibacteria bacterium
TGTCGTAGGAAAAATTTAAGCGTAAAGGCCCCGGGTAAAACCGGGGCCTTCGCTTGTGTCATTCAACGCTTACTTCTTCTTCTCACCATCTTTCGTATCCTTGCGATCCTCCTTCCTGCGTTGTCTGCCGTGGGACTGACTTCCGGAGCTAAACGCAGCAGCGACAGCTGGAGCTACGTTGGCTAGGTTCCTGGAGACCTCCACAGCCTCTGAACCAGACAACCCTCTGAATCCGATACTTATGTCCTGGCGTTGGATTTTTACCTCTTCACCATCCAAATCACCGCTTAGGATCATCGCATTCTCGGCGTGGTCACCAGCTAGCTTGATCGCTTCGGTCGTAATGGCAAGTGCCGCGGCTTTGCCTTTTGCTTCAATGAGCTTCTGCATCTTAGCGCTCATCTCGTCGCGAATCGCCTTGGATGGCCCGAGGTCTTTTGCTTGCACGTTGTAGATGCCGAGCCCGTAACCCGTGTCGATCACATACTCCTTTTTGCGGTCGCCAACCATGATCTCGTAACAACGAGGATTACCCTCGTCATCTTTTAGTTCTTGGAAGGCCTTTCGGAGTTTTTGAGCAAACTCGTGGGAGTTCATCAGCAGGGAAAGGTCGACAGTGGGGTGTTGGAGCGCCTCTTTGAGCACCGCTTCTGCAATGTCGTTGAGGTTTTCAAAGCCTACGTCTGGCCCGTCTTGAGCTATGCGCCGCACCATCTTGAATGGATTTAGCGGAATATAGCTGAAGAACAGTTTAGGCGGCTTGTCTCCCTCACTGAAGACCTGCACAACGTCCTTGTTGTCTGGATTGTTGTGCTCAACTCTTACGAAGGCTGAAGCACATTCAACGTCGGTGGTGTTACCACCTAAGTTGTGTCTCCAAACTCTGATCCAGGGAAAGGTCGAAACTTCTCCATTGAATCGTCGCCATGGAAACTGCCACCCACCACCCAAGCTGAGTGTTGCAAAGGCACCTTCGCCGATCTCAACATGTGTGCGTACGTCGAAGTACTTCCACATAAAGAAAACAGCAAACGATGGCCAGAGCCACCAAATAATGACCTCCATGGTCTTTTCGATCTGTGCTGAGAACAACCCAGCGATGATCGACAAGAGATACGTCACGATGAGTCCCGTCAGGCACGATAGCGCGACGGATATGACCATCTGTGAGATGAGTCCCCATACCGGAGGCATGTTGCGGATATCTTCCCGGTAGTTTAGATCGGGACGATTTTTTTTGTTGGTGTTCTCGTCTACAGACACACCAGCAGGTTTGGGAATGTCTTTTCTTCCTTTCATCGTTGGTGTGTTAGTTGTTGCACTTCTTACAGATGCTCACTGAAGTTCCAGGCTCACCCACCAAGTAGAACTCCTTCCAGTCTTCTGACGTGAAAGGGGCTTCCTTTTGGGGTCCAAAGGTTTCTTCAACCTCCCGCCCCTTTTTATTGGTGAATGCTCTGAATGTATTGCCCTGATGGCAGATACGAACTGCACCTCGGTATCCGGGAAACGTTTCAGCGACGCTTATACGAGTCCTCGTTTGGCCGACATTTAGCTCAACACAGGTCTCGCAAGTGTTGCAAGAGGGCTGTGAGACCAAACTACGGTTTTCGTCTTTCACCTCTTCATCACTTCCTTTCTTCTCCACACTCGTCCATATCTCGACAGCCTGTTGGTATGCCGAAGATGATGAAGAGAGCATGGACGCGAAAGCAAGCGCAATGAAGAAATAGAAATAGGTATTTCTTGCCCAACCAAAGACCGAGCCGGTCTTTTTGGGTTCGACTCTTATGGTCGGAGGAGAGAGCTTACTGGGCCCCTCATCCTTTTTCTCGTTCGCCATGGGCGTGTGGTGTTTTTGTTGTTAGCGTTGAAGTTGACAGGGAACTCTCGGTTCTCTGAATAGGATTATAACATAATATAAAGCCTTTTGTCAAGCTAGAAAAGACCTAAAAAATAAGGTTCAAATTAATAACTTATTTAAAGAGACAAACAAACTCGGATGTGTTAATATCATTTTGTTATTACGCCCGGGTGGCGAAATTGGTAGACGCGCTAGTCTTAGGAACTAGTGAAGCAATTCATGGAGGTTCGATTCCTCTCCCGGGCACTCGTAGTAACATCCCCTCGTAGCTCAGTTGGTAGAGCAGCTCCCTCTTAAGGAGACGGTCGTAGGTTCGATCCCTACCGAGGGGACAATGCGAAGCATTGGCCACTCGAGCGTGCCAACTGCTTGGCACGCGTGTAGGGATCGAAAAGCGCAGGCATATTTTTGTTTTGCGAAGCAAAGGCAAAAATGCCGAGCTGGGGTCGCGAAATTTTTCCGTCAGGAAAAATATTTGTGACCGATTCCTCTCGGAGAGTTTTTACGCCCGGATGGCGGAACTGGTATACGCGCACGACTTAAAATCGTGTCTCGCAAGGGATGTGGGTTCGATTCCCACTCCGGGCACCGCGCGGAAGAAAAAGCCTAAGGCTTTTTCGGTGGGAATCGAAGGGTTAGAATATATTTTACGAAGAAAAATTTGAGAACCCAGGCCCGAAGGGGATTCCCACTCCGGGCACCGGAACAAAAACAAAAAGGCTAGGTGGCGAAGTGGTAACGCATTGGTCTGCAAAACCAACATTCACGGGTTCGATTCCCGTCCTAGCCTCAATTAATTCTCCTTCGATAATTCCTCAATTCTTTGTCTGTTCTTTTCGCCGACGTCTAACTCGACACCGAAGAAGGGGATTAGTTTGAGTCTCATGTGATCTTTCAGGTATTTTTTGAAATCGCCCATTTTTCTTTTGGCGAAATTCAGGGCGTCTTGCTCTTTTTTGTCCGGCAAGACACTGATATAAATAGTCGAGTTCTTGAAATCAGGCGAGAGATCGATGCGTGTGACGGTGATGAGCGAAGTGTTGTCGCCCTCGCGATCGAGAAACGTCGCCGCCATTTTCAAGATTTCGCTTTGGAGTTTTTCTTTTCTTTCACTCATTTTATTTTTGGATGACGGTAAAGGCTTCGACGATGTCGCCTGGCGCAATGTCGATATCAGAGTCGATCATGACGCCGCACTCGAGGCCTTCTGTCACTTGTTTCGTCTCGACTTTGCTCTGTTGCATGCCGACGACTTTGCCACGACCAATTTTCTCGTCCCCGCGCAAGATGTTAACCTGACTTCCGGTCTTGATAACGCCACTTGTGACGCGCGCTCCCAAGACTTGCTTGTCTTTGTTTTTACTGAAGAATTTCAAGATTTTCATCGTGCCACTCACTTCTTCTTGGTCGATACGCGGACGTTTGGTAGAGAGCTCTTTCTTGAGCCAATCGGTCAATTCATAAATAATGCTGAAGGTTTTGATCGTTGCGCCGATTTGCTCATTGGCATCGAGAGCGGTGCGTTCCACTTTGACATTGAAGCCGACAATCAAGACGTTTTTGTCCGCTTGGGTGAAGTTTAGGTCCGATTCGCAAATGTCGCCGACACCGACTCGTACGATTTTGAATTTTGCTCCCTCACTCTCGATCTTTTCGATTTCGCTTTCGATTGCTTCGCTCGTACCGGCGACATCGGTCTTGATGATGATTGGGAGGGTGAAGCCAGTTCCTTTGACAGCACTCTCGTCCACAACTTTTTCTTTAATGACTTTGCCTTTGCCGCTTTCGATGAATTCTTCGGCCTCCTTTTTCGTGTCGAAAGAATAAAATGTCTCACCAGCTTTTGGTACTTTGATGAGACCAAATATTTTTACCGCCGAACTGAAGCCGGTAATCTTGATCGGAGAAGAAAACTGCGCTTCAGCGAGAGTTTTGCCCTTGAAGTCTTCGAATATGCGAGTACTCGCGATGGCGTCATCGACGACGAGATACATGCCTTTTTTGAGCGTGCCGTCTTTGATGACGAGGGTGGCCGAGATGCCGCGCTTTTCGTCGAGGTGAGATTCGATGACAACACCGGTCGCTTTAGCTTCAGGGCTCCCGGTGAGGCCTTCGAGTTCGGCGGTCAGAAGGACGGTGTCGAGAAGCTCATCAATATTTGTACCGGCTTTGGCCGAGATTTCTACGGCTGAAATACTACCGCCGTAACCTTCGATATAGATTCCGGCTTCGAGAAGAGAGTTTTTGGTTTTTTCGAGATTGGCGCCGGGCTTGTCGATTTTATTTATCGCGACAATGAAGGGCGTCTTGCTTTCTTTGATTGTCTCGTAGACTTCTTTCGTCTGAGCGTTTACGCCGTCGTCGGCAGCAACGACGAGGATGACGATGTCGGCCGCTTTGGCGCCGCGCGAGCGCATGTTTGAAAAAGCTTCGTGGCCAGGAGTGTCGAGGAATGTGATTTTCTTTAGCGTGCCGTCTTCGGCCTTATGTGTCACTTCATAAGCCGAAATATGCTGGGTGATTCCGCCAGCTTCTTTGGCCACGATATTGGTCTTACGGATATAGTCCAAAAGCGTCGATTTACCATGATCGACATGGCCCATAACGGCGACGACAGGGGGACGGGGGATAGTTTTGGATTCGAGGGGAGACATGAGTACTGTTATACATTTAAATAGCCTTTTCGTCAATCAAATAAAGGCTTTTTCGGAAATTGTTTTTATTTTGCTTCCTCGAGAGCTTTCTTTTCTTCGACAGTGAGTTCGTATTCGGAAATTCCTTTTTTGATCGGTTTGGCGAAGACGCTGGTCTTTTCGCGGGTGTAGAGGCTTGAGATAATGACGCCGTCGCCTTCTTCGCTCAAGAGTGCGATAGCAAAACTCTGATTGCCGCCAGATTCAGGGAACGGATTGAAGCGGATGGTCTTGAAGCCGGAAATTGATTTACGAATTCTCGAATTAAAATTATTTAAAGTTTTCTCGGTGATGTCCTGATTTTCATTCATCCTCTTTACTTCTTCGATGAGATAGTTGAAAGTCTCTTCAAGACTCTTCGCGTCTTTGCCTTGGAGAAGTTTTGAAATGCGCGCGTTGGCCCGAAAGACGAAAAATGCCAAGATGGCGATGGCGAGGATTAAAAGCCCGAAGATTATTTGCGTATTCATTTCCATGCTGGAAATTATACAGTAACTATGTTAATTTTAAAATCTAATGTTTAAATTCTTCAAAAAGTCCAGCACTCAAGGTTCGACCTTGAGTGCTGGGAAAAAAAGAATATATCTCGATTATGCGGCGGCTGCACCAGTGCGCGCCGAGGCTAAACGTGTCATGTTGGAGGCGATGGATCTTTTTGCTAATCCTGGAACTATTCATGCGGACGGAGTGTCGGCGAAGAAGGCGTTAGAAGAGGCGCGGGAAAAAGTTGCCGATGCAACTTTTTCCCGCGCCAAAGAAATAGTTTTTACAAGTGGGGCCACCGAGTCCAACAACATTGCCGTCTTTGGTAGTATCTTCGCTTGGCGAGCGAAGAACGAGGGAAAGACGCCACACGTCATCACGACTAGGATAGAACATCCATCCGTTCTCGAAGTATGTAAACATCTGGAAAATAAAAAACTTGCCGAAGTTACATATCTCGATGTTTCGTCTGAGGGAATAATAGACGTGAAAAAACTACGCGAAGCACTTCGTCCAGAAACAGTTCTGGTTTCCATAATTTACGCTTCGAACGAAATCGGTGTTATTCAGCCCGTACATGAGATTTCGAAAGAGATTAGACATTTCAAGAAACACACTCTTGGAAATCACGAATCTACATATCCACTTTTTCATACTGATGCGTCACAGGCTCCACTTTATGAAAGTGTAAATTTGCAAACACTCCACGCAGATCTCATGACTCTAAGTTCTGAAAAGATTTACGGTCCGCACGGAGTTGGAATGCTGTTTGTTAGGTCTGGTACGAAACTCGAGAAAATCATTATGGGAGGATCGCAGGAATTTGATTTGCGTCCTGGAACGGAAAATGTGCCCGGCATTGCGGGTTTTGCAAAGGCTCTTGAGCTCGCGGTAGCCGAAAGGGAAACAGAGAGTGCGCGACTTCGCGAAATTCAAAATTATTGCTTCGCGGAATTAGAAAAAAACTTTTCTGGAAAATTTATCGTAAACGGCTCTCGAGAAAATCGTTTGCCAAACAACATAAACATTACTTGGATTGGATTTGATTCAGAGCTTCTTGTCATCGAACTCGACGCGAAAGGACTCGCTGTTTCCGAAAAGTCAGCGTGCAACACCGAGTATACAGAATCGTACGTCATCGAATCCCTACGCTCCTTCGACACCGGCAGCATCCGCATCAGTCTTGGTCACGGAACTAGCAAGGGGGACATCGACCACCTCATCAAATCTCTTCAAGAAATTTTCAACAAATACAAAAACATCCACAACTAAATACGACAAGAGGTCGGACCTCTAGTCGTATTGTGCGAAAATATATTATATGAGAAAAGTGGCTTTTGCACCGGGTGAAAAATATCATGTCTATAATCGTGGGACAGAAAAGAGAAAGATCTTTATGGATAAAAGCGATTATTCACGTTTCATTTTTATAATGGAATTATTCAATAAATCTGATCGAGGCTTTAACGTCACGAGAAATCTTTCGCTTGGTTATGCAAATAAAATGAAAACCGAAAAACTGGTGAATATAGAAACATTTTCGTTAATGCCGAACCATTACCATCTTATGCTAGAAGAGCTTGTAGACGGCGGAATCTCAAAATTCTTGCAGAAGGTTATGACGGGTTACGCGATGTACTTTAATAAAAAATACAAAAGGACGGGCGGACTTTTCCAGGGTAAAGCAAAATCAAAACATATCGATAAGGATTCTTATTACATGCAACTGAAAGCATATATTGATCTTAATCCTGTAGAGCTCTTTGATGATGGTTGGAAAAAGGCAGGCAAGGTCAAATCACTAGAAAAAACTTTCGATTTTCTAAAGACTTATCAATGGGGAAGTTGTAAGAATTTTAATTCCTATGGTAAATATCTGGAAGGCAAAGCCGAGCTACCAACCTTTGAGGAATTGTTCGACTGATACGAATGGAGGTCGGACCTCCATTCGTATGGTTGAGGTGGCGTATGTTTATGATAAAATGACGAAATGAAACCAAATCCGAAACTAGAGAAAAATGTCTTTTTCGATATCAATAAACTGCCGGCTGAGAAAGGCCTTCTTTTGTTCGGGTTGTCGATGAATAAACTAGACCGAGGAGGAGGAGGAGGTTATCAGACAGCTGAAGATTGTGTGAATTACACCCGAATATTTCATCCTTCGAAAGTGAGAAAACCGCTCATGGGATTGAATCTTATCTACAGTGATTTTTTGTATTTGTATTCTGACAAACCAGCACCAGAACTTAAAAATTCTTTCATGCACCAGGTAATTCAGCATAAAAATGCTTTTCAGAAAAAAGTTGAAAAAGATAGTCTAGATTTCCAAATTCAGCACGGCTTTAATTATATGGTTTGGAATCAGCTTTATGTCGGAACGAATGACTTTGATGTTTTGTTTCGACAATTAAAAGAAATCTATTCCAAAGATGAGATTTTTCAGAAATACATAAAAGATGATTGTGATGTTTATGGACGCGAGATGGGTGAGAATCAGGTGAACTTTTATTTGGAAGAAATTTTGATGTTCTACTTGCTCACTCACAACAAAGTAAAACTCCCTAATGAATACATTGAGAACCAACAGAAATGGATTCTATGGTGTTATCCAGGCAAACCGCTTAAGTCCACCATTTATATTTACCAATTAGATCCGTTCAAACTAATGTGCCCGGAAAATCCGTATGCCCGAGCGCATTATGATCTCGAATCCAAGCAACTCATCGAATTTGATCGCGTTGATCTCGAAACTTACACTGTAAAATAGCCGGACTAGAGGTCGGACCTCTAGTCCGGCGGGGATTTTTGCTTTTGACTCATCGCCCCAAATATCGTATTATTGGTTTGTATATGAACCAACCCCAACCCTTCCACAATTTCACCACCAAGGCCAAGGAGGCCATCAGAAGGGCTCACGAGCTCGCTATTGAGCGTGGCCAGAATCATGTGAACTCACTCCACCTTTTGGGCGCTCTGATGCTCCAGGACGAATCCATGGTTATCTCGATCCTCGAGAAGCTTGAAATCGACACAGTGCTCCTCTCGTCAATTCTCATGGAATCCATCGATGCTCCAGAGCAGCGCACGACCATGGCGCCATCTTTCCAGATTTATCTCACGCCAGATCTCGCGCAAACGATAGAGAATTCGAACAGGGTAGCGAAATTCTTGAAAGACGAATTTGTTTCGACCGAACACCTCTTCATCGCGCTCCTCGAATCTGACGGCGAGATCCGCGACCTCATGATGCAATTCAAGATCGACAAAGAAAAAGTCTTGCGCGCACTCGATGAACTCCGCAATCAAACTGTCGGTGGCGTCTCAGCCAAGACGAAATTCCGTCTGCTTTCGAAATACACCAGGAGTCTCACCAAACTCGCTCTCGAAGACAAACTCGATCCAGTCATCGGCCGCGATAGTGAAATCATGCGCGTCATGCAAATCCTTTCCCGCAGGACCAAGAACAATCCAATCCTCATCGGCGAGCCGGGCGTGGGGAAGACCGCGGTTGTCGAAGGCTTGGCTCAGAGAATTGCCAAGGGTGATGTGCCTGACTCCTTGAAAGACAAAGAAGTTGTCTCGCTTGACCTCGGATCGCTTCTTGCCGGCACCAAATACCGCGGCGAATTCGAAGAGCGTCTCAAAGGCATCATGAAAGAAATCGACAAAGCCGACGGCAAAGTCATCCTTTTCGTTGACGAGATTCACATGATCGTCGGAGCTGGCGGAGCCGAAGGCACGCTTGATGCCGCCAATATGCTAAAGCCCGCACTTGCTCGTGGTGAGATACGTGCTGTTGGCGCCACAACTTTGAAAGAATACCAAAAGCACATCGAGAAAGATGCAGCTTTGGCCCGAAGATTCCAATCAGTCTTCATCGAAGAGCCGAGCAAAGAAGACGCGGTGGCAATTCTCCGCGGTCTCAAAGAAAAGTACGAGCTCTATCATGGCGTTCGAATTACCGATGACGCTATCGTCTCGGCTGTTGAACTCTCGACACGTTATCTGACCAGCCGATATCTTCCGGACAAAGCTGTCGACCTCATCGATGAAGCCTCGTCATCACTCAAGATGCAGCTCGAGAACAAACCGGCCGAGCTCGAAGACGCGAGTCGCAAAATTATGCGTCTTGAAATAGAGCGCGAAGCTTTGAACACCGAACTCGAGAACTCGACTGACACGGCTAAGAACAAAAAGACCAAAGACCGAATCAAAGAAATTCAAAACGAAATCGCAAACTTCAAAGAAGTGACGAAAGAGTTGGAATTGCGCTGGAAGAACGAAAAAGAGACTTTGGATGGTATCCGCGAGCTCAAAGGCAAGCTCGATGCTTTGCGTTTCGAAGCCGAGAATGCTGAAATCCAAGCTGACCTTGGCCGTGCCGCTGAAATTCGCTATGGCCGAATTCCGATGCTTCAAAAAGATTTGGAAGGCAAAATTGCGAGACTCAAAAAACTTCAAAAAGATCGCCGAATTCTCAAAGAAGAAATCACGACAGAAGACATTGCCGAAGTCGTAGCTCGCTGGACCGGGATTCCACTCTCCCGGATGCTCGAAGCTGAACGTAGTAAATTGAAACACATGGAAGAAGATTTGCACAAGCGCGTTGTCGGGCAGGAGACGGCCATTTCAAATATCGCCGATACTGTCCGCCGTAATCGCGCCGGCATTTCTGATCCGAATAAACCAATTGGTTCATTCATTTTCTTGGGACCAACTGGCGTTGGAAAAACAGAGCTAACCAAAGCTCTGGCCGAATTCATGTTCAACGACGAGAAATCTTTGATCCGCGTCGACATGAGCGAATACATGGAACGTCACAGCATCTCAAAGCTTATCGGCAGTCCGCCGGGATATGTGGGCTACGATGAATCAGGCCAATTGACCGAAGCTGTGCGCCACCGACCATACTCGGTCATTCTCTTCGACGAAATCGAGAAAGCTCATCCGGAAGTTTTCAATATTCTCCTCCAGGTCCTCGATGAGGGTCGCTTGACCGATGCCAAAGGCCGCGTCGTTAATTTCCGCAATTCCATCATCGTCCTTACTTCAAACATCGGCTCAGAGTATATCCAGAAAATGGAACGCATCGGCTTTACCGACTCGACTGACAAAGAGGATTACGAATACACCAAAGACAAAGTTATGGAAGCTTTGAAAGACAGCTTTCGTCCAGAGTTCATCAATCGTCTCGATGAGATCATCGTCTTTGATATCCTCTCGCCGGAAGCAATCATGAAGATTGTCGAGATTCGTGTGGCCAAAGTCATCGAAAGACTGAAAGAAAAAGAAGTAAATCTCACTCTCTCAGCCAAGGCTCTGAAATATTTGGCCAAGGAAGGTTACAAACCGGAGTTTGGCGCGCGCCCGCTCAATAGGCTCATTCAAACTAAAATTCTAAATCCGATCGCTTCGAAAATCATCGCCGAAGAAGTGAAAGCCGGTGACAAAGTCACTGTGGACGAAAAAGATGGCGAGCTCATCATCCAAAAACAAGAAAGGAAAAGTTTGGTGGTCGCAAGGAGTAAAGTGCCAGCATAATAAAAAGTGAACGCCCGGACATGGTCCGGGCGTTCTGGCGTCGGCTTGTAGGCCGGCCGAAAAGTTGTTCTTGGTGGTTGTTCAGAAGGGGCCCATTGCCAGGTCGCGCCTTTCCTGCATAGTGGATTCCGAAACCTCGGTCATGTGTGGCTGCGGAGCTGGTGTCGGAAGCGCCACGTTAACGATTGGGTTCCTGGTGGGAACCTCTACGTCGCTCATGAACAGCTTCTGGAATACGCTCCGGACAGCTTCAGTCGTTCCTTTGGCTGTGTTGTCGGAATCGATGATCTTGAAGAAGATCACTCCTTGGTTGTTCATCTCCGCTTCGCATTTCATGGAAATGTTCCCTAGGCGGAAACGCAGCCATTTCTTCCCGCCCTTCTTGTCGTGGCACGTGACTTCTCTGAAACCACGTTCTTCCATTTCGGTTTTGAAATGCACACCGAGGCCACTGAAGACCTCTTTGCGTTTCGCGGCCGACAGGTTGGAGGTAACACTGAAAATTCTGTTTAGCATGGCAATAGGGTTTTGGTTTGAGGAACGAGTTACGGACGATAGTACACCCACAATTTATTTTTTGCAATATCCTTAGGGTTATTGAAGTTCATAAGTTTTTGTGCTAATCTCATGTTTGTAACGTGTCGGTGGGACAAAAGCAAACTGCTTTGATTTTGTCCCGATTTTGAGCAGAGCTCAAAAAGCGCCGATGCGAGTTTGCGAGCAGGCGCTAGGTGGCAGCACCGACGCCTCCTGCAAGAGAGGCGTCGGTGGTGGAGTGGTCTATCACAACAGACTGTAAATCTGTCGGCTTCGGCCTTCGCTGGTTCGAATCCAGCCCGGCGCACAAAATAAAGGAGCGGAATGCGGTAGCATTTCGCGACTTTTATTTTGTAGCAACCGGGCTGGATTCGAAAGACGGAGGCGGTCTACGATTTGCGAAGCAAATTGTCGCCGAGTCGGGGTCGCGAAAATTTTCGAAGAAAATTATTTGTGACCGAATCCAGCCCGGCGCTCGACCCCCATCTCATTGATATAACTTCCTTTTTCCTGTAATCTATAGTTTATGAACAAACCTTCAGGACTATACATCTACGGCAGGAAGCCTATCGAGGAAGCGCTTTTGGCCGATCCGAAAAACGTCAAAATGCTTTACGTCAAAGAATCCGTGGACGAGAAAGATCTGACCGATGTCCGCAAATTCGTCGAGAGGCACAAGATACCTCTCACTCGCGTTCCAGAAAACAAACTCGTCTCTCTGGTCGGAGACATCAAGACCCAAGGTTTTGTCGCAGAATTACGTGAATTTAAAACGCTCGAATTTTCTGAGTGGATAAAAACGGTGGACAAAGAATCGAACCCTTTGGTCTTCGTCCTCGACGAACTAGAAGATCCGCACAATGTCGGCGCCATCATCCGGGTAGCGGCTGCTGTCGGAGCTGCGGGCGTCATCATGTCCAAGCACCGCCAAGCGCCGATGACAAGCACTGTCTACAAGACGAGCGCCGGCACTGCTTCGAGATTGCCAATCATCGTCGTTTCCAACACGAATGATGTCATCAAAAAACTAAAAGATGAGAAATTCTGGGTTATGGGACTTGATGCAGATGAGAAGAAAACTATTTGGGATGAGAAATTTGATGCGCCGACCGCGCTCGTGATCGGCAATGAAGGCAAGGGCATTCGTCCGACAACCAAAGAGGCTTGTGATTACCTTCTCTCTATACCAATGGCACCAGAAATCGAATCTCTGAACGCATCGGTCTCAGCCGGAGTGGTTGGTTATGAATGGAAAAGGAAAAACTATGGACGAAATAGCTAAGAAATACAAAACTTGGATTGAAGTTGACCGTAGCGCGATAAAACACAATTACGAAACTTTTCGAAAGCTCCTGAAACCGGAAACGAAACTCATGGCCGTGGTCAAATCTAACGCCTATGGGCATGACCTCGTCCAGTTTTCCAAAGAGTGCCAAGATCTAGGCGCTGATTTTTTTGCTGTTGACGAAGCTCGCGAAGCCTTCATTTTGCAAGATGCGGGCATTACTAAGCCCATACTTATACTAAATTATATCGAAGAAGATTTGCTCCAAGAGGTGGTCAAAAGACAGATTTCTTTCGTCGTGTCGAATTTCAATATTCTGGCGCGCGCTATTGCGCTCAAGAGCTCATCGCCAAAAATTCATATCGATGTTGATACGGGTCTTGGTAGACTTGGATTCTTGGAAAAAGACAAAGATATGCTTTTTGAGATTTTGGCTCGAGAAGACTTGGAAATTGAAGGCCTGTGTACGCATTATTCTTATGCCGAGAGTCCGTCACACAATTACTACACCGACATGCAGACAGAAATTTTCCAGAAGTGGGCGGACGCTTTTCTCGAAAAAGGATATGACCCCATAAAGCACTCATCTGCAGCATCCGGATGTATCCTTGGTGAGAAATATCATTTTGACATGGTGCGGATCGGCATCGGACTTTATGGGCATTGGGGCTCGCGAGAATTAAACGAATGGGGCAAGGGGATAGAATTAAAACAAGCCATGACTTGGAAAACTCTCGTTGCCGAGATCAGAGAAAAACCGAAAGGCAGTTTTCTTGGATATGATTTGAAAAAGTGCATCGAGAGAGATTCGATTATCGCGACACTGCCGGTTGGGTATTGGCAGGGGCTTACGGGCATCATGACGAATCTCGGGGAAGTCTTGATAAAAGGAAAAAGGGCGCCGATTTATGGTCGGGTGTCGATGGATATGACTATTGTCGACGTGACTGACATCCCGGGAGTTCAGGTGGGCGACCCCGTCGTCCTGGTGGGCCGGCAGGGTAGCGAATTCATCAGCACTGACGAGCTCAAATACCGCCTGGAGATGATAAACTACGAATTCGTGACCCGTATAAATGCGGAAATTCCGCGTATTTACAAATAAAATAGCCTGTGCTAATATCTTCTCACTATGTCACAAGATACGTTAATAAAAATGAAGAGCGACAAGTCTAATTTGATTATTCGGACGGTCAAAAACAAGAAGCAAAATCCTGATCCTTTGGTTTTGCGCAAATACGACAAAAAAGTTAGAAAACACGTCACCTTCAAACAGACGAAGAAATAACAAAAAATCCCCACTCGGGGATTTTTTGTTTAATAAAATGTTAGAATTAAGCACACATGAAAACGACTATTGCCATAATCGCAGCGTTGCTCGCCGTTGCCGGTAATCTCCCATATCTTCGAGACATTATCCGCCAGAGGGTGAAACCTCATCCGTATACATGGCTCGTGTGGTCTATCGTCTCCTGTATCGTGTTCTTCGGACAATTGGCGAAAGGGGCGGGGATTGGCGCTCTACCAACAGCCGCGGCAGAGATTTTTACCATTATCATATTTTTCTTTTCGCTTCGGTATGGTTTCAAAAATATTCGTAAGATAGATACGGTATTCCTCATTATCGCTCTCCTCGGACTTATCCCATGGGTGCTGACCAAAGACCCGACCATATCGGTCATTATCGCAGTTAGCATTGACCTCATCGCCTTTACGCCGACCCTACGCAAGACGTGGTCACATCCAAACACAGAAACGCCACTTCTCTACAGCATGAATGTTTTGCGTCATATCCTGATGCTGTTTTCTCTTCAGGCTTACAATGTCGCCACCACGCTTCACTCTATCGTCATGATTATCTCAAATACGTTTATGACGGGAATGATACTTTTCCGGAAGAAAGGAGCTGGTAAAAAGGAGGGCTAATCGGGGCTTTTCTTATTGCCGACAATGTTATACTATCTCGTAATTGGTTCTTTTATATTTATTGGGCGGTAAACATGTTGTTTGCCGCTAGCGGCCTCGCCTGTAATGGGCGGGGCCAGTTGGGCGATTAGTTTAGTGGTAGAACGAAGGTCTCCAAAACCTTTGGTGGGGGTTCGATTCCTCCATCGCCCGCAGGGTTTACTTAGAATAATGGTTTTTATATAATAAATTTATATGGAAAATTTTCCACAGCAAAATCAAAAAGAGGAGCTCAATATTGATGAAAAAATTGTCGAATATAAAGGTTTTATAGATTTGTTACGTGAAAAGTATTCGGATTTGTTAGATGGGTCATATAAATTCGTTGGGGCTCCGGGGGATGATGGTTTTAATGGTATGCAAGCTGTAGTAGAGTCCTCGCCTACAAAACCAGATAGAATAAATTGGAGTATAGAAAAAGATGATACTGATAAGTTGGCCAAGATTAGGGGTTTTATTATAGAAAATACAAAAGGAGATTTGAATCACAAAGCACCTTTAGATCCATTTAGGTACGGGGGAGAGGCCCTTGGATCTCATAGGTTGGATTGGTGGCTAGATGCTTACGGAAATGGATTAGATTTTATAACATCGCCAGAAAATATAGTAGATTAGTTATTCAAAACGAACATTAAATAGGAATTTGACAAAAAATGTCAGATTTGAAATACTCATAACATGAAGCAAAGAAGCAACAATCAGTCATGGCATGACACCAACAACTTGTGGGTTGGTGCTTCTTCTCGTATATAATTTCTAAATATTAAAGAACAAGGAAAATCACCAGCCCAGAAGGCTGGATTTTTCGTTCTTTAAACAAACAAAACCCAAACAACATGACAGAGAAGAGGACAAGGCTAGAGACTCTCAAGGAAACGGTGTTCATGTCAGAATTCGGCGGTGGTTGGGGTCATCCAACTCATTCGGTCGTGCGTTTCAGAATCCCGGACAATACCCGCTTTGATTTGGTGCAGGACGGGCGACTCTATATTGACTTCGACGGCAAAAGTCACGAAGTGGATGCTTCCGAGATCGTGGACAAGTTGCTTTCCGAGGAGATTGCTCGTGTTGTGCACAGCATAAAAGATGCTGGTTATGGATACGGACATTGATTGTCTACGTAAAAGGCGCCCCAAGCGGGCGCCTTTTATTTTAAATTCTATTTAATTCTTCGGTCTTTCTTAAACCACGTC
>CAZTRC010000016.1:0-14957 GCA_964615845.1 uncultured Candidatus Saccharibacteria bacterium
GTAAAACATCAGTTTTCCAAACTGAGGTGAGGAGTTCGATTCTCCTATCCCGCACCGCTTGTAAAGGCGAAAAATCGGGACGGGTATATGGATAACTTGTCTGTGTGGGGACAATAGATTTTTAAAAACATTTGGTTTATAGAGTCGGGGCGTGGTGTAACGGCTAACATGTCTGTTTTGGGAACAGATGACTCCGGGTTCGAATCCCGGCGCCCCGACAAGCAGAGAGCGAATAAACAGGGAAGGTCTTCTCTCTGCTTTCGGAGCCTAAATGGCTCTGCAGCCCAAAAGGAGACGATTCCCTAAAAACAACAGCGGGATTAGTTTATTGGTAAAACATCAGTTTTCCAAACTGAGGTGAGGAGTTCGATTCTCCTATCCCGCACAACATTGCTATAATCTAGTTTGTGAGAGAAAAGATAGACTTTATAGGAAGAAAATATTCAGAAAAAGAGCTCGCTTCCGCGACAAAAGCCCTAAATAAATGGGAGGCTTCTGCGGGCAAACCGATCGAAGGAGAGGAAGAGAAAACTCCTGAAGAAAAATGGTTGATTCTAAAATTACAAGATATTTTGGCTAAAGAGCTGGAGTCTTTAGGTATAGAAAATTGCGATATCTTAAACGAAGATTCTATACACCTTTTAACTGCTGACTTGTTTGAAAAAAGATTCCCCAAATCATCAAACAATGCAAATTACGACTCTGGAAATAGGGAGATATTTTTGAACAAAGAAAGAACTAATACAAAAGTAAGGATGATTTCAACTCTTTTACACGAAATGATCCACTCCGCATCGAGACAAAAATTTTATATCGACAATAAAAAGGGTATTACTGAGGCTAGAGTTGGTTATCGGGTCTACTCTGACTGGAAGGAGGGAGACAGGTCTAATAGGCTCAGAGGTTTTAATGAGGCAATGACCGATTACACCGTTTATAAACTTCTTGTAACAAACATAGAAGATTTGCGAGATTTAGGCATAAAAGAAGAAGATGTTCGAGGTCCGATTTATTCATATCTTGCTGACTATCAGCCTATAGTTGATAGTATTCTTGAAAAGATTGCCGCTGACAAAAATATTTCTTCGTTGGAGGCCTTTAATAAACTAGAGCGTGGGCAGTTCGAAAACACTTTATTGGCCCTGAAAGATATAGATAGATTGTTCGGGGAGGGGTCGCTTGAAATACTTAGTTACTTGGGTGAATTTAAAGACAAAAAGAGATCTAATGTTGATAGAGCTATAAGAAATTACTTTGGGGAAGCAGACTCTCAAGCTAGAAAGAGTATCGGGGACAACATAAGATCAATGGTCTCTTCCTAACACAAAAACCCCTCGCGGGGCTTTTGTGATTTATAGAATTCTCTAAATTTATTCGATTTTACTTAACCGAGTCCTTTAGCGCTTTCGAAGCTCTGAATTTCGGAACTTTCTGCGCGGCGACAGCGACAGCTTCGCCAGTTCGAGGGTTTCTAGCTGTGCGAGCCTTTCTCATCTTGGCTGAGAAGATTCCAAATCCTGAGATTGAAACTTCACCGCCTTTCTTCATTTCACCAGTAATGGCATCAAAGATTCCATCAACGATTTGTTCAGCCTGGGTCTTGGTCGTACCAAGCATGCCGTGAACGTGTTCAACTAACGCTGCTTTATTCATAATTTTAGTACGTAGTACATAGAAAGTAGTACGTAAAATTAAACTAATAATACCTTCCGAAAACGATTTATATCTAAAACCATTATATAACAACGATATTTTGAGGCAAGGGCTTTCCGATTCTTCTAGCGAGCGTAAGAAATAACCCGGTTTTCCCTTATAACCACAATCTTGATCTCGCCCGGGTACTTAAGCTCTTGCTCGATGGCCTTGGCGATGTCCCTTGAGAGGTCGTTGGCCTGCAAATCCGTGACATTTAGGGGGTTTACGAAGACTCTGACCTCACGACCGGCGGCGATGGCGTAGGATTTCTCGATACCCTCGAAGCCATTGACCAGTGTTTCGAGTTCGGTCAATCGCTTCAGATAGTTCTCAGCCGTATCGGAGCGCGCACCAGGGCGTCCGCCCGAGATGGCGTCGGCTGTCTGCACGATATGCGACTCGATGGTTTCGTATGGGAATTCTTCGTGATGACTCTTCATGGCGTCGATGATGGCTTTGTCGGTGCCGAATTTCTGGAGAATTCTCATACCGATTTCGACGTGCGTGCCTTGGACTTCGTGGGTCAGGGCCTTGCCGATATCGTGGACGAGGGCACCAGCTTTGGCGACCGCCACATCCGCGCCGAGTTCTTCAGCAATCATGCCGGCAATGTGCGCCATCTCGACAGAGTGCGCCAAGACGTTCTGACCGTAGCTGGTGCGGAAATGAAGCCGGCCGAGGATAGCGACCACACGCGGATCAAGATTGAAAATTCCGCATTCGTAAACTGCTTCTTCGCCTTTTTGTTTGATGATTTTGTTGATATCTTCTTTGGCCTTCTCAAAGAATTCTTCGATCTTGGCCGGCTGGATGCGTCCATCGATGATGAGATTCTCGAGAGCAATTCGTGCTACTTGTCGGCGAACTGGATCAAAGGAAGAAATAGTGATAACGCCTGGCGTGTCGTCGACGATGAGCTCAACGCCGGAAGCGCGTTCGAATGCGCGGATGTTTCGGCCTTCCTTGCCGATGATTTTGCCCTTGATGTCATCATTTGGAATAGAGACGGTCGTCGCCATGAACTCGCCGACGCCATCGTTCGCCATTCGCTGGATCGAGATAGCCAAGATTTCGCGCGCGCGCATGTCGAGCTTTTCTTTTGACGCGTTCTCAAGCTTCTGCAGGCGCACCAACGTATCTTCTTCGTAACGCTCTTCTATCTGCTTGAAGAGGCGAGCGCGGGCGTCTTCTTCGGACAAGCCAGATATTCTCTCGAGCTCAGTCTGAAGGCCGAGTTTTTTCTCCTCGACTTCGAGGCGTGTTTTGTTTAGTTGTTCGACTTTGTTATTGAGATCTTCGGCCTGCTTATGAACTTCTTTTTCTTTGCCTTCCAAAATATCTTCTTTGCGAATGATGCGCTCTTCGGCCTTCTTCACATCTTCGAGCTTGGCCTTTTCTTCTTGCTCGGCTGACCTCATCTTTTCTTCGGCTTTTTTATTGGCCTCGTCCAAAACTTTCTGCGCCTCTTCTTTGGCTTTGATCATCTGGGTCTTGATTTCAAGCTCCATTGATCCTTGTTTGGCAAGGGCGATAACAAGTCGCAGGTAGTACCCGATACCGACTCCGACAAACAGTCCGACTGCACCTAAAATTATTGTTATTTTACTCATACGGTTTTTAAAACCGCAAAAGGGAGCCTCTAATCAAGCTTGCGCGCTGTTTTTATGGGGGTTTTTAAGACTAGGGGATTTAAAAACATATTAGGATTTTTACTTTTTTGGCCTCTTCTGCGATGTACACTAAATTATTAAGTTCTGTAAACCTAATATAACAAAAGCGGGTGTTTTAGTCTATGGGCTACTCCGGGCTTTTAGAGAGAGCCTTTCTCTTTGAAAGAAATTACGACACGGCGAGATTTGCCGATGCCGGTTGATTCGGACGACAGGTCGGACTGGCCGGCGACGAATTCGTGGACGATGTGGCGCTCGAAAGCGTTCATGGGCTCAAGCTCAACCCGGCTTTTGAAAAAGCGGGCGCGTTCAGCCATCATAAAACTCATGGTCTTGATGCGGTCGATTTTCTGTTTGTGAAAATCGTTCATGTCGATCAGGATTCGCGGAGCTCCTTCTTTGTATTTAGTTAAGGCCATCATTTTGACCAAGTGGTTCAGGTGATGCAAGCCTTCGCCGGTCTCGCCGAGGAAGTGGCGCGAGTCGTTTGAGCGCAAACTGACAAAATGTCCGCCCGCGTCATCGGTTGTGAAATCGATTATTTCAAAATGAAGTCCGGATTTGTTTAGAAATTCTGTGATTAGATTTTTAATTTCTTCCGGCTGCATAATTTTAGGCTTTTAATTCTTTAGCTTTGAATCTTCGGTAAATCATGATTTCTTGGACAGTGGTGAAGATGTTGTTGACGATCCAGTAGAGGGCGACAGCGGCCGAAATCTGGTAAGCGATGATGATGATGAAAACAGGGAGGACATACTTCATCTGCTTGCCCATCATGCGTGACATGTTGGCTTGCATTGAGGTGTCGCTTGGGTCTGCCGGCGTTTGATTACGCATCGCGACCGAGAAGTGAACTTGGAGAAACTGAGTGATGCCGGCGAGAATCGCGAAGACCAAACTTTTTTCGACAAGATTAACGAACCCCAGGAATTCAACATTGAAAACTGTCGGCATCGCGACGAAAGAATAAAGTTGGTGCGAAGCAAAATCAAATCCGCCAAGGAAAACGCGGTACAAGGCGAGGATGATCGGAAGCTGGATAAGGATAGGGAGGCAGCCGGAGAAAGGACTGATTTTGTGTTCTTTGTAGAGTTCAAATGTTTTGGCGGCTTGCTCTTTTTTGTCTGGATATTGTTTCTTGAGCTCGTTTATTTTCGGCTCGAGAGACTTCATCTCGATCTGGCTGATGATCGACTTCCTGTGAAGAGGGGCGAGAATTAGTTTGACCAAGAGTGTCAAGACAATGATAGCGAGGCCGATATCGTGACCCGGCAAAATGTTGACCAAGAAGGCCAGGAGATTGTGAAGAGGTTCGACAAAGATGGTGTTAAACATTGAATGATTTTAGCCTAAAAGGCCGGATTATCAAAATCTACCCACTGGCTTGACTTTTTGTGGTGTTTGGTAGATAATATCCGCATCACCACGAAAAGTCCCCCGTCAGGTTCCGTCCTGATGGGGTCCTTTTCATTTTGGGGAACTATTTACCTATAAGACCTCGAAGGTTGTTCATAAAAGCGATGTTTTTCTTGGCGAATTTTTTCAAAAGCGCTGAGTATTTGTTCTGATTTGGAACAAGCACGGTCTGTAGTTTGTTATTTTCGAGTAAGTGCTGCACCAAACAATAAAAATCCCCGTCACCTGTGACAAGCATGGCCTTGTCGAAATTATTAAACTGAATCATGGTGTGCAAAACCATCTCCGCGTCGACATTTCCTTTTATTGTTCCATTTTTATATTTTAGAACCGGTTTGAAAATACAGATGAAGCCGGCGTCTTGAAGTTCTGAATACAAATCATTGTTTCCCTCGATATAACCGATAAAAAGAAAAGCTTTGGTTACTCTATAATTTTCTTTCAAATAAACTCGGAAACGTTTCCAATTTATCTTCCAACCTAGAGATTGAATCGAAAGATAAACATTTTGACTATCGATAAAAGCAAAATTATTTTCCAGAGAATTTTTCACAATATAAATTATACATTATTATTTTGATGATACGTGAAGAGGAAAATATCAAAATCCGCTTTTTGGCAGCGAAAAAGCCCGGACTAGCCGGGCTTCTTGCGTCATAATGGGTGGCTTCAGTCTTGGCGTTCCACTACGCGGACACCGAGGAAGCGTACCTCCTTAGGCCAGTCTCGATAACCGAAGGCTGTGAGGTTCAGTTCACAACCCTGGGACGCCCGAAAGATACGAGGCACTCCATAGATCCACCGACCTTCGATCTGGTCCAATTGTCCAATGGAACCAAATCCAATGATATCAAGTTCCCATTGTTCATTAGGCATAATGGTGCCGTATGCAATAAGCTCCTCGATATTGGCAGGGCGAAAACCAACTTTCTCCATTTCCCTCACCACATCTTGGTGGGAGGCTGACGGATCAAGGTGGAATAGCTGGGCAATAAGGGTCGCTGTGCCGGAGCCCCTTACCGGGAACGATACCGGTGTGATATCGCTGTTCACATGGCCGTAGTTTGCGGCCAGGATCATTTGTTCGAGGTTCAGACTGTAGTCAACGGTGGTGGTCAGATTTTCCATGAGGCAAGGGGTTATGTCCGGTTTTAGCCTGGACGGATTTATTCAAGGTTCAAGTCTCGGCTAATATAATAGCATCTTTTGATAGAAAAGTCAAGCCTTTGGCACTTCATCGACGCCAGATCCACCCCAAGGATGACAGCGGCCGAGCCGGCGCGCAGAAAGCCAAAAACCCCTGAAGAATCCGTGTTTTTGGAAAGCTTCGAGAGAATAAGCCGAACAGGTGGGGAAAAACCGGCATCTGACACCCAAAAGTCTGAAAACATGTGAAAAAGTCTGTCGATATAGCCAAACTAGGAAAATGGCTAAGTATTTCATAGGATTTTGGCTTTTTCGAGCAAAACCAAGACTTCAGCCTCGACTTCAGAAAAAGTCGCTTTTTCCACCCCTTTTTTGGCAAAAAGTGCCAAAAAATAAGGCTTTTCTGGGTTTTTGAAGGCTTTTCGAAGAAGAGAATACGCGCGGCGACGGATTTTGTTTCGAGAAACCGCCGTTTTGGCCACTTTTTTGGACACCACAACCGAAAAATGTGTTGATTTTTCAGTGTTTTTCAGAAATCGAAGCGAAAAAAGGCCGCCATTACAGAGTCGGCCCATTTTCATCATTTTCTCGAAATCTTCCCGATTTAGCCTATTCGTCTTCGGGATCATAAGCTTTTTATTTAGCAGATTTAACGCGAGGCTTTGAGACGGTCAATTTCTTGCGTCCCTTGCGGCGGCGGGCAAGCAAAACCTTCTTGCCGGATGTGGTCTTTGACCTCACCAAAAATCCGTGAGTTTTCGCTCGTTTTCTTTTTTTAGGATTGTAAGTCCGTGACATAAAGGGGAGTATATACTAGACACTTAAATAAATCAATGTGTTGTACGGAAATATTGCTTTTAAAATCAGAGCTCGTGTATAATTCTATCCAACGAACCCGGAAACCTGAAAAGAAAAAGTTTTCCACCACAATTAACACCTTATCAACACATTCCGCGTAATCCCCAGTTTTTGAAAACGTAATATACTTATCTTCATAAAATAATTTTTAAACCATGGTAGATAATAAACAAATTTGGGAGAGTTGCTTAGACGAAATCGAAACAAGCCTTTCGCGAGCAAACTTTGTCACCTGGTTTAAGAACACAAATCTCTCAAAGCAAGACGGCGGTACAGCCACGATCAGCGTCCCAAATGAATTCGTCCGCGACTGGCTCAACACCAAATACAAAAGCATGATTTTGGGCCTCCTGATGAACTACTCGAGCGGTATCCGAAGCGTCGAGTTCAATATCTCCAAGCTCTCGAGCAAGAAACAGGACGACGCAGGACAAAACAGCTTCGTCAGCAACGAACTCCCTCTAAAAAACCTCTACGTCGACAAGAAAGACAATTTAAATCCCCGCTACACTTTCGATTCTTTCATCGTCGGCTCGTTCAATGAGCTCGCTTATGCCGCGTCTCAAGCTATCATCAAAAATCCCGGACACAACTACAACCCATTTTTCATTTACGGCCCGACAGGGCTTGGAAAAACTCACCTCATCCAAGCGATAGGGAACAGTATCAAAGAAAGTTTCCCGTCCAAGGAAATTCACTACATTCCCCTCGAGAAATTCGCCATCGACTATGTGAATGCTCTCAGGAACAACAAGCCAAACGAATTCAAACAAAAATACAGAAAATATGATGTCCTAATCATTGACGATGTCCAGTTCATCTCAAACAAAGAAAAGACCCAGGAAGAGCTTTTCCACCTTTTCAACAGCTTGTACGAGAACAACAAGCAAATAATCTTCTCGAGCGATAAACACCCAAACTTCATCCCAGGCCTTGAGGATCGTCTCCGCTCCCGCTTCGGTTCCGGCATGATTGTCGACATCACCGAGCCCGACACTGAGTCAAAAATGGCCATAATTAAGGCTAAACTCGACGAAAATGGACTTGCTCTCGGCGAAGACATCATCGAATACGTCGCCTCGGCCATCTCCGGAAGTGTCCGCGAACTCGAAGGTAGTCTCAATATGGTTATTTGCCAAATCCAGCTCAAAAAGAGAGATTTGAATCTCGGGGAAGTCAAAAAACTTATCAAAAACAACATCCGGCCGAATAAAAACGTCTCAATCCAAAATATTGTAAAAGTTATTAGTGATTTTTATGATATCCAAGAAGAAAGCGTTTATGAAAAGACCCGTCGCAAGGAAATCGTCCACGCCCGCCAACTCATCATGTATGTCCTTCGAGAAGACTTCAACATCTCTTACCCTTTGATTGGCCAAAAGCTTGGTGGTAAAGACCACACGACCGTCATCCACTCGTGTTTGAAGATCAAAAACGACCTCAAAGAAAGTCCAAAGCTCGTGGCCGATCTCGAACAGCTCAGGGCGATGTTGAAATAGTGTGGGTAAGTTGTGGGGAAATATATGTAAAACTTGTTGAGTAATAAAAGTTGTTCAGTCGCGGGTGATAGTTTTGAAAAAGATTGAAAGTTTCAGGGTTTTGGTACACAAGTTTTAAACAGGGCTGTCTCCGAAAAAACAATAAGGCGTAAGGATTTCTCGGCTTATCAACAGTTTAAACAGGGTTAATAGTAATAGTAGGGTATATATAAACTTTTAAACAACACTTATGAAACTAGAATGTTCGCTCGACAAATTAAAAGAAGCGGTTGGTAAGGCAGAGAAAATTACCGGCAAAAATTCGACACTCGAAAGCCTGAAGTCTATTCTCTTTATCGCTTCGGGTAAGAGTCTTAAAATCCGCTCGACGAACCTGTCTCTTGGCCTCGAGATCGAAATCCCGGCCAAGATTGAAAAAGAAGGCGAAGCCATAATCGCCGGAGATATAATTAATAACACCCTTTTCAATCTCGGTAGTCAAGACAAAGTCATTGTCCTTGAAAACACCGAAGGCAATCTCCTCCTAAACAACAAAAAGACTAAAGTCTTGATTAAAAGCCTTTCGTCCGAAGATTTTCCAACTATTCCAGTCGTCGAAGGTAAATCTTTCGAAATCGAAATCGAAAAATTCATGGACGGCATCAAATCAGTCTTCTACAGCGCGGCTGTAGCCGACATCAAGCCGGAAATTTCGAGCGTCTACATCTATAACCAAGAACAAGACCTATTTTTCGTCGCGACCGACTCGTTTCGCCTAGCCGAGAAGAATTTGAAAATAAAAAATTTGAAAGAACTCGATGGCCTCATCATCCCGTACAAGAACGTGACCGAGATAATAAAGCTCCTGAGCGACATAAAAGGCGAAATGAAGGTCTTTTACAACAAAAACCAGGTCTCATTCGTTCTGCCTGGATTTTATCTAACCTCGCGCCTCATAGACGGCGTGTTTCCAGACTATCGCCAGATCGTGCCGAAGGGTTATAAGACCCGGGCGATAATCCTGAAGCACGACCTCATGGACGCCATCCGTCTCTCAAATATATTTTCCGACAAGTTCAACCAGATTAAAGTTTCGGTCGACCCGAAAGCGAAGAAGTTTGAAGTTTATGCCATCAACAAAGACGTGGGGGAAAACAAAACCGAAATCGACGGTGCACTCGAGGGCGACCCGATCGAAATGAGTTTCAACCATAAATACATCTTGGATTGTTTTCAATCAATCACCGAAGATTCGGTTGTTCTAGAGTTTAGCGAAGCAAACAGGCCGGTCGTCCTTCGTGGCAACGGCGACAAATCCTTCCTCTATCTCATCATGCCGATGAATAGGTAAAACTTGTCCTGTTAGAATTTCGGCGAACAGGATAGAATCAATAAAGTTATAAGTTTTAAAAATTTCTAACAGGATGCACTCAAACATCTCCAATTTTTTAGAGAAATTCAAATCGGCTTTGGCTGATGGAGATGATTTGCGCGTGGCGGTGTGCACAGCCGTCGAAGAGACAACTAAATTTCCCCTCGACAAAAAGCACGTTTCCTTTCGGGGAGACTGTGTCGTGATCAAGGCTGATACTTATCTCAAAACCGAAATATTTTTAAACAAAGAAGAAATTCTCCTCTCAATCCAAAAATCCTGTCCGCAAAAAATGATTAGGGATATTATTTAGAAGTGGTTTCAAACTTTTTTTCCTTCGAAATACTCCAAATGGAATCGAACATTGATTTGATGGTTTTCGATAAGTCTCGACTCTCGACAAGAAATCCAAAACTGTCGGCTTCACGAGAGATAAAGGCGACATTGTCGCCAAAAATAAATATTGAATATGGAGTGTCGAAAGTTTCTGGTGCGTAACGCACGCTTCGTAGATTCTCTGGATGGTCGCCGTAGTTGTCGCGAACGACTTCGGTTGATTCCATACGAATACTAAAACTCTTCATTCCTTTTCCAATACGCCGCTTAATAAATTCATCCAAAAATTCTTCGCCAACCGTCGCCACCAAGTCCGTAACCGAAGCGATGTAATACAAATCTTTACCGACGACCAACATCTCTTCATAAATTGATTGGACGCCTGACTTACCATTAAAAACTCGTAGCTTCGGCCGGTCTGATTTCTTCGTCATGATTTCTTGGAGCCCCGAGACAATATTTTTCGCCATCGACAAACTTTTCTCGGCGCGCTCAACGATCTTGTTTGGATGTCCTGGAACATAAAGAGTTTTCCTACCAACAGGCACACTCGTCGCTAAACCCTTTTTAATGAGTTCGTCGATGATGAGGTAACATGTCGGCCTTTTGATACCAGTTTTCTGAGCAAGGCCGGCAATCGAAGCCTGGCCGGTTTCAAGTAGCGCCAGATACACCGCAGATTCTTTCTGGGTCAGACCGGTCGTTTCTAAGTTTTTAGTTAGGTTGTTTTCAGCCATAAATGTCAACTATTTTGACAAATAATATTTTATACTAGAAACCCATATTTTGCAAGGGTTTATAGACTGTACAAGATATTATTATTGACATTTATGAAAGAGAATGTTATTATATCTCCATAAGCACCTTGAAACCAACCCGTCTTGCGAAAGCCAGACATAACACCTACGACCATGACCAAGCGCATCCTCGTCATCGAAGACAACCAGAAGCACATCGATGACGCCAAAGCCTTCTTCGCGGATAAGCCTGAATACCAGGTGGAATATGCGGAGAATGGCGAAAAGGCCTTTCGCCTCCTTAACAACCCATCCAACATTTACGATGGGGTGATTACTGATATCTTCATGCCTTGGGGTGAGCATTACCCATCGGAGCAGCCTGCAGGTTTTGGTATCGCCATATTGTGTTGTGACATGGGAATACCCTGTGTCATGAACACTGCTGGACACCATCACGGGCAGAAGTATCAGTGGATTCACTGCTTAAGCACGTCGGGCAGTCTCCGGCCTAAACTTGGGGGTATGATCGACGGCGGTCTACAGGATATGGGCACTGAGGCCGACACCAAGCGTTGGAACTTCGTCGAGATGAGCCTTAAGGAGAAGATGAACCAACCCAAAAGCTGAAAAGCTCGCGGGACGAAGCAGTGGCCGAACTAGTTTTTGGCCCTACTTTTGAGGACTTGAAGCAATTCGAGTTTTCAAAGAGTGGAACAGCACATTCACAAAAAACACAAAAAGATGGCAGCAGCGAAAGCATTATCACGACTTGAACAAGAGCGGCTCGTCGAGTGGGTGAAAATTCTCGTCACTATCCGCAATTTCGGAGGATGGATCAATTGTCCAGAAGAAATTCATGAAGCATTGAGTGGTATAGGAGGAGATGCAAACAATCTTGATGATCCAGAGCTAGGTGAACTCCTTTTCATGACATTCGATGTTGATCCTCACGAAGATAATATGCGCTTTAGTATTTGTTCGACTTTTTACACCGGCAACAAGGCGAGCATAAGCGGTCTTCAGTACGACAGGCGATATGATAGTGCAACTGCTCCCGAAGTCGAGAAACTCCTCGATGGCAACCTTGGATTCAAAGGAACCTGGAAACAAGTACTTGCTCGACTACGAAAAATTTCCAGGATCATTGAAAGGGTCTACAACCGAGAAGGGGAGCACGGTAAGATTTTAGTACCTCTTCCACCCAAGTGAGCAGAGGTCGAACCTCTACTCATCCCAACACTCAAGGTTCGACCTTGCGTGTTAGCGAAAACCCCGGCGAAATGGCCGGGGTTTACTCTAAAGATAATTCTAGGGCAACATCTCCCACAATCCTTTGAAAAGGAGTCGGAGATTCTCGGCCATGACAGCATCGTCGATTTCGATGAGGTAATGAGGTTTCTTCTTCGTGTTGATGATGAGGACATAATCGCCAGCAACTTCTTGAGTTACACCCACACCTTCGGCTGCTTTCCAAAACTTAGTGTTGCGACGCTTAATGTAGTCTTCGTAAATAACTTTCTGGAGCGCAGGAATGCCTTCGGTGTTGGTGATGATGCGCGAAATTATTTCTTTGGGTGAATCCTTGAAGAAAACTTTGAAAACGTTTACGTAGTTTTCGAGGAACGTGTGGTCTTGGATACCCCACCAAGTCTTGTCGCCGCGCATAGCGCTATCGTTCCACTTCTTCATGTTGGAGAGGAGGAAATCTTCGATATGATTTTCGTCGATGAAGCGGACTTTTGGAATGGAATAATTCTTGGAACGCGGAACGAGTGAAAGTTCGCCGACCAAACTTTCTGCCAGGCGCATCTTCTCATCAAGCTCCAATCTTTCTTTCTTTACAGCCTTGGCTACATTTTCTGGGGGAAGGGCGAGGAAATAAAGCGTTGGACTAAGTTCGTCCATCTCTATGAAACCCTTCTCAGCGAGAGATTTTCCAACTCCATAGGCTGTTGGACGAGATACTCCGGTCTTTCGAGCCACCAAGGCGGGGGTGATCTTAGTGTTCTCAAGGACACAAAGATAAATCTTGATTTCGTTATCCGACAGGCCTAATGACTTCAATTTCTCTTCGATCATGTCTAAATCATAACAAAATTGTAAAGGTATTGTCAACAGATAATATCCTTTATATATCAACAGAATATAGCCAAAAATATACAGAAAATAAAGGTTTAGATTGACATTATTGACAAAAACTGATAAAGTATGTCTAGAAACGTGAACCTTGAAACCCACCCGTCTAGGCTAAAAGCCGGACATAACCCCAACCCGCCATGGAAAACACCATCCTGACCGTTGATTACGCCATGTCTCTTGAGGAGATGGTGGCAGCTGGTAATTACAGTGAGGTCGATGACATCACTGCGAAGCGATTTCCGCTTTCCGGCATCGGTAAAGTGGTCTTCGAAGCCAAGCTGTTCCACTTTGGCTTCCACCTTTCCAAAAGAGAGGTGGCCGAAAGGGTGGAAAGCGAAGGGTTTAATCTTGCAAAGATTGAACACCTGCTCGCCTTCGGCGCAGCCCTGCCTGAAGTGCAGCGAATGCACCCAGTCATCGCTCTGGGGTCTGTAGCCAAGATCCGTGGCGTTCGCTGCGGGGCTCGTCTTGGCAGTCACGACTCTTCTGAGCGCTATCTGGGCTCAGAGTGGCTTGGTGGGGAATGGAGTCGTAGATTCCATTTTCTCGGGGTCCGAGAAATACAACCCAAAAGCTGAAGAGCTTGCGGGACGAAGCAGTGGCCGAACCAGTTTCGGCCCTACTTTTGAGAACTTGAAGCAATTCGAGTTTTCAAAGATGGAAAAGTACATTCACAAAACAAAACAACTAAAACACCACAACCATGGAAACCAAGCGCATCCTCGTCATCGAAGACAACCAGAAACATCGCGCCGACGCAAAAGCATTTTTTGCGGACAAGCCCGAGTATAAGGTCGACTATGCGGGTAGTGGAATCGGAGGCATTCATACCCTGGTGGGAGGAAGTCAGATAAACGCACCACTCGAGTGGCTTAAGAATAACGGGTATATAAAAACACGGCATGTTGGTGTCATTACTGATGTCTTCATGCCTTGGGATTCTTCTCACTTCACACAGGAAGCACCAATTGGTTTCACTATTGCGAAGCTCTGCCTTGATATGAGTATTCCTGTTGTGATGAACACAACAGCGAATCATCATGGCAAGAATTTCCAGTGGATGAACGAACTTCTTCCTATTCTCGGCTTCGATCGCAAGCAGTTGATCGATGGGAATGACGTTTTAGATCTTGTAGACCGCGAGGAATGGTCTAAAGCTTTTGACACTGAGCGTGAGAATGGAGCACTCATTGAGTTAAGCGTCAAAAACTGGGCACGAGCACTGGAAATGCTTGAGCGCCAAATGAACAAAACCAAAAGCTGAAAAGCTTGCGGGATGAAGCGAAACCCCCGGCGTGCCGGGGGTTTTCTTGTTCCACACTTTTATTTTTTATAACTCAACATCAAACATCACCGTCGCTTCGCCTTTGTTGTAGACTTCATCGCGGACGATGACCTTTAGTTCGTTGGTCTCACGGAGATTTTCAATATCTTTCGGAATAAAAGAGAAGTTAAACGGGGTGCTCTCAGTCGAACCGATATAAATATTGTTTACAAAAATATCGAATCCGCCGACGTCGTACTCCACATCATAATCTATCTCGATTTCAATTGGTGTGTTGGTGTCATGCATATCAGTTGCGTTCGGGGAGAGAATTTCTACCTTTGGTCGATTGGCTTCAGTGTGAACATTGTCGTATGTTGTCGGGACTTCACCTTCATTTACAACTGTGTATTTGTGCTTGTTTTGCTGCCACCAGTTTTGGACTGCTGTTTCCCAGTTGATGTATTGCTGGTTCGTCTGTGGTCCTGGAATCGGACCGAGAGGGTCGTCGCGATCAATCCAATAGAGCGTTGAGTGGACTTGTCCCACAACCAATTCCTTTTTCGTTTCTGGCGGCGTGAGGTCGGTCGCGAGCTTTTTGCTGATAGAATCGATGAAAACTGACTCACCTCCTTGCCAGACGCCGCGGATGACTGGTTTCAAATCGTCCGAGTCGTTTATCTCCGGCTCAACGAAAGAATCGTGTTTAACCTTTTTCAAAGCTTCATCCATGAACTCTCGCCAAAGCCGTCCGGAAATCGCCGAACCTTTTTTCATCGGCGTATTGTCGTTGTTGCCCGACCAGACGCCGACAGCGATGTTTGGCGTGTAGCCCATCATCCA
>CAZTRC010000017.1:0-11598 GCA_964615845.1 uncultured Candidatus Saccharibacteria bacterium
AATGTTTTTAAACATGTTATGAGCCCGTATGTCTTGGAGAATCAGCGTTTAAATGGGAAAATTAAGGTTGTAGCTTACGATCACGAAGGCAATACACGCGAAGCAGAAGTTACGCTGCCAGGCAAGATTTGCTTTGGTTATAGCTGTTTTGGTTTTGCTCATGCGCTTATTGTCATAGGTCTCATTGTGGCGTTTTTCATCTTATGGCGAAAGCACAAAAAATAATTAAAATCTTTTCTCTAAGTTTCATGCTCGCCATATTTTTGGCAGCCAATTCTGCTTTGGCGGCAACGCTTGCTGTTTCTCCGGCGAGTGGCTCGTACGAGAGCGGCCAGACTTTTTCGGTGTCGGTCAATGTGGCAAGCTCTGATCAATCGATGAACGCCGCTTCGGCGACAGTCACATTTCCGACCGACAAACTCCAGGTTGTTTCGGTTTCGAAAGCAAATTCGATCATCGATTTCTGGGCCGTCGAGCCGACATTCTCGAATACTGCCGGTACGGTCAAATTTGAGGGCGTAGTCTTGCCGCCTGGATACATTGGCGGAAATGGCAAACTGGTCACGATTACATTCAAAGGTAAATCCGTTGGTGTAGCCGGTCTCGCTATCAGCGCCTCATCGATTCTCGCCAATGACGGCGTCGGCACACCGATTTCAAAAGGCACAACTGGAGCGACGTTTAACATTACTCCCGTCAAAGCACCGACTCCAGAGACTATAGACCTTGAAGAAGAAGTGCCTGTAGAAGAGGCCGTGCCTGAACCGCTTGCTTGCGAGCCTGATTCTCTCATTTACTCCACGACGCATCCAGGGCAAGTCTGGCGCAAGGAAAACACGGCGGTCTTCTCTTGGGATGCAGACGCGAATGTTGTCGCGAGTCGCATCGCCTTTGATCGGAGTTCCGATACCGAGCCAGACGTGGTCTCAAAACCGGCAATCGTCGAGAAGAAATATGAAAACCTGAACGACGGCACATGGTATTTCCACTTGAGTCTCCAGGATAATGTGGGCTGGAGCGATACCGAACATTTCAAAGTGAAAATTGATGCCACGGCACCTGTAATCGAACTCAAGGAAGTCGCGCGCGCAGATCTCACGAATCCGAAAATTATTCTCGATCTCGATATCACCGACAAGATTTCGTGTGTTCGCGATTTCACAATTAATATTGACGGACAAAAAGTTGATTTCAATAAACTTCCTGACGGCAATCTCGAACTTGAGACTATCGAACCAGGCGAGCATGAACTCTCTGTCATCGCTTACGATCGCGCAGGGAATCAAAACGAAGCCTTCATCGATGTAGTTGTAACGGCTCTCGAAGCTCCTCGCGTGACCGAATACCAAGCCGAAGTTCGAAATGCCGGCGATCTCATCGTCAAAGGCGAGACGCTCCAGAACGCGAATCTGACGGCCAAGATTACGTCGAAGAATAACAGCTTCCTGTCGCGAGAAGATTTCCAGTCAGGCTCCGGCAAGTGGACCTGGACGCCGGGAACAAAACTTCGAAGTGGTAATTATTTCATCTCGTTCAAGGTCAGTGATGCTCGAGGCGCCTCTTCTAACTGGAGCGAGCCGATAGCGGTTCGCGTCGGCGGAGGAATGCATATCGACATCGCGGGGCTCATCAATAAAATTCCGCCTGAAGTGGCGATGATCGGACTTGTGGTTGTGGGAATATTCTTGATCGTAATTTTAACCCGAGCTCTGACCATCAGGAGACTCCGTAGGGAGCACGAAGATTGGGAATAAGAAACGCTCCGCAAATTATAGATGGTTTTGTTTAGCTTAGAGAGGATAAAATTCCCAAAAACCCTTTAAAATTGGGCTATAATGGGACCTCTTACTTTTTCTTTTCTTCGAGTTTATGAGGATTATGGTTTGGGCAAGATTTGTTTGAGCAACGTTCCGGTATGGTTTTTGTGCCTTCCATCATGAGCTTGCTGCACATCGGGCAAATTGCGCCAGTTGGTTTCGCCTTGATTGCATTCTTACATGTTGGGTAGTTTGAACAGCTGAAGAATATTCCAAATCGGCCACGGCGTTCTACCATTTCGCCGTCCGAGCAATCGGTACATTTCACGCCCGTCTTTTTCTTTGCCGCTTCTTCTTCGGATTCTTTGATGAATTTACATTTCGGGTATCTGGAGCAGGAGATAAATAGTCCGAAACGTCCTTCGCGCTGGACTAATTTTCCTTCATGCTTGTCTCCACACTTCGGACACATCTCGCCGATTTCTTTTGGTGGCTCTAATTCCTTGCCTTCGGCATTTCGGGCGCCGACACAGTCAGGGAAAGTAGCGCAACTCATAAATTTGCCGTTCTTCGAGAGTTTGAAGACCATCGCCTTACCGCAGACTGGGCAAGGGAACTCAGCTGGCGCATCGCCGATGTTCGTGAGCTTCTCGATCTTGTCTTTTGATTTTAATTCTTTGGTAAAAGGTCCGTAGAAATCTGACAACGTCTTTTTATACGTATGCTCTCCAGTCGCGATTAGGTCGAGTTTGCCTTCCATTTCGGCGGTGAAGGAATCTGAAATATATTCGCCGAAATTATTTTCAATAAATGTCGAAACGACGTCGCCGGTATCTGTCGGGAAAAGCGTCCGGCCTTGTTTCGTCACATAACCGCGCTCTTCGATTGTCCTGATAATGGACGCGTATGTCGAAGGCCTACCAATATCGCGCTTCTCGAGCTCCTTGATGAGTCCAGCTTCGGTATAGCGAGATGGCGGTTCGGTTTGTTTTTCTTCGGAGTTTGCTTTTAGGAGATCTAGCTTGTCACCTTCACTGAGCTTCGGCACTTCGGTATCTTCACCTCTGGCGCGAGTATCCACTGCGAGCCAGCCAGGGAAGAGGACGCGCGAACCGTTAATAGAAAAATTCGGAATCTCTCCTTTGTCGGTGTTGGCAGAAATTTTCGTCTTCAAAACTTTGGCCGGAACCATTTGCGAAGAAATAGCACGCTCCCAGATAAGGCGGTAGAGTTTCTGTTCGTCGTCAGTTCCCGCGATATTTTTTTCGAGTGGGTGAGTCGGGCGGATAGCTTCGTGAGCTTCTTGGGCGTTCTTGGATTTTTTGGCATAAACGTTCGCTTGCGCGTATTCTTTGCCAAGATTTTTTTCTACCCACTTTAGCATTTCGGCTTGCGCACCTTTGGACAGGTTTTGGCTATCGGTTCGCATATAGGTGATGAAGCCTTTTTCGTAGAGCTTCTGAGCGACACCCATGGTGCGCGATGGCGCGAAGCCAAGACGCGTTGATGCGACTTGTTGCATCGTCGAAGTCGTAAACGGCGGCCTGGCTTGGCGAGCTTGTTCGGACTCTTTGACCGAAACAACCGACCAAGATTCTTTTTCGGCGACTTTCAGGATATTTTCAGCCTCGGCCTTGTCCCAGATTTCTTTGTCGCAGGTAAAGAGCATCTCGTCAGAACCCTTTTTGAGTAAAGCGCTCAATATATAGAACGTTTCGGGATTGAAGGCCCGGATTTCACGCTCGCGCTCCATAATGATACGCAGGGCCGGGGACTGAACGCGTCCAGCCGAAAGGCCGTAACGAACTTTTTTCCAAATGAGACCGGAGAGATCGTAGCCGAAAAGCCGGTCTAGCACGCGACGCGCTTCCTGGGCCTGGACGAGATCGTTGTCGATTTCTCGTGGATGCTTGATTGCTTCTTCGATCGCTTCTTTGGTAATTTCGTTAAAAACAATTCGCTTCGGCTTCTTGAGTCCGAGAGCCTCGGAAAGGTGCCAAGCTATAGCCTCACCTTCGCGGTCGAGGTCGGTCGCGAGAACGACCTCTGAAGCTTTCTTGCTCGCCGCGGTGAGTTCGGCTACCACCTTCTTTTTCATTGGAGAAATTTCGTAATGGGGAATGAAACCGCCCTCGATATCGATGGCATTCTTCTGGGATTTTGGAAGGTCACGAATGTGGCCCACCGAAGCCATCACTTTGTAAACGCCCCCCAAATATTTTTCAATAGTCTTGGCTTTGGCGGGGGATTCGACAATAAGAAGTTTGGTCATGACTATAACTAATACTATGGATTATGATATTTTGCAAATTTTATATTTTAAATCTTCCGGATTTCACCCATCGTTTCTTTGATGTGGCCTTTGAGTTCGAGAAGTGTCAGGAACATATTGAGATCGGTGACGGAGCCCGGATATTTCTGTAGGAGTTCTTCTTTTGGCATCGGCTCATAGAGCATCTCTAAAATTTCCTTTTCTTTATCAGTACAATTCTCATAAGTCTTTGCGAGCGTCTCTTGTGCCTTGAAGCCTAGCATTTCCAAAACTTCTTTGGCGGAAAGGCACGGATGCGCACCGTCCTTCAAGAGTTTATTGGTGCCGATCGAAGTCTCCGAAAATATCGATCCGGGAATCACTAACACGTCGCGATTGTATTCCATAGCAAGTCTCGCGGTAATCAAGGTTCCGGATTTTTCTTTGGCTTCGATGAGGAGCACAGCATCGGCAAGTCCGGCCATGATCCTGTTTCTGCGCGGAAAGGTCCAAACCGCTGCAGGCATTTCCGGTTCTAACTCGGATAAAACACAGCCACCTCTCTTTAGAATTTCTCTGGAGAGCAAGAAATTTGTTTTCGGGGCGATGACCTTTTCGGAAATCCCGGAGCCGGGCAGGGCCATGGTGAGGAGTCCATTTTTGAGAGCCGCTTCGTGGGCGATGGCATCAATACCGAGGGCGAGACCTGAAATGATGACTATAGGGTATCCAGCGAGCCCCGAAATTATCTGTTGGCAAGCCATTTTTCCGTATGTAGTGAAATTTCGGGAGCCGACTACGGCCAGATATTTGAGGTCGGGACTCTTAGGAAGCTCGCCTTCGATATAAAGCTTCTTCGGAGGGTCGGTTATTTCTTTTAGCCGCTCTGGGATATTTGATAGGACTCTAATTTTTTGAACCATAGCCTAAATTATAGCAATTTTGTATAATACTTTTCATGTTAGATATCAAATTCATTCGGGAAAACAAAGAGATTGTCGAGCTTGCCGCCAAGAAGAAAAATATCAAGATTGATATTGGTGAACTCTTGAAAACAGACGATGAGCGTTTGGTGCTTTTGACTGAGGTTGAAAATCTGCGCGCCGAGCAAAATGCCGTCTCCGACCGGATTGTCCAATTAAAAGACCCGGCCGAGAAAGCCGAACTCATTAAAAGCATGCAGCTTCACAAAGAAGATTTGAAAGTGAGAGAAGAGAAATTGAAAGCCGTGATGGAGTTGTGGCGAGACCTTATGCTTCGTGTTCCAAACATTCCTGATCCGACTTCGCCAGAAGGCGCGTCCGAAGAAGAAAACGTCGAGATTCGTGCCTGGGGCGAGAAGCCCGCATTCGATTTTGTGCCCAAAGGTCATGTAGACATCATGACAAATCTCGAAATGCTCGATATCGATCGCGGCACCAAGGTCCATGGTTTTCGCGGATACTTCTTGACTGGTGACGGTGTGCGTCTATGTTTTGCCATTTGGAACTACGCACTCGACTTTTGGGGCGAGCGCGGTTTCAATCCGATTATGCCGCCAATCAACACTCGCCGTGAACCGCTCCTCGGCTGCGCGTTCATTCCGCAAGGCGAAGCTGATATATACAAAGCTCAGGACGATAGCTACTTTGTCGGGACTTCGGAAGTACCGCTCATGGGCATGTACATGAACGAGATTTTGGACGGCGCAAAGCTTCCAATCAAGATGCTCGGTTTTTCGCCATGTTTTCGTCTTGAAGCCGGAAGCCATGCCAAAGACATCAAGGGTCTTATCCGCGTTCACGAATTTTACAAATTCGAACAAGTGGTCTTGTGCGCTGGGAGTCACTCCGAGTCTGTAAAGCACCACGAAGGCGTCCAGAAAAACATCGAAGAATTTATCCAGTCTCTCGGTATCCCATACCAAGTCGTAGATGCTTGCACTGGCGATATGGGTTTTGCCAAAGTACGGATGTACGATACCAATCTCTGGGTGCCGCAAGAAGAAAAATATCGCGAGATTTCTTCGGCGTCGTATTTCCATGATTTCCAGACTCGCCGGCTCGGTATCCGTTATCGAGATACAGAAGGGAAGACAAATTTCGCTCACTCGTTGAACTGCACAGCCATCCCTACGCCGCGCATTTTGGTATCGCTTGTTGAAAATTTCCAGCAAGCCGATGGTTCGATCAAGATTCCACCCGTCCTCCAAAAATATTTTCGAAAAGATGTAATCTCAAAATAAGATGAGGCAGATTTTGGCGCGGCCTTCACCGCTGAAAATCAAGCAGAACAAGAAAACCCTTGGCCGTTTTTTGTGGCTTATCGTATTGTTAGCTATTCTTTTTGTTGGACTAGGACTTTTGTCGCATTTACCAAAACTTGTAATCGATAATGTCTCAGTCGAAGGAGAAGGGTTAGTTGATTTTGTCGCCATCAAGCAAAAAACACTCGAATATCTTTCTGGTAATCAGGCTCTTCTTTACGCGCGCGGAAATATTTTTTTGTATTCCAAGAGTGAGATTACCGATTTCGTCCAAAGAGAATTTCCGCGAGTGTCTGCCATCACCGAGATCAAAAGGGATGGTCGGAAATTATCCCTCTGGGTTGAAGAAAGACAATCGGCCTATTTGTGGTGTGGTTATGAACGTCCAATTTACGAAAACAGATTCAAAGACGCCGACTGCTTTTTTGTCGATGAAAGAGGTTTTATTTTTGACAATGCACCATTTTTCACCAACGGGGTTTATATTACCTTCTACGGCGGTGTAACGAAAGACGCAGACCCTGTCGGGCAGACGCTACGGCTCCAAAACAGTATGAAAGATTTTGACGATTTGGTGGCAACCCTTGAAGATGGCGGCACCAAGATTCACTCTATCATTGTTAATGCAGATGGTCAGCATGAACTTCTACTCGATATTCATACGGCAACTGGCGACTTCGCTAAAATTATTTTCAATGAAGAAGAGAGCTTTGTAGTTTTGCGTGAGAAACTCCACACAGCTCTTACCTCGCCGGAATTCTTGGATGAATTTGAATTGAAAAAAGATAGTCTCGAATACATTGACACTCGATTTAAAAATAGAGTATTCTACAAATTTCAAGATGGAAAATAAGATGGAGATAAAAATGGGTTTTTGGAAGGAGCTGGCTTCTGGGAAAAAGCCGGTTTTTGTTATGGCGCCGATGGCCGATGTGACTGATTGCGCTTTTCGTCAGATTATCACCAAATACGGTAAGCCTGACGCTCTCTGGACAGAGTTTGTATCGGCTGATGGGCTCGCGAACCGGAAGGGCAGAGAGGCTCTCTTGATTGACCTTAAATTTGGTAAGAACGAATCTCCGATTGTAGCCCAGCTTTTCGGCGCAAATATTTTGAATATGGAAAGTGCGGCGACGCTTTGCCGAGAGCTTGGTTTTGACGGCATCGATATCAATATGGGTTGCCCAGATAAATCGATCGAGAAGTCTAAAAGTGGCGCATACTGCATCAAAGACCCAGAGCTCTCCAAGAGCATCGTCCTAGCTGCGCGGCGGGGCGCAGGGGATTTGCCAGTCTCAGTCAAGACACGCCTTGGATACAATTCGGTGGACTTCGGTTGGATAAAAGAAGTTTTGTCGTGGAGACTTCCGCTTGTGACGTTTCATTTGCGAACTAGGAAAGAAATGTCTTTGGTTCCGGCGCATTGGGATATTATGCCGAAGATTATAGAGCTTCGAAATGAGATTTCTCCCGAAACGATTGTTTTGGGCAATGGCGACGTTTTAGATTTAAATGACGGACGGCAAAAAGTTTCTGCTTCTGGTGCTGATGGAGCGATGCTTGGCCGAGCGATATTTGGAAACCCGTGGTTATTTTCGAATCACGAAAATAATCCCGAGCTTGTCGAGGGGCAAGAGGTTTCAATCCAAGAAAAACTTAAAGTAATGCTCGAACACACCAAACTCTTTGTCCAAATGCTCGGCGCTCACAAAAATTTTGCCATCATGAAGAAGCACTACAAGGCGTATGTGAACGGCTTCTCGGGCGCCAAAGAGCTTCGGGTGAAATTGATGGAATGCCCTGATTACGAATCTATCGAAAGAGAAGTAAATAGTTTTCTAGAAAACTATGAAGGTGAAAAACTATCTTGACTTGGAAATGCATATTGATATAATTGCGGCGTGATCGAAAGATCAACATTACAATTAGCTTTTAAAAACATGGTAACACTAGAAGATGTTAAGGTGCTAGGAATCGGATCAGCGCTATTTGCAGAAATGGATGAAGAAGTAGAAAGTGAAGACGTAGAGGAAGAAGACGATGAAGATGAAGAGGAAGGCGAAGACGCCGAATAGTAATTTCCAACCGCAAAAATGCTCCGAAAGGGGCATTTTCGCTTTGTGTTATAATAGCTTTTATGAAAGAAATCGCCTTATATCGCAAATACCGTCCAGGCTCATTTGACGAGGTTTTGGGACAGGACCATATCGTCAAAGTTCTCCAGAGGGCCATTGGGCTCGGCAATATTTCCCATAGCTATTTGTTTTTTGGCTCGCGCGGAACAGGGAAGACATCGGTTGCGCGAATCGTGGCCGGAGAGCTGGGGGTCTCGACAGAAGACACTTTTGAAATAGATGCGGCCAGCAATCGCGGTATCGATGACATCAGGGAGCTTCGCGAGGGCATCAGGACACTGCCGTTCAATTCCAAATACAAGGTTTATATCATCGATGAAGTTCATATGTTAACCAAAGAGGCCTGGAACGCGCTTCTAAAAACCCTCGAAGAACCACCAGCCCATGTAATCTTCATTTTAGCCACGACCGAAATCGAAAAAGTGCCGGAGACGATTGTGTCACGTTGTCAGGTTTTCACTTTCAAAAAACCGAGCATCAATGTCTTGAAAGAGATGATTGCCGGAGTCGCCAAGAAAGAAAAATTCAAAATTGATGCTGCGGGCGCCGAACTCATCGCTACTCTTGGTGACGGATCTTTTCGTGACGCTCATGGCGTCATGCAGAAGATTATGTCTTTCTCGAAAGACAATGAAATTAGTCTTGCTGAAATTGAGAGTGTGACCGGCGCGCCGTCAGGGAGGCTTGTGAATGAATTCATCCGCTCTGTTGCGGAAGAAGACATGTCGCTCGGACTCCAGACCATCCGAAAGGCGAGCAATGAGAACATCGAGATGAATATATTTTTGAAAATACTTCTTCAGAAATTACGCGTGATCCTCCTCATGCGTTATGCTCCGGAAATATCCGCCGAACTCGTAGAGAGTTTGACCGAAGACGATAGGGAATTCATCGCGAAAATCTTGCAAGCAAAAACAAATAAGATTACATCAAAGACTTTGGAAATTTTACTCGAAGCCGGCGAACTCATGCGTTACGCGTCGGTCAAAGAGCTCCCTTTGGAACTCGCGCTTGTAAAAATTTTGGATAAATGAGAACGCCCCGCAAGCGGGGCGGTTTCATTTGATGGCGGTTTCGGCTATCCGAGGTAATGTTTCAAGGCGATGCCTTTTTTGGAGAGTCTTAGGCGGCGGATGGCTTTCTCTTTGAGTTGACGGACGCGTTCGCCTGTGAGTTTCAGTTCGTGACCAATTTCCTCAAGAGTGTGGGGTCTGTCGCAGCTCAATCCAAAATACAAGCGTAGAATTTGAGCCTCTTTCTCGTCAAGACTTGAAAGTATCGATGTGATCTCATCCTTCATTCCTTGCGTCAATATCTCGAGGTCAGGTCTGGCGCTTCTGTCTTTGTCCCCAACTACATCGAGTAGGCTAGAGGAGCCGTCTTTTTTCAGCGGCTCTTCTAGACTTAACATCCTTTGGTCTACTCGGAGTGTCTCTGCTACAGACTCAACAGACCTTCCGAGCTCAAGAGCGATCTCTTCATTGGTAGGAAGGCGGTCATGATCTTGTTCGAGTTTTTCTTGCACGCGAAGGGCCTTTCTTATGCGGGTTATCTGGTTTTGAGGCAGACGTATCGTGCGAGAGCTCTCTGACAAGACCAGGATCATTCGTTGTCGAATCCACCAGACAGCATAGCTGATGAACTTGAAGCCTCGCCTGTCGTCGAAACGCTCCGCCGCTTCCATCAGCCCTTCATTTCCGGAAGAGATGAGATCGGTAATAGGTAATCCCAGTCCTTCGTATTGCTTTGCCACACTTACGACAAAGCGAAGGTTCGATTTCACAAGCTTATGAACGGCTGCTTTGTCCCCCCCTCGTATTCTTTGAGCCAACAAAGATTCCTCTTCGGTGGTAATGAGCGGTATGCGACCGATTTCTACCAGGTATTTGTCCAGGGCTTTATCCGATCTATCGGTAACCCTTTTTTGTATTTTGAGTTGCCTCATTTTAGCCATTTGAAAGGGCGTTAGGTGAATTTTTCAGTTCCATTTCAAACTCTACAACATCTATTCAATTTTGGCAATACTTAAAAAGTTTCGCCTTCGATATCCACAAGCGTCTGGATGTAGCTTGAAAGGCAGTGCTGGGTGAAGTCTATCCTTTGGGTCAGCTCGTCGTGCCCGGTCAGGAATCCTCCGAGCGCGAGCCGAGGCTCTGGCGCACGGACAAAGGTAGCGGTTTTCGAATCGTATTTCACCAAATCATTTTGGTTTATCTGAAGGAGTGCGCTCTTGGCTAGCCAGAAATCTATTTCTTCTTTGTAATACTTCGCTTCGTTCGGAGAGAGGGAATTTTCCATGATCGAGTACGCACTCGCAACACCTTCGATATAGGCGCAAGTATTGTGGTCACTACTTCTTTTGGTTGCGAGCGGACCTTTGCGCCAATCGGTATAGCGCTTCGCGTAAGTAGAATATTCTGCTCGCGGCGCGTCAGCGTTCATATCCTTGATCGCAGCCATAGCCCAGAGATAGAGCGCGGTGTCATAAATAACCTTCGGAGAATTAAAATAATCGAAAGTCTCATTGATTACCCTGCCCACTTCGGAATTTCCGCTATTCAAATTCTGATAGCGTGTGAGAGCGAGGAGTGCTTCGCCGTTAAAAAAGGAAGACTCTTCTTCGGCGGCAGAATTATCATCGACATAAAAATTATTACTGAAACCCGCGCTTGGCTTTTTCATAGCCAAAATGTATTGGACGTAGTCTCCCATCAGTTTTTCGTATTCTTTCTTCTGTTCTGGCTCGGCTTCGACGAAACTTACAATGCCGATGAGCGCGAGACTTGTAGCGCCAAGTTTACAAGTCGTGCTGTCCGCAAAGTTTACGACACAGCGAAACTTCTTGCCATTATATCTTCCGGGTTTCGAGAGCTTTTCAAAATACTTTATGCCGTTCTTTAAATTTTCCGAGACGTCATAAACATTACCGGTGTCGCGCCTTGCGACTTCGCCGAGCTGAAATAGAGCTCCGGCTTGGCGGACAATATTGTCATCATCGCGGTAAGTATCATCGAAAGGCAAATATTCATAAGCGAAATGACCGTTTGATTCTTGCGAGTTTTGGAGCCAGGCCACGCCATTCTTGATGACGCGCTTTTTCTCGTCAGTGCTGAGCTTTGGCAAATTCTGAGGCTTGGCCAAGAATTCCATCGTCTCGATTTCAGACAAAAGGGAATTAATCTTTTCATTTAAAGTGATGACGTCTTTCGC
>CAZTRC010000018.1:0-11318 GCA_964615845.1 uncultured Candidatus Saccharibacteria bacterium
GTCTCCGGCAATTGCTTCTCCGTTTCAATGTAGTTCACCACGAGAGTTATGGCCGCGCCGAGAGCGATGATGAGGACGAAATAAAAGAGTCTTTTGAGGAAGTGTCTATTTAACATAAATTATCATCTTCATTTAAGGCCAGCGGGTGCGAAGCTCCAACAAAACAAATTGTGAGTGCAGCCGCTGGCCATAAATGAAGACCATCGCTTTTGATTCTAACAGATTTTGTAATATCCACAATTTAGTTCCAGAAGTTAAAGATTCTTAGTGTTTCCCCTGCAAAGTTAGGCGTCAGATCCTCTACAGTATAATAGAAACTTCTCAATCCTGGAGATATGTTTGTTGGAATATTGTAAGGTATATTAATATATTGAACAACGTTTGGCTCAACCACCATGGTTATGGGTGACAGCAGCGGATTAGCCCATGCTTGCGAGTAACCAAAATCATCGATCATAAAAGTCCTATTATTCGGACAATTTGAGTCAAGTGGAGAATATTCCGCCTTATAGCTAACAGTAAATATAGATCCCATGTCTGAAAAAAATATATATGGAGGGGGGTCATACTGAACCCACGAACCATTGTCTAGATAGCCCTCTTTAAAGATTTCTAGTGTTGACTGACAAAGATCTGAATCATGTACAGATACCGGAACAATAAATTCTTTTTCTTCTAGAGTGTCTAGGTCTTTGACTTTGAATTCTATTTGATGACTCCCTGAATTGGTGCTTGAAGGAACAAGGAATTCCCAAGAGGTGGTCGTAAAAGAGTTTGGCTCAGCAATTATTGAAGGAAAGCCGCTAGGATGAGTTACAGCCCAATCTGTAATATTTTGACTAATGTTTTGGACTTGATAATTTCTATTGGGGCAACCAGAAACCGGTGGCAAATATTGTCTATTTAACTTTATTATAAAAGATTCTCCGTCCATCAAATGAACAGTGGTTGTGTGTGGGCTATCAACACCATCAACCATAGTAAAGACTTCAAGCACCCCTTCTATTGGAGCTACGCAATCTTCTACAAGATTGACATAGTTAATCGGGACAATGAATTCCTTTTCTTCCAAGGTATCTAGGTCTTTGATGATAAAAATTAATTCATGTAGTCCAGACAAAGTTCCCCCAGGAATCATAGCGGTCAAACTATGTGTCCCGGGTGATTGAGAAACGGCATAAAAGGTATTGCCGGGATTACCTGTAAAAGTTGTTTCGTTCGTAATCCATTCTGATGTCATTGCATCAGGTACATTAAGTTCATATTTTTTCCAGGGACACATGCTGTCCCCGCTCAAATTCCAATCGAGCTGGATTGAAAAAGTAGAGCTTGAAATGACCCCTGTCGAAGCTGACACGTTAATTACATCATCTATTGAAATATTCGGATTACAGACAGAGTTACTAAAATCATAATAAACATTAAAATCGATGCCGTCAGCCGTGACCCCAGTAACATTGATGCCGATACCTGTGACCGGATCGTAAAAACCATTTGTTTCGGTTATTGCATCGTAATGAAGATCTTGGTAAATACCTAAGCCCGCTTCCGGGTGAGGATCGGCAATATTCCAGGAGTAATTGTTTATATAAAACGGTGTTGCGTTAGGATCCTGATAATTATCAGGATTTACAGCCGTATATAAGAGTAAGCCATTCGGAATATTCCCAAACAAATACGTATCTTGAAGTTTTGAATCAACACCCTCTGCTTTTCTATGCTCAAGACCAAAAATCGGCGGAGCTGTTCTGTTCGGCATATATATTTGAGCCCCGACAACACCGCCAGGAGTTTGAAGATTGTCGAGATGATAACTGCCCGGTTGGTTAATAACTAAAACGTTATCAGAATTTATCCATCCAAGTTTTAACTGTTGTCTGTAGTTATAGGCTCGAGCTCCGTCAGGATAACCCATGGTATCAAAGGCGTTTCCATAATATGAAATACTACAATCACTCCAAACTGTTTTTTCGTCACAATCAAGAGAATTCGAGTGGCCTAAACCGAAGGTGTGCCCTATCTCGTGATTTAATATTCCAACATAGCTAGGATAATTAACATAGTCACTCGAGCCTGTAAAATCAAACCTGGTTGGATGGCCTTTAATTTCTGTAAAATAATACTCCTGTCCACTGAATTCTATTTCCGAAGCATAACCACCGATTGTTCCATAATCACCACATCGCGATAATATTATAATCGTATTATAATCAGCAATATTTATATTATTAACCATATTTTGGAGACTAGAATATGGAACTGTGCACGGACCAAGATAGCCTTGATACGCCGCATCACTTCCATATCCTGGCATGGTATACCAACCAAATACGTCGCCGGTATAGCTGACCTTCCCATGAGAGACTTCACTAAAAAATTTCTGAAACTGGCCTTTTCTTTCGTCAAAAAGATAATCTTCGATGTCTCGCGGGTTTTGAAGTGGAACAGGAATTTGTCGCTCATTGCTTTCAAAATTTACCAAAAATACGGCGGCTTTACCTTCCCGAGTTCCAACACCCGGCCTTGGAGTGACATCTCTTCCAATATTTTCTCTGCTTTCTCTTGAGCTTACGCTTTCAGTGATTGGTCTAGTCGCCGAAACATCTAAATCCAAACTTTTGTTGGAAGTTTTGTATGTCACTTTTTCGTTCACAAGACTTTCGGCTATCGATTTGTTCGCGACAGTAATAGGGGTAGGGTTCCCCGTTCCGGTATCCAAATAAAACTTCTGGTTTTTTATTACCAATTGATTTGTGTGTGGATCCAATTCGTCGTAATGCTCTTCCAAGAGCACGCCTGATACAGTTGATGCTTTGGATTGAGTGGCTCTCGAAGACAAAGCCTGAGCTCCGAGCTCTTTCCTCACAATACTCGGCACCACAACACCCTGCATAACAAAAAAGGACAGGATGAGAAGTCCTACAGAAAGGAGAAAATTGCCAGACGGCCTATATTTCATATAGATAAATTGTACCAACAAAATTTACCTTTATCTGGGGATAAAACACGAAAACCGGCCAAGACCGGTTTCCGTGTTTGTTTTGTTTTGGAGCCTAATTATTGCAATTAAGCACTCACGCCGAGAGTATATCACGCCCCTAGGACAAAGTCAACCCTCCACTTTACCCCCACACCTATATTTTGATTGCGCCAAAGGCGCGTTCATCGAACAATCAAAATATAGGTGTGGGGGCTTATTTAGGCGTCGAAGTATGCTGGATCACACACGGCTTGAGGGTAAGCGAAGCTGAACCTTGATCGTTGTTTGAACTAGTATCGTCTTGGTCGAGCGAGATGAGATTCGCCACGTTTGTCTTTACCCCGCAGGCATTTTTCGGCACTTTCAAAGTGATATCGATATGGGTTTGAGCTCCCGGGGCCAAATCGTGGATGGAGAAGACGCCGGTTACGGGATTGAAGGTGTTTTGAGGATTTAGAGATTGGTGTGAACCGTACATGAGACCTGCCGGGAAGACGTCATTTACCACGATGTTCGTGGCGGCATTTGGACCGAGATTCGCCACTCGTACGCGCCATGTGACATAGCGGTCAAACACAGAGAGAGTTGGATCAATGAGGTCTTTGACAACCTTGATATCGACCGGCGGAAGTTCTTCGTTTGGCGGAGTGGTACTATCCAAAACTACACCAAAATCGTTGTCGGGGTCTGTTTGTCCACCGGTGACAGTAATTGAATATGGATGACTGTAGCCAGGAAGCAAACCATTGTTTTGAACCGGTTCGGTCACATTTTGATACAACGCTTCGTCGGCCACAACAACATAGTAGCTATCGTCCGGAAGGCTTGTAAATTCATAGAGTCCGAGGTTTGGAATGTTTGACGTCGTAACTGTCGACAGAGGTGTCGTCTGACCTTGTTTGTAAATCGAGACCTGAACTCCATCTAATCCTGGATCGCTCGCGTCTTGTCCCCCATTTTGATTCAAATCCTGATAGACGGCACCAGAAATTTTATTGTCGGTTTGTTCGTATTTTCTTATCGAAATATTATCTACATAGTTGTAAGCTCCACATGCTGAGCATGTCGTCGGGGTAACAAAATCTGGATACACAGAAAAGTATTCATACGCACCATCGGCATAAAATATCTGCTCTATATGTTGCCAGTTATTGTTCGGATCGTTCGTTATGATATTCTGTTCCAATATCTGCTGACCAGCAGAAGGCACGTTCTGTATTATGGAATTAGGCAGGTTTGGGCTTGCGAGTGATGAGTTGTTTCCAAGTCGGGCAATTATTTTTACATTAGGTGTTTGTGGAGAAGATACGGAAACAACATCAAAAGATATTTGATAGGCTTGATTAGCGACTGTCGGATATTTCAATTTTGTAATGATGCCTTCTACGGCCTGGAAATTGTCCAACGTCTTGGATCTATACATATGAGCATGCCTAGAACTTCCCGGAGACATCTGCACGCTGCAGCCGGAGAAAAAGCCGCAAGACCAAGGGAACCTGAAATAGCTACCAGGCTGAGCTGCAGAAACGACATCCACAGAACCTATCAGATGGCACCAATTCGGAACGTCGTCATTGGCATCCCAGCCCCACTGACAAAGAAAACCATTCTGACCGAGGGGTGTCATGAGTGGCATTTCGAAATCTCCGTTACAGACATATTCATCCGGATCTCCAAGACCGATGCATTCGCTTGCTGATTTTATCGTTGCCTCAAGAGAAATTCTATTTGAGATACTATCTTGATTGGAGTAAGCGAAGAGTCTCGGATTCATTGAAGGCGAAGGATCAAACATTATTGATTTTGCACCTAAAGCATTCGGCAAAAGAGTTCCCGTACAATTTGCGCCTAAATAATAAGCAAAACTGTCTCCCGTCTCCAACAAGATAGGCGTAAGATGATGTATAGAAAGAACACCGCCACCAAGAGATATGTCGTTTAAAAGAGGTTTAATACAGACTGGATTACCGTTTAGATTGAAGCTGTCATTTTCAGCAACCGGAGTTTCGAGCTCGCAACCCGCCACCCCATCCATCTGATAACCAGCGTGACACAAGACTTCTTTTTCGTGATCATCAATCGGTCTCACGGTATTGGTGCCAATCGATGGATGCATGACGTAGATCTCGCCTGGTGCACGATTCATATCAAAGTGAGAGAGCGATGATCCTTGCTGCCAGCTAACAGGACTGAAGACGGGACGAATACCATCTGGGATCGCGCCAACAACATTTTTAATTCCACGGTAAACGACAGTGTTCCCAATAAACCAAGACGGTGGTGCGCCGACAGGAACATTTAAAATACTTGTTACCTGATCAAAGAATGAATCGCTCAAAGTGTCATCTTTATAAGAAAAGAAATCAAAGGTACCGTGAGTGCGTGGAACACCTGTTTCGCTCACAACCGATGGCAAACGTCCGCGGAAACCAAGTGTGTGCATGACTTCGTGGTAGATGACCGTGTAGAAGTCATATGTCAAAGGGTTCAAGGTCGAATCTACATCCCACTGGACACCATTCCAACCGGTCATAATGAGAGCGTCAAAATTTCCCTGGCCTGGCGTCGGGTCGGTTTGAGAAATTATGTGCTTGTGAAGCGAGCCATTATCAAGATCTCCTTGATAGTAACCAAAGTATGCTGAAGCCGCAGCCAGGGCGCCCGGTGGCATGTTAGCATTGGCCATAAACAAAATATCCGGTGTAACCGTCATCTCGTCGAGTTTGATCATTTCGGAAATATCCTGGAGAACCTGGCAAGCTTCAATTCGTCTTCCCTGTCCAAATGTTGGATCATCATAGCCGACATTGGTATCGAGAGCGACATCTTCGAAGTATGCTTTGAAGTAGCCGGTAACGTTTAGGTTGGCGCGGCAATTGTAAATCCCTGGATTATTCGGATCAGCGTCGTAGGCCAAAGCCTTTTTGGTCTCGAAAAAATTAAAAGATGTTTTTTGTCTCGCTGCCGTCTTTTTCATGAAAGCGTTTTCTCTGACCGGGTAACCCCAGGCGTCCCGAATCGGACCCAGCTGTTCCCCTATCTCAAATGGGACTTTCTTTTCATCAAAGGCAGCAATGGACGCATCAAAATATCTTTCACCTTTCAGAACCGCTGAAGTCACGGCGAATTTATAATTAAAAGTGAAAGCGCCTGGATTTGTCTTGGAAAGCTGCATGCTGTAATCATTCTTGACTGAAGTCGAAACCGCGGCTGCGAGATCTTCGCGGAAAAGAGTCGGCATGATAGCCGTTTGGAATATGAAGAAAGAGATAAGGAGAAGTCCGACAGCGATGACAAATTCATCGGAGAGCTTTTTCATTTTTTTCATGCCTCTAGTATATCAAGGATTGACATATCTCTGATTGTGGATAGAATCAAATTGTTCGTATCGGATAGTTGCGCCGCGTTTGACGCGGTGAGGAAAGTCCGGACACGTACATTTATATGTAGGACGGTAGCGGGTAACGCCCGCCTGTGGCAACACAAGAGGTGCGAGCAGTGACGCCTGATTCGAAAGATGAAGGATTCCCTAGCGGAATAATCTCATGGTGACATGAGGGTGAAACGGCAAAATCCTTACCTACGTGCAAGGCCGAGCCGCGTTTGACGCGGAGTGCCGCTTGAGTCCGAGAGCAATTTCGGACCTAGATAAATAACTGTCTATTACAGAATCCGGCTTATAGATACGAACACAAACATGAAAGAAACTCCGTGAAAGCGGAGTTTCTTTCTTTTCTACTCTTCAGTTTTTTCTTTCTTCGTACCGTCCGCTTTAGCGTTGACTTCGTACGAGGTGTTTTGCTGTTCGAAGAAGTTTACGAGTTCGTAGACGTCGGTCGCCGTTGTCATCCATTTGGCTGGATTCGTGACATTGTAGTGCGGTGGCATGCCAAGTTCTTCGAGACGCCTGTCAGCCACATATTGAACGTACTGATTCACATAGTCAGCATTGAGTCCGAGAATTCCCTTCGGGAACAAATCTTTGTTGTAAGCAGTCTCAAGGTCTACTCCTTCGATAACTATATTTCTGATTTCATCAGCAAATTCTTGAGTTAGGAGCTCTCCGTTTTCTTCAAGAATATTGAGGATGAGATTCATGCCGAATTTTAAGTGGAGCGATTCATCACGCAAAACCCAGTTAATCATCGAACCGAAATTACGAAGTTTGTTGCGCTGTCGGAATGAAAGCATGACCATAAATCCTGAGTAGAACCACACGCCCTCCATCACAATATTTGTCGCCACAAGATTTCTAATGAAATCTTTCTTGCCTTCAATAGTTTCAACGTCCAGGGTGTCCTCGGTCATCCGCTTCATGTATTTGTTGATGAAGTTTTCTTTGGCTTTGACTGAAGGAGTGTTTAGGTGCATGCCATAAACTTCTTCACGATCAAATGGGAAAGTTTCGAGCACGTATTCAAATGCCACGCAATGATTCGCTTCTTCCCACATCTGCTTGGCGAGGTAGAGATGGCACTCGGCAGATTTGAGATATGGATACACGCCGAGCGCGAGCGAACGGTTAACGATGAGTTCTGCAGGATTGAAGAAAGACATGATGAATTTCACCGAGTGCTGTTCATCTGGTGTCATGCTTGAGAAGTCATCGAGATCCTCTTTTAAAGCGATTTCATGTGGGTACCACGTATTAGCAATCGCCTGATCATAAAGCTCTCTCGCCCATTTGTATTGTGAGGGATATAAATTTGTATCTTCCGGAGAAAATTTTCCTACTAGAGACATGTATTTTTAGATTAAATTAATAACTACTCACAAGAAAGACAGATGTTCGCGGTCCCAGGATCTTCGATGTCTGGATTACTGTTTGCTTTGACGACGACCGGTTCTTCATTGATCGGATTGGCCTGTGTAATCATGGCTGGAGCTGAATCTTTGGCATTCCAAATATTAGCGAACCCGACTTTGCCCATTTTCGTCGCTTTGTTGACTTTGACCGTAGACTGCTCGGCAGTGTGGCGAGGCTTCATATGGAGATAGTATGTAGACTTGAGGCCTTTTTCCCACGCAGCGGCGTAGATTTTCATCGTCTCGTCGATGTCACGCGTCTCGAGATACATATTTCGCGATAACGCCTGATCAATCCACTTCTGCGCACGAGCCGCAACTTCGATAACGCCATAAGGATTCGTAGTAAATGATGTTTTGTAAATATTTTTAACACCATCTGGAATTTCATCGATATTTTCAATATTGCCCTGATTTTCGATAATCTGCCCTCGGACCTTTTCCCAAAGACCCAAAGCCTTCAATTCATTTACCAAATTGTGATTGATGTCGAGGTATTTTCCTGAAATTTTATTTCGGGAGAACGCTTGAGTAAAACGACAATCAATTCCCGGGGTCGTGCCAGCCACAAGTCCGATGTTGGCATTGGGCGCGATAGCCATGAGTGTCGCATTTCGAATGCCACCCTTAACTTTCTCGCGCAGGATATCCCAATTGAGTCCGCCGTGATGGCTTTCTTTGTCTACCTGAAGTTCCACGCCGCGCTCTTTTTCAAGTCTAGCCAAAGTATCAATAGGAACCAAGCCATGGGACCATTCTGAGCCCTGGAAATTTTTATAACTTCCACGCTGACGAGCCAAATTTGCTGACTCATCAATCGAAATATAACTTAGGAATTCAAAAATCTGATCAGCGAAATTATAAGACTCTTCGGAATCATACGCGAGACCCATTTTCTCCACCGCATCAGCGAAGCCCATGAGGCCGAGGCCGACCGCGCGATTTTCTTGATCGGATTTTATAGCTTCGGCCACAGGTAAGAGATTGATATCAATCAAGTTGTCGAGATGTCGCACGCCCACTCGGATAGTTTCTTCGAATTTCTGCCAATTTATCTTTCTGCCTGTTATATGGGCCGGAATTGAAATAGAAGCCAGATTGCATACGGCAATATTTTCTCTATCTTGAGGTAGGGCAATTTCGGTACAAAGGTTCGACATGTGAATCGCGCCAGTATTGTTGTTCAAGGCGCGGAGATTGAAAGCATCTTTCCATGTAAACCAAGGGTGAGATGTGCCCTGAAGCGATACAAGCATGTTTCGCATGAGCGTCTCAGCTGGCATTTTCTTCCAGAGTTTTAGTTTCCCCTCTTCGGCCATTTGGATATATTCTGCATAGCGCTTGGAAAATGCCTCGCCGTAAAGCTCTATCAAATCACGAGTTTCTTTCGGGTCAAACAAGTACCACATTTCTCGGGCTTTGACACGCTTCATGAATTCATCCGAAATCCAGGCTGCCGTGTTGGCCGTACGCATGCGGAGATAATCGTCTCCAGCGTTGTGCTTCCACTCTATAAAATCTGGGAAATCGTAATGCCAAGTTTCCATGTAAAAACATAGCGCGCCCTTCTTCTTGCCGCCACGTTGAATGGCGCGGATAGAAGTATCCATGATTTTCGCAAAGGGTGTTGGTCCGGTCGAAGTGGTGTTTGACGAAGAAAGGACTGATCCTGTGGCGCGAAGCTGTGTCATCGAAACACCGAGCCCGCCAGTCGCTTTGGAAATCTTGATGACGTCAGCGACAGTCTTGGCAATGTGCTCAACGTCGTCTTGGCACTCGATGAGAAAACAATTCGACATTGCCGGTCGCACAGTTCCTGACATGAGATTGGTCGATCCGCCGGGCAAGTATTCGAGCCTCGAAACCTTGTCATAAAACTTTTTCGCCCATTCGGTTGGATTTGCTTCGTTGTATGCAAGCCCCATCGATACGCGCATGAAAAATAATTGCGGTGTTTCTTGTGAGATATTGTTTTTGTCTTTCAAAGAATAACGATGGAGTAGTGTCGAGAGTCCCGCATACTGGAAAAGTTCATCGCGAGAAGTGTCTATATATTTGGCGAGCTCTTCCAGATCAAAATTTTCCATGCGCTTATCGAGCAAGCCATCAGCTACCGCCTGCTTGATGTACTTTGGGAAAATTTCAACATGCCTTTCGGCGACAATTACCGAGTTGTTCCTTTCGTAATCACCCAGAATTCTCTTGTAGACGGTTTTGAGCAAAAGCCGAGTCGCGACTTTGTCATAATCAGGGTCATCTTTGACATTTTGAAGCGCTGTATTGATTGTCGCTTCGTCAATTTCTTCTTCGGTTATACCATCATAGAGAGAAAGCTCTGTCTCTGTTCCAATCTGGATAACCTTTCCCACCACATCCGGAAGTCCGGCGCACGCGCGCTCAAGCGCACGATTGATCCTATCGGCATCGAAAGCTTCTTTGGTGCCGTCTCTTCGTGTGATGTTTAGATTCATGAACAATTACTTTTTAGCTAATAATTTAAAAAATTTGTCCATTCATTGTAGCGAAAAACTGGCTTTCCAACGCTGTGGAAATCGCCAAAATGCCCACTGGAACATCCCCCGAAAATATTGGCAAGGAGCGAACTGAAAAGCGGGCAAAAACATTCATGTTTTTGCCCGCTTTTCGAAATCTTTTTAAAACTTTCGAAAATTAGTTCTGCTTTGGTTGATCGACATCGGTCACGATGATGGTATCGCCGAGCATGACCTCATTTTGGTTCACCCAACCGGCCATAACTTCCAAAACATACTTGGCAGGGACACTTGGTTTGAAGACTTGTGGGTAAGTATCAGGAGAGATACTCTCTTTAATCTCGACAATCTGATTATTTTCGTTAACCCAGAGGATGTCAATCGGATACTTCATGTCTTTCATCCAAAATCCATGCTCGTCAGCTTCTTCGAAGACGAAAAGCATGCCGTTCGAGCCATTCAAAGAGTGCGTACCAGATAGTCCTCGCTCGTGTTCAAGCGGAGTATTGGCCACTCCGGCCACCAAGTTCTTGCCATTGATGGAGACTATCGCCTGTTTGGTGATGGTCTCAGCAAAATTATCTATCTTCGTGCCCTTTTTGCCAGCGACGAGTAGAGCGACGATGAAAATCGCGACCACGATCAAAAGGACCATGATTGATTTATTGAGAACCTTTTTGTCTGTGTTTTCCATTGTGTAAAAATTATTTTTAAAGCTATGCACATTCTACACTGCCCTAAATACAAAATCCACCCGAATTTTACAATTGAGTGGATTTTGCCAAATTTCCTAAAAACTAAATATGAAGATTTTTTAAAATTAGTTATGAGTTAATATCCTTTATTCTGCTTCGTTCTACCTCCTGCGATCCATTACATATTGCAAGTAGGTTTTTATCTCTCTAACCCTTGAGCAGGGAGTTCCATTATTTTCCTTGGAACCACAGTGTCTTTCAGTCTTGCGACTGACAATCGACTCTCACGCTGCTTCCGCAACATTTCAAATTGAATTATTCCACGAGCAGCTTCCGCTACCCGTG
>CAZTRC010000019.1:0-6469 GCA_964615845.1 uncultured Candidatus Saccharibacteria bacterium
TTGGAATTTTTTGACCGCGTTTACGGTTGTGTCGCCATAGTCATTGTCGACGGTCATTTTGATACCGTACTCAATCAAGAATTTCTGCACGACGCCGACGCGCGTACCCTTCGAGCCTTTCTTCATCAAGACTTTGTCATCGATGAGATCTTGGAGGCTGGCGATGAGACTCGCATGCTCGCCAGTCGGCTCCGGCTCTTCTTCAGGCTCTGGTTCAAACTCAGGAGTTTCCGGAAGTGGTGTTTCAGGTTCCGGCTCCGGAATTTCACTTGGCGGCTCGCTCGTAACGATAGGGCCAACATCACTATTATCAATCCCTTCTATTAATAGAGAGTCGGTGCTCGACTTGAGACTCACAAAGGCCCAATAGGCCAGAGCCCCGATGACTACCACGAATATAAGTATGAGGAAATTTCCCTTAAAAGATTCCATATGTATATATAGTACCAAAAAACTTTTAGAACAAAAAGATAGCTGGGGCTTGCCCCCACACCTACTTTTTGATCGCGCCAAAGGCGCATGGCGTAGCCCATCAAAAAGTAGGTGTGGGGGCTTGCACACTTTCCCCCGCTTTGTTAATATGGGGCCCATGGAGACAGGCATACTATCTTGGATTCAAATAATACTCTCTATTATATTGATACTGGCAATATTGATGCAGAAGTCCGAAGCCGGCATTGGCGGGGCTTTCGGCGCGGGCAACGACGGGGGCGTCACTTTCAACAAAAGACGCGGTTTTGAGAAATTTATCTTCAATTTCACTATCATCATCGCCCTCCTCTTGGTTGTCTCTCTCATCCTGCCAATCGCCCTCGCCTAATAAAAGGCCTTACTCTTAAACACAATATGACTAAATTCAAAAGGAATAATTCTATTCCCCTAAAACAAATTCTTCAAAAGATTTTGAACTCTTTCTCGAGGAAGCAGACTATCGTCTTTGCTGCGCTTCTCTTGGTGCTTATCGTCAGCACGATTTCGATTTTGGGCGAAATCAACAAGAAATTCATGGACTACCTCCCCGAACACGGCGGTACTTTGACCGAAGGCGTCATCGGCACACCACGCTTCGTGAATCCCCTCCTCGCCCTGTCTGATACCGATCGCGACCTCTCTGGCCTCATTTATTCAGGCCTAATGAAAAAGACGCCAAGTGGCGAGATTGTGAATGATTTGGCTGAATCCTACACCGTCTCCCCAGACGGCCTCACTTATACTTTCCAAATCAAGCACGATGCCGTTTTTCATGACAAATTCCCGTTGACCGCAAACGATGTCGTCTTTACCATCAACCAAGTCAAAGACTCGACCATCAAGAGTCCGCTCCAAGCCGTCTGGCAAGGCATCTTGGCTGAAGAAGACGCGACGGATCCCTACACCGTGACTTTCCGCTTGAGCCAGGCTTATGCGTCTTTCCTCGACAACGCGACCATCGGAATTTTGCCAAAGCATATTTGGAATAATTATGACGCCGAAGAATTCAACTTGACCGAATCGAACTTGAAAGCCGTCGGTTCCGGGCCTTACAAGATATCTAGCATCGACGAGCGAAAGAATGGCTTGATAGAAGAAGTCAGTCTCAGCGCTTTTAATAATTACGTCAGCGAAAAACCTTTCATCAACAATGTTAATTTCAAATTTTTCAAGAACGAACCGGACCTTATCAAAGCATATCGTCGTGGACGCGTTGACCAAATAAGTTCTATAGATCCGTCCTCAGCCAAGAGGCTCGAAGAAGATGGTTTTGCTCCCACAACCGCCGTCCTCTCACGCATTTTTGGCCTATTTTTGAACCCAAACCAAAACGAAATCCTGCGCGACAAAGAGCTTGTTCGTGGCATTGAGCTTGGTATCAACAAAGAAGCGATTGTGAATGACGTTTTATTTGGTTTCGGCATAGCTATCGACAGCCCGGCGCCTAAGTCTTTGGCCAATGGTAATTTTGCTCCGGCGGAAATCAGCGACTTTGAAAGCAACAAAATCCAGGCCGAAGAAATCTTCGAATCCCGAGGCTGGAAGAAGAGCGAATCAGGCTTCCGAATGAAAGATGGCAAGACTCTCCAGTTTTCGATCTCGACCGCCGATGTCTCGGAACTCCGAGCCGCAACAGAGATGATCAAGACTGATCTCGAATCAATCGGCGTTAAAGTTTCGGTCAAAGTCTTCGAAGTCGGAGTCTTGAATCAAAATGTCATCAGACCACGCGAATACGAAGCCCTCTTCTTCGGCCAAGTTATCCGCAACGAATCTGACCTCTTCGCTTTCTGGCATTCGTCCCAGCGTAACGACCCAGGCCTCAACATCTCCGTCTACACCAATAGCCGTGTCGACAAGATTCTGGAAGAATTAATCGCTTCGACTGACGAGAACGTGCGCCGCGAGAAAATCAACGAATTCGCGAGCCAAATCAAAGAAGACCGTCCAGCCATATTCATCTACTCCCCTGAATTCATTTATATGAGATCCGAACGTATCAAGAATGTGGAGCTCTACACCATCGCCTCGACGAGTGAAAGATTCCTCGGCATTAAGGACTGGTATATTCGAAGAGACGCGGTATGGAAATTTTGGACAAAAGAAAATAATAATTAATTAACTTATTAACAAAATAAAATATGATAAAAAAGACTGACGAACAAAACGGCCAAAGGCCAGGAAGTAGGACACGGACATACGTATCTCCGGACAATAGCGCGGCAAGACCACGCCCAAGCGCAAAGCCTCACGGCGCAAGCTCTTTCGCCGGAGGACAGAAAAAATCTTTCAGCGACAAGCCACGAAGCTTTGGTAATTCAAACAAAAGCCAAGGCAATTTCCAACCGAGAACCGATCGTCCTAAAAGGAGCGAGGGCCGAGCACCAGCTGAGAAAATACCGGCTTTGGCTCCCGGAGATATCCGTATCATTCCTTTGGGTGGAGTCGAAGAAATCGGACGCAATATGACCATGGTGGAGATGAACGATCAAATAATCGTCATTGATGCTGGTATCGGATTTGCCGATGAAGAAAATCCTGGAATCGATTACATGATTCCAAACACTCGCTATCTAGAAGAAAACAAGCACAAGATAAAAGCGCTTCTCGTTACCCACGGACACTTGGACCACATCGGTGGAATCCCCTACATCATCGACCGTATCGGCAATCCGCCAATATACACTCGCGAATTCGGTGCGCTCCTCATCAAGGCCAAAGCCGAGGATTTCCCTGGACTCAAGCTTGATATAAAAGTCATCGAGAAAGAAGACGGAAGTATTCCAATATCGGCAGATTTCAAGGTTCGCTTCTTCGGCCTAACTCATTCTATTCCAGATTCAACTGGAATAATCTTAGAAACTCCATACGGAGACATCGTCTCTACTGGAGATGTGCGCGTCGACAACAAAGATGGTGTTCCCTTTCCAAAAGAAATCGAACAATACGCTATGTTCAAGAATCGTAATGTCCTTCTTATGACAATGGACTCCACCGGCGTCACAAGCCCAGGCTGGTCATATTCAGAAGCCGAAGTCATCGAAAACATCGATAAGATTATTAAAGAAGCCCCGGGAAGAATTATTATCGCAACATTCGCTTCGCAAATGGAACGGATAATCGAATTCATAAACTCTGCTAAAAAGTACGGCAAGTATGTCACATTCGAAGGTCGTTCAATGAAAACAAACGTCGGCATCGCCGAACAACTCAAGCTCACCACATTCGACCACGTCATTCCGGCCGAAGATATACAAAATTATCCTCCACACAAAATCGTCGTCATCGCAACCGGCGGTCAAGGAGAAGAATTCTCCGGACTAATGCGTATCTCAAACCACACGCACAAATTCTTGCGCTTGCAACCTCATGATACTATCGTCTTGTCATCGTCTGTTATTCCAGGAAATGAAGGCGCTGTCGACAAACTTAAAGACAACCTCTACCGCGCCAACGCCCGCGTCATTACTTACATCGACAACGTTGTTCACGCTTCGGGACATGGAAAACGTGCCGAGCTTGAATGGATCCATAAACAAATCAACTACAAATACTTTATGCCAATCCACGGCCACCACCACAGGCTTAAAATGCATGTCGAGCTTGCAGTTAATTTAGGACACAAAATTGAAAACACGATTGTACCAGATAACGGTTCGATAGTCGAAATCCGTGACAAGGGAGAAACACTCATCATGCTCAAAGAAAAAGTTCCGTCTGATCCGGTCATCATTGATGGACTCTCCGTCTCCGACACCCAGCATTTGGTCATCCGAGACCGTAAAGCTCTCGCCCAAGACGGCATCTTCATGATGATCGTCATGGTCTCCGTCCGCGATAAGAAAGTGACAAAGTCTCCTGACCTCATCTCCCGAGGATTCGTGTATCTCAAAGAAAATCAAGAACTCTTGAAAAAAGCCCGCGGTATGATCAAGAAGACGACGGAGGAAGCCATCGCCGGCATGGATCCTATCGACTTCGACTACGTCAAAGATACTTTGAACAGGAAAATCTCGAAATTCCTCTTCCAATCAACCGGCAAGCGTCCGGTCGTAATCCCCGTCGTCTTGAGCGTTTAGCTCTGGAGCTTTGCTACAATTAACACATGTTTAACGGCTCGGCGAAAAATCTCCGCTCGATTTTTTTGGTTGGTTTTTTGCTGACGGTGGCATTGTCTTTGACCGGATATCTCGACTCGAGTTTCCTCGGAAGTTTCATCAACATCAAGACTGTCGGACTTCTCTTTTCGCTCGGCTCGGTCGCTTCGATCATCTTCTTGTCATACCTGCCGAAGCTTATGGGCCGATTCAGCATCTCGAGCGTCTTTTATGCAAACTCGATCATCTACCTCGCCTCCATCCTCGGCATGCTTCACGCCGGGAGTTCGTTTGTCTTTGGTGTTCTCTTCGTCACTTACATCGCTTCGGGAGTTGCGATTTACTTTGCTATTGATCTCCTGATCGAACACTTCTCGGCGCACAACACCATCGGCAAGACTCGTGGCTTTTATCTCGCCATTTACAATTTCGCTTATCTCGTCGGCCCTTTGCTCGCCGGTCTAATCCTGAAGAACAATTCTTTTGAAATAGTCTACCTGGTCGCGGGAATTTTCATCATCATCATGACTTTAGTCTACGTCCGAGATCTCGAGCATATCGAATATAGATTAAAGCCGGGACACGCAACCTTTTGGCAAAATTTGGTACGGCTTTCGAAAAATAGCAATCTCTTTCGCGTGTATTTCGTGAACCTCATGCTCTCATTCTTCTTCAGTTGGATGGCGATTTATATGCCGATACACCTCAATCAATTCGTCGGCTTCGGATGGGACAAGATTGGCGCGCTTTTCGCGTTGATGCACATTCCATATGTCGCGCTCGAGATTCCGCTTGGTAGACTCGCTGATCGTTACCACTCAGAGAAAAAACTCATGTCTATCGGTCTAGTTATAATCGGTATTTCGACGGCGGCAATTTCCTTTATCGGCAGTAATGACTTTTGGATTTGGGCGCTCGCTCTCATCGCAACCCGCGCCGGCGCGAGCTTCATCCAGGTCTCGACCGAAAGCTATTTCTTCAAAAGGGTTACTGAAAAAGACGCCGGGCTTGTGGCCATTTTCCGAAACGCGACACCAGTCGCTTATATCCTGGGGCCCTTGGTCGCCACCCTCTTCTTGTCCTTCCTTTCTTATGCTGATTTGTTCCTGGCGCTCGGCGCTTTGATGATTTGCGTTATCCTGGTAAGCTTAGGGCTCAAAAATACCAGATGAAAGAAACCAAAGGGCCGACAAAATCAGAGTGGCCAATGCGTATAAACAAATACCTGGCTCACAAAAACTACGCTACCAGGCGCGGGGCTGACACGCTTATCTCGGCCGGTAAAGTCTTCCTGAATGGCAAAAAAGCGACTCTTGGGGACCAAGTGAATGAAAATGATGAAGTAACACTCAAAGACTTCAAAGCTGCTGACTATGTCTATTACGCCTACTACAAACCGTCTGACGTCGTGACTCTTTCGGCAACTCAAAATGAAAAAAGCATTGGGGACGTCGTAGAATTCCCAGAAAAAGTCTTCCCGCTCGGCCGTCTCGACAAAGACTCTGAAGGCCTCCTCATCATGACGAACGATGGACGCCTGACCGACAAACTCCTAAATCCCGCAAACGATCACGAGAAAGAATACTATGTCGAAGTCGACCGACCCATCACGCATGAGTTTTTGGTCAAAATGTCCCAGAAGATCGACATCGGCATCCATGTAACGAAAAAGTCTAAAGTGAGGCGCGCCGACAAAAATTCTTTTGATATCATTCTCTCCGAAGGCAAGAACAGACAGATCCGCCGAATGTGCGGCGTCCTCGGATTTGGAGTGAAGAAACTAAAGCGTTTCCGCATCATGAACATCGCGCTCGGTAAATTAAAGCCAAACCAATTCCGCAAGCTTTCCACAAGAGAGCTCAGTGCCCTCTTCAAATCCATCGGCCTTTCGTAATAAAATA
>CAZTRC010000019.1:6569-8848 GCA_964615845.1 uncultured Candidatus Saccharibacteria bacterium
AGCGCAAAGGCCGCAGTTCGCGGCCTTTCACGCTTTATGAATTGTCTTTTTTGCGAGTTTTGCGCGCGCGAGTCTTGCGACTTTTTGGGAAAATTAGATTGAAGAGAAAGCTATCTTCCACACGGGCTAGAACCTCTTCCATGCCTTCTCCGACATCAAGAGCTTTGTCTTTGACCTTTTCCACAAGGTCACGGACTGATTTCATCAGCATCGAAAGTCGCGCGAGGAGAATGATAAGAAAAACTGAAACCAACACGACACAGATCGTGGTAACGAAGAAAAATATATCGGCTTTCATAATTGTTTCCATGAAATGATTCTATCACAAAATAAAAATTCAAACGAAAAAGCCCCCAGCGAGGGGGGCCTTGTTCGCATTGAGCAAAACTAGCTCAGGCGTAATTGTGATTCGGACCTTCGTGGATACGGTCCCAATCCCATGGGCATAACCCATTGATCAACCAGACTACCTGGATCTTGCCGTTTACAACAGCGAAACCCTCGGTGATCTGATCAGGGCGGGCAACCTTGTGCTCTGCCATGAATTCTTCGAGCGTTTGCCCGTCATGAGAAAGCGGACTTAGTTGCAGAGGATGAAGACTGAGGTCATCAAGCCTCCACTGTGGAATGTCGCCTTTTGATCTTGGAAGCGGAAAGGTGCTGAACATGGTAAAAGGTTTGGTCTATTATAACACTTCTTTAGGCAATGTAAATAGGCAAATCAAAAAAGCCTTATATTTCAATGGATTTTAGCCGATTTCCACAGCCGACTAAGCCTCCGCTATTAAGCGAATACAGTCCGCGGGGCGAATTTCTTCCGATATTCAGGATTTAATCGACGAAAGTCAGAGCCTTGCCGATCTTACCAGCTCGGCCGGTTCGGCCGATGCGGTGGATGTAGTCCTCGTGAGTCGCTGGGATGTCGAAATTGATGACATGCGAGACATTTGGGATATCTAGTCCGCGGGCAGCGACATCAGTCGCGACGAGAATCTTGGTGCGATTTTTCTTGAAGTCGTCGAGTGCCCTCTGGCGCTGACCTTGGTTTTTGTTGCCGTGAATTGCTGAAGACTTGTGGCCCTTTTTGCCGAGGACGTCCGAGAGCTTCTGCACGCCATGTTTGGTGCGGCCGAAGATGAGAACTTTGTCGAACTCTTCGCTCGAGAGGAGATCATGAAGCATTTCTATTTTCATGCTTGGATCTTTGACCACCACCACGTCTTGATGAACACTCTTGGCAGTATCGCCGGTTTTGACCGAGATACTGACAGGGTGATTCAAGAAGGCGCTGATGAGGCGTTCGATTTCTGGTGAAAGTGTCGCCGAGAAGAAAAGCGTGTGTCGAACTTTCGGCATTTTCGAGAGCATGAGCTTGATGTCGTTGATGAATCCCATGTCGAGCATGCGATCAGCTTCATCGAGGACGACAGTGTTGAAGAGTCCCAAATTGATCGCTTTCCTATCCATCAAGTCTTTGATGCGTCCCGGTGTCCCGATGACGAAACTGTTGAAGTAAGAAAGGTCACGAATTTGCTTGCCGAGCGGAAGTCCGCCGACAGCGACAGCCGAATACATCTTGAGGCCTTTGGTAAAGCCGACAAGTTCGTCGTTGATCTGCTGGGCGAGTTCACGCGTCGGTGCGACGATGAGAACTTGCTCTTTGGGACTGACGAGACACTTGTGAATGAGTGGAATGAGAAAGGCCGCGGTCTTGCCCGTACCTGTGTTCGCAATTCCTACAACATCTTTGCCTTTCAAGACTTCCGGAATGGATTTGTCTTGGATAGGTGTCGGGAGGACGTAGCCTTTTGCCACGATATTCGCCTTGAGACGAGCATCAACTTCGAAATCAGCGAACTTGTGCTTTGGCACGTATTCGACTGACTTTTCTATAACCGCATTTTTGTTGATATAGCGCGAGACATCGATTTTCTTGATAGCAAAACCTTTGCGTCCGCCGCCACTTCTTGCAGGAGCACGATGGCCACCACGAGATGGATATGCGCTTTTGCTACCGCCTCGGGCGGGAGCATGAGAATTCCTACCGCCTCCAAAAGAAGGCTTTCTAGCGGGAGTTCCGCCAGTGGTATTTAATTGATACATATATTTTTGAGCCTTGAATCGACCCATAACCCGTAAGCCTTTATGTTAAATCGTGGCTGTCAAAGGTTTTTGTAAAGGCTTGAGACTTTACGGCTTTAGGAGAAAACTCGCAAAAGAAACCGATGAGATATTAAGTTACCGCTACATAGTAGCTTACTGGACGCCAAAAGTCAAGG
>CAZTRC010000019.1:8948-10734 GCA_964615845.1 uncultured Candidatus Saccharibacteria bacterium
GCGCGAGTGATTTGGCCGTAGTAGCCACTCGCTGGCTTGATACCGACGGACGCCTGATAGTCAGCAAGCGCTTGCTTGGTCACTTCGCCAAAATATCCCGTAGCGCCAGCTTTAGCGAGCTTCGCTGCATTCGCGCCGATATTTTGCTCGATCAAGAATTTCTGCAATTCTTTGACTGCCGTTCCACGCGCGCCGAGTTTGAGGTCGGTGTTTGGCATGTTGATGGCGTTATCCTTTGCTTTGTCAGCGCTAGCCAAAACTGTCTTGGTTGATTTGGTAATAGATGTGCCGGTGTCCCGGACCTTGTCGATCATGTTTTCGAGAAAGGCGACTTTGTCTTCGACTGAAAATTCTCTGGTAATCCGCGTAAAGGGATCGGTCGGGCCATTTTTACGAACTTCGAAATGAAGGTGCGGAGAACTTCCTTTGGCGTTGCCGGTGCTCCCGACATAACCAATCAGGTCGCCCTCTTCGAGTTCATCCCCTGCTTTGAGCGGTGACGCATCTTTGAGATGCATGTACGCAAAGATTTCCCCGCCGGGATTGGCTGTGTAGACATAATATCCGGCGCTCGCACCGTAACCGACTTTCAGGACCACAGCCTCGGTCGGGGAGACGATTGGTGAGCCCATTGGCGCCATGATGTCGAGTCCTTCATGCTTCCTACCACCCGAGCGAATATCACCGAAGTTCGAGGTAATGCCAGAGAGTTCGACACCGACCAGGACCGGCAAAGGCAAATTTTTGACTGCAACGCCCTCAAGCTCGCTCACTTTCTTCCTCAAATCATCCGTACTCAAAAGCCAATTGTCAATGCCAAAAGAGATCTCTGCCAGAGCCAAAATTGGCTGACCGGAGAAAAAAATAAACACAAAAAGGCCTAAATAAAGCGTTTTTATCGATTTTTTCATGACCCCTATTTTACCATTTCCTGGGAACTCTCTGGCGCCTCTTTCAACAGCTAGAGTTTACCGAGTTCGTTCAAACTCTTGTCCGGAATATATAGAATAAGAACTCCGACAACGATACCAGCGATCGCCGTCCAAGCATGGCTTCCGCCAAAGAGCTTCAGATCGATAAAATCCATCATGTACCAAATCCCCCGCCAAATGAGGATGATCGCCACCGCAACCAAAAAATTACCGACGAGTTTTTTATTTTTTTCTGACATAAATTTTAAAAGTGTTCTTCATCTGCTTCGGCCTCTGCTTTGGTTTTGTGAATTGTACCAGGCTTGTGATTTGGCGGAGCGTACAGTGTATAGAGCTTCATCGGCTCGGAACCAGTATTGATGATATTGTGTTTGACTCCAGACGGAATAATCACAGCGAATCCATCTGAGATATTCTTTTCTTCGCCATCCAGAACAGATTTTCCATTGCCTTTCTCTACCCGAATGAATTGATCCAAATGATGAACTTCGGCGCCGATTTCCTCGCCAACCAAGAGACTCATGGCCACGAGTTGGAGCCGTTCATCCGTATACAAAACTTCCCGAAAATATTCGTTTTCGAGAGACAATTTTTCGATGTTGCCGACATATCCTTTCATGGTTTTATTATATACCTATTTAAGATTTTTTGCCTTCCTCTCATTGCAGTGTTTTGCAAAATGCTAGTATTGAGATTGCCTTTGGGGTGAGTTTATGGCGGACATTGGGGCCATCGTTACGTTTCAAGAGAAGCCCGGCAATAGCCATCTTGCGAATATGATCTGACGCGTTCTCATACCCTATTTTAAGTTTCTCCGATATGTCAGCTACTGACAGCTCTGGCTGTTTTTCCAG
>CAZTRC010000020.1:0-6132 GCA_964615845.1 uncultured Candidatus Saccharibacteria bacterium
CCCCAGCCGAATGGTGAGGAGATGAAACTTATTGGCGACTCGCCCCAGAAATCTTTTTTCAACTGCGGAATAATCGTAAGCGCGTTCATTCCCTCTTTCTGATCGAAAGCTTCTATCTCACCTATTGCTAGTGAATACTTGCTGTCATTGTTACTACTCCAAACGCGGATCTCGTAAGTGCCAGCTTCGGCGCGAGCTCGGTATTCCGGACCCATCCAGTACGTATCTGCTCCATATGGTTCATAGAATTTGGTCCAAGTAAAATTCGGACCATCGAGTACGGTAAGTTCCTTGCCGTCCTGTAAGACTACGGCTGAAACATCTTTCTTCTGCCCCTCAATATCTGGAACGAGGACATTTACATACAAATCAAATGCTTCGGATGAAGTGATGACGTAAACATCTGGCTCGCCAGAAAGCTTCGCGTAGTAAGCCTTGGAAATTTCTGGATCTGGAACCTGTGTCAGACGACTCTCGGTAATACGGGGCTGATGGGCGGAAACAAGTGCCGGCACGAGAAAAAACGTGATGAGGATGAGGGGTATGAATTGGGATAACTTTTTAGTCATGTAGGGCCATTCTACCATTTTTTACAACAGCCCGCCCCTGACGAAATTTTGGCTGCGGAACCTGGACTCGAACCAAGATACCATCCTCCAGAGGGATGTGTCCTACCATTAGACGATTCCGCAATTTGCCCATTTTGCCCGAAAATCGGCCTAAAATCAAGAAAACCAAACAGGTGATATAATGTTATACATGCAAGCATACAATTGGTACTCGACGCTCGTGAAGCCTTCGTGGTCTCCGCCATCGTGGCTATTTGGTCCGGTATGGACCGTGCTCTATATCATCATCGCCGTTTCTTTCGGTACTGTTTTTTATCGCGCATTCACCGGCAAGCTTTCCTGGATCATAGCACTTCCCTTCGCGCTCAATCTACTTTTCAATTTCCTGTTCACTCCCCTCCAATTCGGACTCAAAAATAATCTCCTCGCTGCTATCGACATCGTCCTCGTCCTCGGCACTCTCATCTGGGCGCTCCTCGCACTCTGGCACGCGCACCCGGAACTCCGCTGGGCTGTCTACGCCAATATCCCTTACCTCCTCTGGGTGTCCTTCGCCACCGTCCTCCAGCTCACCATCACTTATCTAAATAAATAAGAACCGTTGTCGCTTAATTTTCTTGATGCAGAAATATTCGTAAAAATGCTAAAATAGCCTTATGAACGAAACTAACAAACTTTGGACATGGGTTTGGATCATCATCGGCATACCGATAATCATCGCGATTATCCTTTGGCCTGACAAAAAAGAACCGGGACCAGACACTGCCCCGGCTACACAGGAAATCAGAGATTAATTTCAAAGTTCGATAAAAGCATGTTAAAATATTTTCATCATGAAAAATAAAGATTTTTTCCGACCCAAAAAGCTCTCCATTGAAGAAATCAAGAGCGGGTGCATATATGTCTATGGCGACGGCAATACCGAAAGTCAGATTTGCGTCATGAACGAAGAGTTCCGCCAAGGTTTCGAAATCGTAAAGAGAAACAAAGACGGCAATAAATCAGTGACTTTCTGGGGATCGGCCCGGCTACCAGTCGACAACGAACACTATCAAAAGGCCCTGAGGCTCTCCAGGAGACTTGCTGGCGAGCTTAACTGCATGGTCACCACCGGCGGCGGCCCAGGCATCATGGAAGCCGGTAATCGCGGCGCATACGAACTCGGGAAACCGTCTCTCGGACTCACCATCAACCTGCCCGCCGAGCAATTCACCAATCAATATGTGACCGAAGAAATTCCTTTTTACTTTTTCTTTACCCGTAAAGTCCTCATGGCGTACTCGGCCGAAGCCTATCTGTACTTCCCTGGTGGTTACGGGACACTCGATGAACTTTTTGAAATATTGACCCTGGTCCAAACCAAGAAACTTTCTAAAATGCCCATCATCCTTGTCGGCACAGAATTTTGGAAACCGCTTGATGAGTTTATAAAGAAGACCCTGCTCTTAGACAGTGAGACAATTTCAGAAGAAGACCTAGCGCTATACACCATTACTGATGACGAGGACCTCATTGTCGACATCGTCAAAAACGCGCCGATGCGTAACGATTAGCGCTCCGCAAAACATATTTCTAAAAAGACGCGCGTTCTCGCCTGTAAACGGCGAGCCGCTAAAGACTCACAAAACCGGCCTTGATGGGCCGGTTTTGCTCCGTATTGTCTTTTTAGAAATATATTTTACTCCGCTTGGAAGTGATTTCATTTTTCCAAAAACTCGAGGTCTATAAGATCGACTTCTCTTCCGAGATGTCTTTTCTCTTCAATTAAACGCTCTTTCGGAATCACGCCGACTTCTTCACCAAAAATTGGTTTCCTCTCGCTTTTGGAGAAATCTGCTGGCGAAGAGACCCATTCGTGTTTTGTTTCATCGAAATATTTTTGGTGCTGCGACCCAGCTATATCAATTGACTGGCCTTCGTAATCAAGCGTCATCAGGAATAAATTCCATTTGTCGTCGATGAATTGTGATGGACCGAATTGGATGTAAGCCTCCACTTCAGGAACAATCTCATCAAACCTGTCTTCCGGAATGACCAAATCAATATCGACAAGTTCCCTCTCGGCCCCATATGCCCGCGCAGCCAAGCCGCCATCAATTTCGAATGGTATATCGTGACGCTTGAGGATGTCGACAATCCAATGAAAAGCTTTTTTAGGATTTGTTTCCATATTACTTATTCTCGTCTCTCCACTCTTTGGCAAGTTTTTCTATCTCAAGAAGAAAGGCCGCTTTTCCAGCGCGATATGCTGGATAGTCGTTCGGGTGTTGTTCATTTAGTTTAACTTTCAAATCTTCGTATTCTTTAGCCTTACCCGGATGAGCTCTAAAATAATCTCTCTTCAGTACGAATTCCTCAATCTTGTAGTGGCCTGGCGGAACAACGTGAATGTTTTCTATTTTCCTATCACCATCGAGTTTGTATATAAAAGAAGAGTCAGGAGCGATATATCCGTCCTCCCAGAGATAACCGAATTCTTTCATTGCATCTTTTTCTTCGGTGATATCATTGATATCTTTGACAATGACACAGATATCAAGAAGTGGTTTCGCCTTTATACCAATAGATGTACTTCCAATGTGTTCAATGGCAAGTGCCTTATCTTTGAATACCGAAGCTAGAATTACCTTTACTTCATCAAATTTCTGCGCCCAAATATCGCTTGGATCTTCTATTGAGTATGGGCGTTTTTGGTTCTTGTCGAGCATATTAGATATATTTCTTACCTTCTTCCATCATCCACGGCACGATTTGGTCCTTGATCTCTAAAATTTTCTGTTTGTCCTTCGTCGGGTTAAGTGCCAAGTCGAGTATCTCGCGCATGAGCGGCTCCTTGTCGGGATAGTATTCGGAGAAATCTTTGTAACAGAGATACAGGTCACGGGTGTAACGGCCAGAACGCTCCATGGTCATTTCAAATCCAGCACGCAATATGCCTTTCATAAACCATGCACACGCTTTTTCTGTTTCTTCTGGAGTATCAACTTTGACAATTTTATTATCAAGCCATGCCATCCTGCTTCCAAGCCCTGGTAAATGACGCATGACATCTTTTCCAGGTTTCATTTTTCGTAATTCGATCGGCTCGCCATACATAAGGAGTGACTGATTCAAAAACATATGATCTTCTGGTATTTCTGAAGCTGGTGATGCGCCGAGTTCAATTCCAGTGGCGAATGGATATTTCTCAATAAGCGCAGCTTCCACTGCATCTGTCCATCCATTTTTTATTTCTTCCTCAGGAAGGTCAACATAAATTAAAAAATCAATATCTGAAACACCTTCTACTGCCTCACCTTTAGCGACAGAACCACGAATATAAATATGAGAGAGTTTGTTGCCCCAATGTTCCTTACTAATTTCGACAACTTCATCAATAATTGGCTTCCATTTTTCCTGAAGCTTTTCGGGTGATGCTGGGTTTACCAAATAGCCTTCTGCGTCAGTTTCCAAATATGAACCTGTCGGTCTGATTTCTATTTTGTTTTTTGGAGCATTTTCCATTTTATTTCTTCTTTAGGCACGCCTTCACAAACTCGGTGAAAAGCGGATGTGGCGAGAGAGGACGCGCCAGGAACTCCGGATGGAATTGGACGCCGAGCATGAATGGGTGTTTGTCTCGCGGGAGTTCAGCGATTTCCATAAGGACGCCGCTTGGGGATTTGCCGGAAAATACTAGTCCGGCAGATTCGAGACGCTCTACGTATTCCGGATTGACCTCATAGCGATGACGATGACGCTCATCAATTTTGGTAGATTTATAAGCATCGTACGCGATGGTCTTCTTCGCCACCACACACGGATATGTGCCGAGCCTCATCGAGGCGCCGAATTCCCTGAGTTCGAGCTTCTTTTTCTGATCCGGCATGATGTCTATGACAGGATTCGCCGTTTTCGGGTTTATCTCCACCGTATTGGCATCTTTCAGGCCCAAAATATTTCGTGCATATTCCACCACCATAAGTTGCATACCATAACAAAGTCCGAAGTATGGAATACCTCGTGTACGGGCGAACTCGATGACTTTGATCTTGCCTTCCACACCAGTCTCGCCGAATCCTCCAGGAACCAAGATGCCGTCATACTTCGCGAGCTTTTCAAGTGTTCGTCCGCCTTTTTCAAAAGCCGACGATGATAGCCACGAGAGTTCTGTCTTTACTCCTGCATGAGCTCCAGAAATCCGGAGCGCTTCGATGACAGAAATGTAAGCATCAGAGAGGACGAAGTCGCCGGTATCGAAATACTTGCCGACGACAGCGATCTTCACAACACCTTTGGCATTATTCATTTTACTAACGAAACCACGCCACTCGGATAAATTTTTGCCTTTCGGTTTGATACCGAAATGATTCATGATGCGCTCCGAGAGACCGTCTTTCTCAAAATTTATCGGCACATCGTAAATATTTTTTACATTTGGCGCAGAAATGACGTCGTCGGGAGATGATAGACCAGACATGTTGGCGATCTTTTCTTTGCGTTTTTTATCCACCGGACCGTCAGCGCGCGCAATAATTATATTTGGGTGAACGCCGTAACTATTCATCTGAGAAACAGCGTTCTGCGTCGGCTTGGTCTTCATCTCACCAATCGAGCTTGGCGTTGGCAAATACGAAACCATGACGAACATGACGCTTGCCGGATTTTTCAATTTCAGTTGCCTTGCCGCTTCGAGGAAAATAGCATTCTGGTATTCGCCGATGGTGCCGCCGATTTCCACGATGACGAAGTCGCTCCCTTCAATCTCGGCCGCGTCTTCGATACGGCGCAAAATCTCTTCGGTGATGTGATATGTCGGCTCGACACATTTGCCCCTGTAGCCGAGGGCGCGCTCTTTGTCGATGACGTATTTGAAAACCATGCCGTTCGTCATGTAGTTTTGTCTCGGCAAAGATTTGTTCAGGAATCTCTCATAATTGCCCATGTCTTGATCTGTTTCGAGTCCGGAGTCTAAGACGAAGACTTCGCCATGCTCGGTCGGATTCATCGTACCAGCATCAACATTCAAATAAGGGTCAGCTTTCATCAAACCGACCTTGTAACCTTTGGATTGAATGATAGTGCCGATCGAGGATGTCGTAATCCCCTTTCCTACGCCGGACATGACTCCGCCTACCACAAAAATGTATTTTGTGTCGCGATGCTTACGCATACTATTTCTTGAGATAAGCTCTCACTGCTAAGTAGCTCGAGATTGCGCCGAGGACCATGCCGAAAACCGCCGTGATGACAAAGAGTTGGAAGAAGTTTGCGAGATAATACGTATGCAAATTTAGCCCGAGGAATGTCGTCATGTTGGCTCCGACCCAAAGCGTCATCGGATAAAAGAGAAGCATGGTGATGACGGCCGAGATAAGTCCGTAAATGATACCTTCGACGAGGAAAGGTCCGCGAATGTAATGATTCTCAGCGCCGACAAGCCGCATGACCGAAATTTCTTCACGAGAGATGTAGATGACGAGGCGAATGGTATTGAAAGTGATGATGAGCGAAATGGCAATGAGAACTATCGTGAGCGCGATGCCGAGCTTCTTGGCGCCTTCGGTGATGGAGATGAGACGGT
>CAZTRC010000020.1:6232-8229 GCA_964615845.1 uncultured Candidatus Saccharibacteria bacterium
ATCGTGAGCGCGATGCCGAGCTTCTTGGCGCCTTCGGTGATGGAGATGAGACGGTCGATGACGAGCTTATTCTGGAAGTAATTAACCTTGTCGATGATCGAGCGACCATTGCCTTCGAGCGCGCTCTCGCTATCGAGGAATGTCGAAATTGATTCGTATTCGCTCGTCTCAACAGCTTTGATGTTCAAGGTCGCGGACAAAGGATTCCTATCAAGCTCTTCGAGGGCCTGAAGGGTCAAATAATCGTTCGAGTGGCGCGCTTTGAAATCCGCCAAAGCCTGCTCACTCGAGACATATTCGACTCGAGCAACCTCCGGCAATTGCTCGAGAGACTCTTTGAGCCGAAGCATGTCTGACTCCGGCGCATCGAGAGTGAAGAAGACCGTCACATCGACTTTGTCTTCGAGAGACTTGAGGGAAAAACTAAGTATAGCTTGTGAAAATATAATGAGAGTCAAGACCGAGAGTGTAATCGTCATGACCAAGACCGAAGAGAGCGACACAAAACTGCTTCGCTTGAAGTTTACGAACCCGGATTTTATGACTCTTCTTAAATCAAGTAATTTCATGAATTTAAATTAATGATTAAACAACATACTTGCCATGGACCTCGTCGCGGACAATCCGTCCGTCTTCCAGTGTCACTACACGCTTCTTGATCGAATCAATCACGCCTTTGTTATGAGTGGTGAGGATGACGGTCGTGCCGAGATCGTTGACCTTTTGCAAAATCTGGATGACTTCATAAGTGTTGACCGGATCCAAGTTTCCTGTCGGCTCATCGGCGATGACGACGTCCGGGTTGTTGATGATGGCGCGGGCGATCGAAAGGCGCTGTTTCTCGCCGCCGGAGAGTTCACGCGGGAATTGATTGGCCTTGTCGGACATGTCGACGAGCTCCAAGACATGCGGCACGTCTTCGGCGATCTCTTCGTCGGTCTTCCCTGCCGACTCCATAGCAAAAGCGATGTTTTCATAAGCCGTCTTGTTTGGGAGCAATCGAAAATCTTGAAAAATAGTCCCGACGCCGCGGCGATACCTCGTGAGCTTTTTGCCTCGGAGCTTGTGAACATCGACGCCCTCAAACAAAACTTTGCCCTCGCTTGGCTTTTCTTCACCAAGAAGAAGCTTGGTGAAAGTCGTTTTGCCCGCGCCGGAATGGCCGACTATCGACACAAAATCGCCTTTCTTGATTTCCAAGTCGATATTTTCAAGCGAGGGATAGTTTGAGTTTTTGTAAAATTTTGTAACGCCTTCAAAAATAATCATAGTATTTTAAATGAAAAAACAGCCGAGACGGGAACTAAGATAGTATACCAAAAAACTTTAAAGTTCCCTTTCGGCGGCCAAAAATTCTTCTATTTCGCCATTTTTGATGACCCTGTCAATGTCGCGGATCTCGACATCGGTGCGATGGTCTTTGATCATCTGATACGGATGGAAGACATACGAGCGGATTTGGCTGCCCCATTCGTTTTCGACAGTCTTTGAGATCGAGAGTTCCGTCAAAGTATCTTTGTGTTCAGTCTCGAGTTTGCGAACCAGCTTGCCTTTGATGATTTCGAGGGCCTTCCCGCGATTGGCTTCTTGGGTGCGCTCGCCGCTCGCGTGAGCAGTGATACCGGTCGGCTTGTGGGTGATACGAACAGCAGTATCACGCTTGTTCACGTTTTGTCCGCCAGCGCCGCCGGAGCGTGAGAATGAAATTTCCAAATCATCGTCAGCGAGTTTTATCTCGTCTGATTTATCAAGCACCGGAATGACTTCCACCATCGAAAAAGATGTCTGGCGCTTAGCAGCAGCATTGAAGGGTGAAATCCGGACCAACCGATGCACCCCGGATTCGTTTTTCAAATTTCCGTATGCGCCCTTACCACGAAGTTCGAAAGACACGGATCGGTAGCCGCCGGAATCGGCCGGAGCTTCGTCAATGATCGCAAAGTCGTAACCCGCATTCCCGGCGTACTTCATATACATTTGGAAAAGTATGCGCGTGA
>CAZTRC010000021.1:0-8009 GCA_964615845.1 uncultured Candidatus Saccharibacteria bacterium
GTGATAATGTATCCGTTATCAACACAGAGACTGACACAGTGGTGTCCACTATCGCCGTCGGAGATTTTCCGAAGATTATGGGTGTTTTTAAAGATAAAATATATGTTAATAATTATAACAGCGATACTGCTTCGGTGATTAACACAAATACAAATACGGTCGTCGACACCATTACGCTTGTGGATGGTCCAGAGTCACTGAGTGTGGCCAATGACCGAATATATGTATATAACTATAGTGTAAGCGCCGTTTCTGTAATCGATACAAATACAACCGAAGATGTTTTGCCAAACCTCACCTCTTTCTCCACCTCTTCGGCCAGCGGCACTTACACCAACGGCGACACCCTCACTCTCACCGCCAACTTCGGTCGCTCTCTTCTCGCCGGCTCAACCATGAACGTCATGCTAAACAACGGCGTGAATGTCACTCTTGATGAGGTAAGCGGCTCCACTCTCTCCGGCGACTACATCATCACCAGTCACTCTGACACTCCAGATCTCGCCGTCTCATCCATCCAAAGCGCTTCGGTCACTGACTCGACCAACACATATACTCGCACCGCGTATGACTTGCCATCATCCGTCGGCTCCTTCACTGGTGAGAACTCTTTCATCACCCGTAATCTGGGTGACGCCAAGAACATCCAAATCGGAGATCACGTAGACATCGATGTCGGTGAGAACCCTTACCAAATGTCCGGCAACATCAATGGCTACATGTATGTTGCCAACCAAGGAAGTGACGACGTCTCAGTTGTAAATCTTTCAACCCAAGCTGTAACAGACACCATCGACGTTGGTGATGAGCCGTACGGACTCGCCTCTGTCACCATTGGATCAGATGTTTATCTGTACGTCGCCAACATCGACTCTGACGATGTCTCCGTCATCAATACGAGCACAAACACGGTCATTGATACTGTTGACGTCGGCGTAAAGCCCTACTATGTCGCGGTTGTCGGCACCGACGTATATGTTACGAACGGCGCATCAAACACTGTTTCGGTAATTGACGCAAACACCAACACCGTCACCGATACCATTCCGGTCGGTTCATACCCTCGAGGCATCAAAGCTCACGGTACGGATGTCTATGTCGCGAACTACGGTGATCCGAACTACTCCGGTGGAAACTACATCTCGGTCATCGACTCCACCACCCAAGCTGTAACCGACACCATCATCATGCCAGCTGGTTTCGATGGTGCACGCGGAGTCAATGTCCTCGGTGACAATATATATGTCACCGGGTACAGATCTGACAACATTGCTGTCATTGATACAGACACCAACACCGTCACAACCACCATCGATGTCGGTGATGGCCCAAGAGGTCTAGCCGGCACTGGTACCACTCTTTATGTCGAGAACTTCGACGAGGGAACAGTTTCGGTGATCAACACCAACACCAATACAGTAACCAGTGAAGTGGAAGTCGGCCACTCTCCATCCGGTATCACCATCGTTGGAACAGATGCTTACATCTCAAGCTTCCAAGATGGACTCATCCGGGTGCTTGATACCACGACAAATTCCATGGAGGTGATTGTGGAAGAAGAATCTGGGTCTTCTTCGGGTAGTAGACCTCACCCGAAACCGGAGCCTTTGCCCGTATCTGTTGTTGCGCCGGTAGTTCTACCAGAAGTTAAGGACGCCGTTGTTTGCACCCCTCTTGTTCCGGTTCTCATGAAAATTGGCTCTCGCGGCGAAGCGGTCAAAGGCTTGCAGACAAGACTCAATGAAAATCTTTTCGAGGCCGGTATTGCTGACGGCATATTCGGACCGATGACAGACAAAGCAGTAAAAGCTTTCCAGAAAGCGAAAGTTCTCGGTGTTGACGGGATTGTGGGGCCGATTACTCGTGGGGTGCTGGATAGTTCATGTCGGTAAAAGTTTTAATTGACTAAAATTCCTTAAAAAGCTAGAATACGCCCTAATATGATTGATAAAGAACTGATAACCAAGGAACGCAAAGCCGAGCTTGAAGCAGAGCTTAAGCGTCTCGAAGGCACAGAGCGAAAAGAAGTCATCGAAGCTTTGGAATTCTCCAAGTCTCTTGGCGACCTCTCGGAGAACGCCGAATATCACCAAGCCCGCGAAGCTCAAGGCAAGCTTGAAGACCGCGTCAACGAAATTAAAAGGATATTAAAAACCGCCGAGGTTGTTTCTCACCGAAAAGGCGATAAAATAGAAGTAGGTTCTTCAGTCACCGTCCAAAAGAAAGGCGACAAAGAAAAGAAAGAGTTCACCATCGTCGGCGAAGGCGAAGCTGATATGTTTGTCGGCAAGCTCTCTTATCAATCACCGCTTGGTACCGCGCTTTTCGGCAAGAAGAAAGGCGAGAAAGCTGTCTTTGACGGACCGACAGGAACCATCGAGTATTCGATTTTAGACGTCGAGTAATTTATGTCTATTGAAGAAATAAAACAAATCCGTCTCAAGAAGCTTGAGATGCTAAAGGAGTTTGGTATGGATGCTTTCCCCGCAAAAGCCGAGAAGGATTTTTGGCTGTCTGGAGTCAGAGAAAAATTCGAAGAAATCGAAAAGAGCGGCAAGGCTGTCTCGCTCGTCGGGCGTGTTATGGCTATTCGCGGACAAGGCGCAATACTTTTTGCTGTCCTAAATGATGGCACGGAAACTTTCCAGGCCGTTTTCAAGAAAGACGAGATAGAAGAAAAACTTTTCAAACTATTTGTTGACGCTGTCGATATCGGAGATTTCCTCCAGGTTTCTGGCACGCTTTTCGTCACTCAAAAAGGCGAACAGAGCCTTTTGGTTAAAGACTGGAAAATGCTCACCAAGACTTTGGCGCCAATGCCGGAGAAGTGGGCGGGACTTCAGGACGACGAAACACGTTTGCGAAAACGTTATTTAGATTTGCTTCTTGATAAAGACGCGCGGGAAATTTTCTACAAGAAAGCGCGCTTCTGGGAAGCGACACGAAACTTCTTGCAAAAAGAAGGATTCCTCGAAGTCGAGACGCCAACACTAGAAATCACCACTGGCGGCGCTGAGGCTCGGCCATTCAAGACACATCACAATGATTTTGATATCGACGTATTCCTCCGTATCTCCGTCGGCGAACTTTGGCAAAAGCGTCTCATGGCCGCAGGATTCCCAAAGACGTTTGAGATCGGAAGAGTTTACCGAAATGAAGGCACGAGTCCAGAACATTCTCAAGAATTTACCAATGTCGAATTTTACGCGGCTTACATGGACTATGTAGAAGGCATTGATCTTACCGAACTCATGATCAAAGAAGTTGTGGAGAAAACTTTTGGCAAAATGGATTTTGAAACACGCGGACACAAATTCGATTTGTCGGGAACATGGAAAAAGATTTCTTATGTCGATACGATTAAAGAAATGATCGGTCTTGATGTTTTGGGAGCTTCGGAAAAGGAAATGAAGACCAAACTTGATGAGCTTGGAGTTAAATACGAAGGTGACAATAGGGAACGACTAATGGATACACTATGGAAATATTGTCGCAAACAGATTTCCGGTCCTGCGTGGCTTGTGGATGTGCCGAAACTCGTTTCTCCGCTATCAAAAGCCAAGTCTGACAATCCACTTTTGACCGAAAGAGTCCAGTTGATCCTCGCGGGCGCAGAATGTAGCAACGGATTTTCTGAATTAAACGATCCTGTTGATCAAAGAGAGAGATTCGACATTCAGAAGAAGCTAATCGAAGGTGGGGATGAAGAGGCGATGATGCCAGATATGGAGTTTGTGGAAATGCTCGAACATGGCATGCCGCCAGCCTTTGGATTTGCCTATGGAGATAGACTTTTCGCCTTTTTGGTAGACAAACCCCTCCGCGAAACCCAGCTTTTCCCGCTGATGAAGCCGAGAAATTAACACCTAGAAACGAGCAAGCCCCCATTCGGGGGCTTTTTCGTCAATGGGGAACTTGTTCAGTTCGCGGGTGACCCGAAAGGGGGTATGTCTACCACTATGGGTCTTGGCTTTACGCGATCCATGAACTTTTGAAACTCTACGGTGACATCCGGGTTGTCGATCTCTTCTCCTGATTCGGTGTCCCAGATATAGTCGCGAACTGTGCCCTTGGAATCGGCACGGGTGCAAATCATTCTCATGCTGGGTGGGTGTTTCTTGCCGAATAATACAACCAACCTACTTCACTGTCAAACAAGCCTCTAAGTTATCCCCAAACCAAGTGGGAAATGGTTTTTTGTAGTGGGATGAAGTGGTGTATAATTTAGCTTAAGTGGGATGAGGTGGGAAGAGAATAATTAGAGAAATTTTTATGCTAATCGGCGAATTCATACACACAATCGACGAGAAAAATCGCATCTCACTACCCGCGAAATTCCGAAAGGAGATGGGTCGGGATTTGGTCATCACGCCGGGCCTTGATAACTGCTTGTTCGTTTTCACAAAAAAAGAATGGCAGAAGATTTCCGAAAAGCTTTCAAACTTTTCGATGCTCTCGAGCGACAACCGAAGTTTCAACCGCTTCATGTTTGGCGGCGCGACGGAGGTCTCGGTAGACGCGATCGGACGCATGCTTCTCCCGGACTTTTTGAAAGAGCGAGTGGGATTGAAGGGAAAGGCAGCGCTCGTCGGTGTACAGAATCGTTTGGAAATCTGGAATGACAAGGCGTGGTCGGAATACAAGAAGGTCGTCGAGAAGAAAGCGGATGAGTTGGCGGAAAAGTTAGGCGGCGTTGGCGTCATCTAACATGCACAAGACAGTTCTTTTACAAGAAGCGATTGACAATCTAGAGCTTGGGAAGGGAAATATTTTTGTTGACGGAACTCTTGGCGCGGGCGGACACACAGAGGAAGTTTGTCGCCGTCTAGGAAAGGCTGTCAAAATTATCGCCATGGATGTGGACGCCGAGGCCCTAGAGCGAGCCAAAGAGCGTCTTGCCGGAACCCCTTGCGACATCACTTACGTCGAAGACAATTTCCGAAATCTTGATGCGGTGATGAAAGACTCTGGTGTCCAGCATATCGACCGAATCCTCCTTGATCTCGGTTGGAGTTCGGATCAGTTTGAATCCTCAGGCCGTGGATTTTCTTTCAGAAAAGACGAGCCACTCCGCATGACGCTCAAAGCAACTTTGAGTCCAGAAGAATTCGATGCCGCCGATATCGTCGGCAAGTGGGATGAAGAAGACATTGCGAACGTTTTGTATGCCTACGGCGAAGAGAGATTTGCCCGGAGAATTGCCCGAGAAATTGTCGAAGTCCGCGACAAGACTCCGATCAAGACGACTGGAGACCTCGCGAAGATTATAGAGTCCGCTGTCCCGGCATTTTATCGAAAGGGAAGACTTCATCCGGCGACCAAGACTTTCCAAGCGCTTCGTATAGCGGTGAACGATGAACTCGAAAGCTTGCGCCAAGCTCTGGTCAAAGGATTCGCGGCGCTCGCGCCCGACGGTCGGATGGCCATCATCACATTTCACAGCTTGGAAGATCGCATCGTCAAAAACTTTTTCAAAACTTTTGAGCGAGACGGCATCGGGATTTTAATAAACAAAAAGCCGATTATCCCAGGGGACGAAGAATTAGCGAATAATCCCAGAGCTCGTAGTGCGAAATTAAGAATAATCCAAAAAATATGAACCAAACAAATGTAAAAGTAAATATTCTCCGAAGTTTCCGTGAGCTAAAGCTTTTTTACATGCTTGCCGGGCTGGTCTTTATTTCATTTGTTTTCTATGTATTTTTCATCGGTCAGACAGTCTTTCGATTGGTTGAAAGCAAGGGTCTCGAGAGCGAAAAGAGGACACTTGCGGCCGAGATTTCCGAGCTTGAGCTTCAAACATTGTCCCTAAATGATACAATATCGATTGACAAGGCCTACGAACTTGGCTTTGTTGACGCCCCCGATACGCAATTCGTTACGCAAAAAGCGGTGGTAACAATCAGATAAATGGATTCGAAAAAAGTATTTCTCTCACGTATTAGACTCATCTCACTGGTGACGGTTCTCGTCGGCGTATTTTTTATCGTCCGGCTTTTTTCTTTGCAGGTCGTGAAGCAAGAGGCCTACGCGGAGACCGCTGATCGCTCGTATGTGAAATCGGGGGATACGTTTGATCGCGGTTCGATAATTTTCGAGAAACGCGATGGCGGACGAATTTCGGCTGCGACCATCAACACCGGTTACATCCTCTCGATCAATCCGGTGCAACTCAAAAAACCGAGCGAAGCTTATGACAAACTTTCGCAAATAATTACTCTCGACAAGACTGAGTTCTTAGCCAAAGCAGGGAAGAAGGACGATCCATACGAAGAAGTCGCCGAGAAAATCAATCGCGAGAAAGCGGACGAGATTACGGCCTTGGCCATTTCTGGAGTAAATTTGTACAAACACAAATGGCGATTTTATCCGGGCGAGAAAATGGCGGCGCAGACGATCGGCTTCCTCGGTTTTGGCGAAGGTGATACTTTGTCTGGGCAGTATGGACTGGAGAAATATTACAACGAAACCCTGCGGAAAGAAGAAGACAATTTGTATGTAAACATTTTCGCCGAAATATTTTCTGGCGTCAAAGAAGTCATATTCGAAGGTGAAGAGCGCGAAGGCGACGTCGTAACGACGATCGAGCCGACGGTCCAGAGTTTCCTCGAGAAAGAATTGGTCAGCGTCAAGACAAAATTCAGTCCCGAATCGGCGAGCGGCATCATCATAAGCCCGCAAACAGGAGAAATTTATGCTATGGCGCATGTGCCAAATTTTGATTTGAATAATTTCCAAGAAGTCGAAAATGTTCTCACTTACTCGAATCCTTTGGTTGAAAACGTATATGAATTTGGTTCAGTCGTGAAGCCTCTAGTGATTGCAGCGGGCATCGAAGAAGGTGTCATCTCAGCCTCGACGCCATTTTATGACAAAGGTTCGATCCAGGTCGAAGACAAAGAAATTTTCAACTTCGACAAAAAGGGCCGCGGGCAGATTACCATGCAAGACGTGCTTTCTGAATCCTTAAACACCGGTATGGTTTTCGCCATGCAAAAACTCGGACGCAATAAATTCAAAGATCATATGCTTGATTATCGCTTGGGCGAGAAGACAAACATTGATCTCCCGAACGAAGCCAAAGGATTGGTTTCGAACCTCGAAGAGCCACGCGAACTCGAATACGCGACGGCAGCTTTCGGTCAAGGAATTTCCTTTTCGCCGGTGGTGCTGGTGCGAGCATTGTCGTCTCTTGGGAATGGCGGGTATCTCATCCGTCCGCATGTGGTGAAATCCATCGATTATCACGACGGGGGAGAGAAAACTTTTGAATATCTAAAAGAAGACCAGCCGAGAATTCTGACCGAAGAAACGAGTCGGGCGATTTCGGAAATGCTCGTTTACAGTGTCGATCATGTGTACGGTGACGGCAAATACAAAATGGAGAATTACAGCATCGGTGCCAAGACTGGAACGGCCCAGATCCCAGATCCGGCTGGTGGGTATTATGAGGACCGAAATCTTCACACCTTTGTCGGCTATTTCCCGGCAAGTAACCCGCAGTTTCTCATCTTCCTTTCCATCCGCTCGCCCCAGGGCGTACGTTATGCCGCTGAAACCCTCTCGGCGCCATTTTTCGATATCACCAAATTCCTCATCAATTATTACGAAGTCGCGCCGGATAGGTAGGTATTTCTGAGTATTTGCGTTATAGGGAAGGCCGTGAGATAATTTCCTCATGAACGAACAAGAACTCGACAAAAAATTTGTAGCTCAAACTGAAACAATCATGCATGGCATTGAACAGCTCTTGAATATGCAAAAGACTGAAATTTTGGAAAAAATGGAGACAAGAATCAGTCAGTCAGAATCAAACCTCCTTAGTCGTCTTGCCGGCAAAGAAGAAGTTCAGGAGCTTAAAGCGCGCGTAGCAGAACTTGAATCTTAAAAATTTTATTTAATTTTATGGAACACAATCAATCAAAATTAAGCCCGAAGTTTTTCTTTCTCTCACTCGGCGTTCTGGTCTCGCTCATTGCGACAGTGACAGCATTTCTCAATCTCGCTTT
>CAZTRC010000022.1:0-7595 GCA_964615845.1 uncultured Candidatus Saccharibacteria bacterium
TCCTTGGCGAAAACTTCAAGATAAGGCTCATTCTCCACCTGCCAATAAATGATGGCCGGGCTGTCCTTATATCTCTCCACGACTACTTTGAGGTAATCACGAATCTGTTCTTTCTGCTTCTCCCATGGTAAAGATGCGCCCCACTCCGGCACGTGACATTCTGGCCACCGAGGCAGACGACGGCCAACAGCGAAGATTACATCTGCGCCCACCTCTTCTGCCCGCTTCATTTGATAGTCGAGCTCTTCAAAGTTGTACGCACCATCTTGAGGTTCGACCATTGGCCAATGAGCGGCCAGTCGCAAGTGACGCACGCCCAAATCATCGATAACCGCATCGTACACTTCGCGCCAAGGTAGACCGAGCTCGTTCGCGTACGGCGTGTTGAAAGACATACCATAGACAATCCTCTCCGGCACTTGCTTCTGCGCCAATAAAAATAGCGCGCCCAAACAAACCGCAAAAATCAACAACAACCAAATTGCCAGCTTTTTAACCAAACCGGCAGAATTTTTTGGAAGTCTTGGTTTTTTAATCATATCGCGCACTTAGCATCAAACATCATCATTTAAACAAGAATACAAAGCCAATCAGGATGACAATCACGTACAGAAACTTACGCGCCACGGTCTTGAAACTGCGATCTTTCTCCCTCACTGAATCCGGCAAGAATCGGCTCAATAACAAGCCAATTAAAAGGATAAAAACGAACTTCAAACCATCTAGCGCCTGCACCACGGCCACGTCTCCCCAGTCTGTAGCCTTGAGAATCATGAAAGAAGCAATGCCCGCTAGAATTTTATTGCCAAAGACCATAAATCCGGTATGACGACTCGTCTTTTTGTTCTGCTCCTTAATCAGGGTTAAATAATTTGGAACCAACAACCAAGAAAGAGCGAAAAGGACGAGGGCGATTCGTGACCAGAAGAAAGCGTCATCGAAGTTAGTAGCAATGAACATGCCCTTCATGGCGATATAGTGGAGCGCAAAAAAGAGACCGCTATGCACCGCGGCCAGCGCAATGTTGCTAGTGAAGCGTAAATGCGACACCAGGAAAGTGCCAATAGCGAGGAGAGCAATACCCCAAATAAAATCTGGAGAATGGTAGGTTCCCAAAAACAAGAATGACAGACCGAAGGTGCTGATGGCCGAAACCGATCCAATGACCGGCATGACGTCGGAAGTATCGGCCCGCTTCAAAGTTCCATAAAGCGACACCAGTGCCATAAAGAAAGTATAGGCGGAGAAGAAAGCCAGAGCTACCACTTCCAGAGTCGGCAACTTAATATTGTAGAAACTTGGTACGCCGTATTGCTGAAAAAACGGAACGAAGCCTAAGAAGTATATTAAAAGCCAAAAAGCCGTAACCAGCGAAGTGTAGTACGCGTACACGAAAGGCTTTGGCAATCGTTTCTCATCAGTGACCAAATACTTATCACCGATAGCAACAACGGCATTGATTAATTGAGCGCCAACAACCAGAAGTATCCAAGACATATGTTAGTAAGTAGAGAGTAGAAGGTAGAAAGTAGTAGTTGCCGGTGCGGCGGCTTCGCCGCCGCACCCTACGTTTTACAGTCTGCCAACCACATCTATTCTATCAGTCCGTTGGCTTCAATAATTTTTTTGTACACATAAGCGGAGGGGCGGATCTTGCGCTCCAAAGTGTCGTAGTCAATCTCGATAAGTCCAAAACGCTTCTCAAATCCCAATGCCCACTCGTAGTTATCCAACAGGGACCAATACATGTGTCCGCGGACGTCGACACCATCAGCGAGTGCGCGCAGTGCTCCCTCAATCTGTTTAGTAATATACTCGGCCCGATCATTGTCATCAGCAACAGCAACACCGGCTTCAGAAATAAACACCGGCTTCCGATAACGCTTCAACATCATAAGAGCATCATAGATGCGCTCGGGCGCAAAATTCCAGTCCATGTCTGTCTTCCGCCACTGCTTCCTATCGCCAAACTGAGTGTAGAAATAATAATTGAGACCAATAGAATCATAGTGGCCTTCCGTCCTTCGCATAAATTTATGGGTCCAGAGACGATTGGCCACATAGGCTTTGAGTTTATTAAAGGGATTCCAGTTGGCATCAAAAACAATCACGTGATGCACAAAGTTAATGCTTGTTTCGGGTCGAACCGCCTTAATGCTCTTATAAGCAGCGTTATGAGCTAAAGCCAAATTTTTCATCACACGTAAGTAAAGAAAAACTGGCTTCAAACCTTTGTCTGCCTTGGATTCGAAAGTGCGGCCGGAGTTGGTGATAGCAACCATATCAGTTAGAGCAAAGCGTTTGAAAGGCGGCCAACTACCGCGAAGCCAACCATTGCTCGCGTATACGCTCGGCTCATTGATGGTAGAGAAGTTAGTACAAAGATCTCCCAACTTCTCGACCACATAAGCAGAATAACGCGCGAAGATATCCGGTGCATCTTTACGTTCGAATCCCCCAGTTTCGGAAAACCACAACGGCAAGGTGAAATGCCAAATGGTAATGAACGGTGTGATATTGCGCGCATGTAGGGCCTTAAGAACCTCTCGGTAATGCTCTATCGCCGACTCATCGAACTTGCCTTCTTCCGGCTCGATACGCGCCCACTCGACCGAAAGCCGATGAGCGTTGTGCCCGAGTTGTTTTGCTAGATCAAAATCTGATTCAAAACGATGGTAATGATCACAGGCCCGGCCACAAGATGGCACTCGTCCCTCCCTGGCCGCCTGGGCCCAATCGGTGTTCTCTATACCACCTTCGACTTGGTAACTGGCTGTTGCGGCGCCCCAATAAAATCCCTCCGGAAATTTTTTATCTGACATTGTGGCTAAATTATATCAGACACAAAAGAGGCGCGAGTTTTCACCCGCGCCCCGATTCACAACAACGACAACGTCTTATTGGCCGACCCATCTCCGAGTCGACCATAGTCGACCACCTCGATTTTCAACTGTCGGCCTGAACTATCGACAGCAAAAAATTCGACATGCCCTGGCCCGCGCAGTGCCCTGGCCGGCCCCAGAAGTCGAATCCGAGACAGACTGGCGACATCAGGAGCATTCCACCCCATATGCCATGGACCTTGCCAAGTAGACGGCCGGAGTACGACATACTCCTGCCACCCGATGCAAGGAAAGTGTCGTAGACCTCCCGGGAGTCGCCGAGCCAGAGGATCGCCATCGACTACGACAGATAAGGTATGGTCGATTCCTGCCACCTCGACTCTCGACAATCGTCGATTATTCCAACGATGAGTGAGCTGCGGCGAGTCAGAACAAGCGTTCATGACCATGAAATCATGCATGATAGGCCACATGACCCGATCCGCCGCTTTCGCCACCGGCCCCAGAGGCCGGAACTTGATTCGATTCTTCAATCCAGCCTCCTTTGTGGCCAAGAGTTAAAAACAGTATAACTTCTAATATTATATCACAAAAATTGGACTCTTGCAATTACATATTTGGACTCTGCAGGAAGCATCCCGCCGCCACTTCCCGGTCGGTTTGCAGGTAAAGTTTATACCCAGAACCATCATCAGCACCACCACAAGCGTCTAGCGGCAGATTGTCACTACGCGCGCCAAAGATAGGCACGCCGTTTAGGGCTGTGCCTATTTGTTCATAAAAACTGAAACCGATAAAACGCCACAGCGCGTCACTGAACAGTGCGGAGCCGTCTAAACCAGTACCTATATGTACTGAGACAGAGAGAGAGTCATCCGTTATGGGCAAAAGGTCATCGTTTGAGAAATCGTCGACCGAAGTGAAAATCGGCTCTCCTTGTGGATTATCACCTTCGCCAGCGGCAATCTTGGCTTTCAACCGGCTGATGTTACCCGCACGGTCTATGTTACGACTGTCAGCGATGGCGCCGGAAACCGGGGCCTCGTCAGCAAACTTGACTACCGTCGCCATCTCTCCGCCAGTACCCCAAAGATCATACGCCACTGTCGCGGTTAAAACGGATAGCAAAAAGACCAACGCGGCCGAAAACACTGCAAAATCACGAGTACGAATCATTCCTAACAGTCTATCAGCTGAGAAGCTACCCCGCTAGTAATTTCCTAACGATTTTTCTGACGTTCGAATCACCAACTATTTTATTTACCAAACCGGGTGACTTATTGACTTCAAACAACCTGACACCGTCCGCTGTTCGCACAAGATCAACACCACCCAAATCCAAACCAAGTTTGTGAGTAACTTCAACAGCAATCCTCCTCTCATCATCTGTTAATTCCAAACTCGCCGCGGTGCCGCCTTTAGATATATTATTGTGAAACTCTCCCGCGCCGGCCGAACGAGATATAGCCGACAAAACTTGACCTTGATATACAATGACGCGAATATCAAACGTATTGGGAATGAGTTCCTGAAATAATAAAGTCAGCGACTCATTCTTTAATCTATTTTGACCAATGACTGCAAGGCGTTTATTTAACATATCCTCGTCATCAATCTTCCAAACCAGCTCACCGTTTGCCCCGTCAACCTTTAATACCAAGGGATAACCGAGGGATTTCAAGATCATTTGACGTTGGGTTTGGAAGCCGTTTAAACCTACTACCCAAGTCTTTGGGGAAGAGACTATTTCACGCAAGCGGAAACTCTGACAAATCTTTGAGTTGGCTATCAAGTGATGGAGTTGGGCTTCTTTGTCATTAAAAGTCACGCCAATCGAGTCTAATACCCACGCCAACACATTTCCCAATTCTCTATCGCCCTTTGTCCGTCTCATGTAGACAAAATCATCGCTGGTTAAAGGTAGTGGTTCAGATCCGTTAAAAATAGTAATCGCACCAGAGGGTTCATATAAAAAACCTAGCCTTCCCAAATCCACAACAGACACTGCCACGCCGTGTTTTTGTACCTCGTCAACAAACGGACCAGTGAACTCCTCGTCGTTGACCCTTGTGTTTACGACCACTACGTGTTTATAACTCGCAAGATTCATACTAATCAAACTACCACGGACTTAGTGTTAGAGCGTTCGATATAATAGTCTAGTAGCAATTGATCATTGTTCACTCCTAACAAATCTTTAACCCCTTTGACTCCTGGATTTTTATTGTGCTCTATGAAATATAACTTTCCAGTGCTGGTTGATTTGACAATATCGATACCAGCAACATCGAGAGACGATAGCGAAACTGCTTTTTCAGCCATTTCATTAAGCTCAGTTAAAAGTTTTTGATCAATAATTTTCTCCATTGAGCCTCCGCGAGAAACATTGGCCCTGAAATCTCCAGCAGCAGGTATGCGCTTATAAGCAAAGACCGCTTTGTGTCCAATTACATGTACGCGATAATCCCCATCATTCGGAATATATTCTTGATAAATGGAAAAGCCTGAATAGCGTAAAGCTTCATGTGCTTCTTTAAAAGTCTCCTCCGAATTGATCAAAAATACACCACCACCCTTTGACCCAATCGTCACTTTCATAATGAACGTAGTCCCAAGGATGTCGGCGACAGAAGAGTAAGTATCTCTCCTGGAGGCCGCAAGGGTCTGAGGAACCAACATTTCACTAGCCAAACGAGAAATTTGCATTGCTTTGTCATCCCCAAAAGCGAAGTGCTCAACCGCCATATTAATCAACGCGACTTTACTACCAAGAAGATGATTACGAATAGTCATACCCACAGCCCGGTTACCTCCCGAGTAGTAGTGGATAACATCATAATCTTCAAATCGATTTTGGGCGGTTAAATCTATAGGACTAGAGATGTCGGCTTTTGTGTAAGCTAGCACGTCTATATGCACACCTTGGTCGGCAGCCAAGTCTATTAAGTCTTGGATACTATCGGCATCAATTTGTCGAATGATAGCTACTTTTATCATACGACTTCAATATCAACCCGAACCATTTCTTCGACTCGACGTATGTCTGCCAAAAGGTTGGAACGATTAGTGTTAGCTAAAGTAAGTTTAAACACTGGCTTACCACCGTGTTTAGCGAACGTGGAGGTATCGCCCTTCTTTTTGTTAACGATGATTTCCACAAATGATTCAAGCGATTCGATTTTTTTTAAGCCGAGGACTCGGGTAATTACGCCCTCCTCTTTGGGATACCAATGCATATTTGCCGCGTATTTTTCGCACTTCTTAGGCACTATTGGCGACAAATTAGTGCGGGTGAGTATGTCATTCATGTTGTGATTAATACCACACGCTAACTCATGTAGAGTATGACGGTAACCACCAACTCGAGCGCCAATCTCAATAATTTTCCAATCGTTATCAATACGCATCAGTTCAACATGGGCTGATGTGCTGCGCAAACCCAAAGCTCTGATACCTTTTGCCGCCGCGTCGCGAGCGCGTAGGACTGTTTCCGAAGACAATTTCGTTGGGGTAATACGAAGATATCCAAAAAAATCGTCAAAACCAATCTCGCGCCCAGTCTTGACGCGTACCAGGGGACAAAAAGTTATCTTACCTCTTGCAGAAACGTACGCGTCAACCGAGTACATCAAGCCTTCCATAAATTCCTCCACCAACACCTGCGGGGTTTCTAATCGGCCATTTTCTCCGTAAACCTTTTTTATTAAAGCAAAAGTTTTTTGTAGTGCTTTCTCAAGTTCTTCTTCATGGTGACAGACAGTCACTAGTAGTGATTGAGAAAGATTGGTGGGCTTAACAACTAAAGGAAATCCTATTTTAGCAATAGCTTTTTCTCTAGATTCAGGAGTATTCTCCTTAACGACAGTGTATTTTGGGGTGATCTTTTTATCATACGCTGCAAAACGCTGACGCATCAAAAGTTTGTCACTGGCCCACATCAGAGATTCAGTCGTAGGAGTCCTGATATAGGGAACATTAGGTATAAGTTTTATGAAATCAGCAATAAATGATTCAGATCTCGCAGTAACAGCAAAAAGCTCATCCACATAGGGGCGCAGAGCAGTTGCTATTTTATCTGGCGTAGAAAAATCCACCTCCAAAACAATGTCTGGTTTTAAATAGTCTCCTTTAGTGGGCACCGGATCGACGCGAGTGATGTTTTTAATTAACATCACTCTGAACTTATATCCAGAAATTTTCTCGTACTCACGTATGCTCTCAATCACCCCAGTCGGTAGGTTGGAGACAAACGCTATGATGTTTTTATTTGGCATAAACCTTAACCAAAATGATAGGGTCCGAAGTTAGCGCTCAATAGTACGCTTTTAGGATACTTTGACCACTTGACAAAGTCAAATAAAGTTGTGTTTCATTTCATTGTACCCACTTCAATAGCGGCCTCGATTTGATTCTTAAAATCCTCAAAAGTGGTAAATTCCATCTGTTCCCCATTAAGAAGGAAGGTTGGGGTACCGGTAAACCCTAGATCACGAGCCTCATTGAAGCTCTTACTAATAGCGTCCGCAATCACTGAAGAATCCATGTGGAGTTTGAACTTGGCAACATCAAGACCTAATTCTTCCGCGTATTGGTTGAAAAAAGCCGAAGCATTTGACGAACGACTCCAGGTTGCCTGGTTGTCGAACAACTTGTCATGCATTTCCCAGAACTTGCCCTGGACGCCAGCAGCTTCAGCAGCCTTGGCGGCTGGAGTAGCCATTGGATGAATATTGATTAGTGGGAAGTGCTTAT
>CAZTRC010000023.1:0-7287 GCA_964615845.1 uncultured Candidatus Saccharibacteria bacterium
GGTCTATCGATCCACTCTCCCGAAGAAAGAAGTTGGTCAAAGTCGTTAATATCTTTCAAAAGACTTTTCATGTGATCACTAGTCACCTCGGTCGAATAAACTGAGTCTTTTTCATCGAGATGCTCGACGAACGCGAGCTTCGACTCCAAAACCCTGGTATTTCCTGCAGTCTTTCGGTCGATCAGATATGAATACATCGCGAGTTGTCGCATCATGTCAGACATTCGGCCTTCGTCTGTTTCTTTTTCGATTTCTGTTTTTTTCTTGAGCCCGCCGGTTTTGAAATCTGTTACTTTTACCACGCCCTCTTCGATTTGTTCTGCGAGATCTATTTTCCCAGTAATTTCCAAATGCGGAAGCTCAGAATCCCAAACACTAACGCTTTTTTCACTTTCATACACTTCGCTCAAATTCGGTAACTCTTGTGTTGTCCAATTCAAAACGATTTCTAACGCATCTTTTTTCATCTCTGTGATTTCCCGTTCGGAAAAACCTCGGAGGTCTTCGGCTTTTTCTTCGATCGCTTTTTCTATCGATTTGGCGTCCGCCTTGATTTTCTTTTTCAAAATCTTTTCGAGCGTTCCATGTACCAAGTTTCCGAATTCGAGCGGCATCGATTTAGCTTCCGGAAGTTGCAAGAAATTCCTGAAATACCATTTCCATGGACATTCGAAAAAGTTACTGAGGTGCGTCACGGCCAATTTACGTTTGTAGTATTCGCCCCGGAGCATTTCGGCGAGCTTGCCGGCAGTAACCGCGTCATACACGCGCTCGCCGGAGCGAACAAATGTTTCAATTCCCGAAGCCATTATAAATTTCTCATTTTCACTTGCAGAAGTTTTCTCGAAAATGTTCGCAGGCAAGTCATTTACGATATGCGAAATTTCAAGAGGTGAACCATTGTGACCAAAAATCGAATATGAAAGCGTGGCGTGCTTTTTTGCGCGAGTGATCGCCACATAAAGTTCACGCTTTGTTTCTTCTTCGCTTTTCTTGTGCTCCATCTCTTTTACACGTTCTGGAAGAGTAAATCCGCTCCGGCGACTACCTAGTAGATTCTTTTCGTCGAGATGGCAGATGTATACGTGTTCGAATTCGAGACCTTTCGATGCATGAAGCGTCATGACTTTCACGCCGTATTTGGAATCAAAAGTTGCCATCGGGATGTCTGCGTCGTATTCGCGGAGGCGATCAACGAAATCCAAAAATTGGCTGAGTGTGACGCGTGGGTTGCGCTCAATCTGTGAAATAGTGAGGTGAAGCATGGTGCGAATAATCTCGACACGGCGAGTGAGTGACTCATGATCGCTGGCGCTCCCGATCAAAAGCCCTTCTCCTACTTTCTGGATGAGAGTATAGATGTCGCCCTGACTTGAAATCTGTAGCCATAGAGCCATCCGCTCGGCGAATTCTGCTAGATGATCGTCTTCTTCGTATTCGCTTTCACCTTTTTTAAATTTTAAAAGCTTAGAAAGTGTGAGCTTCCTGGCATCTTGTCCGACCAAAAATCGATGCGCGGAAAGAGGCGAAATTCCTGAGATGGAAGAAAGTAAAACCGGCACGATAAGCTCTGGAGATTCGGGGCTCGCCAAAGCCTTTAGAATACCCAGAAATTCTTCGGCTTCTTTGTCGGCAAAAAACTTCTCTCGTCCGGACGAAGAAACAGGCACACCGAGATCGCCGAGCGTTCGGACAGCACTTCGCACTTCCCTGTTTTTCGGAACGAGTATTGCGCACTCGTTTGGGTTCAAACCTTTTTCTACGAGCTCTTTTATCTCGAGCCCGGCGCGCAAAATCTCGTCACGTGGGTACTCGGCTTCGATTAGGCGAAGCGGATGAGCATCTTTGCTTTGCGATAAAAGTCTCGCTTCAGCGATAGAGCTTGAGAGGAGTGCGTCTGCTGCGTCGAGAATTTGCTGGGTTGAGCGATAATTCTCAACCAAAGTGATGAGACGAACTCCGTCAAACGTTTCCTTGAAATTTTCAAAATAAGAAAGTGAAGCTCCGCCGAATCCGTAAATTAACTGTCGGTCATCACCGACCACGAACAAATTTGGTTTCTCGATATCTCCCCAGATACGTGAGAGGAATTCATTCTGGACACCACTCGAGTCCTGATGCTCGTCGACCAACACATATAAATATTTTTCGCGAATGGTGTCACGGGCATCGTCGGATATTTCTACAAGTCGGACCAGTTCTTCCAAAACGTCATTGAAGTCCAATAGATTTTTCGTTTTTTTCAATAACTCGTAAAGTGCGTAAAACTTTACCACTTCGCTGGTACGCTCCAGGCCTTCGATACGCTTTAACGCTTCCTGTTTGAGCTTCCCTTTCGAAGCGCCGCGAGTGGAAATATTTGATTCGTCGTTTTTAATATTTTTTATTTCGTTTTCTATCTCGAGACCGAAATCATCCGGCGACAGTCTTTCGCGTTTTAAAAGTGAGATGAGAGATTTGATGTCGTGGAAATATAGAGATTTGTTGGCGCGCGTGCGCAAGTGTTTCCATTCGTGATCAGACAAAATCGCATCAAACAAAAGAGAAGCTTCGGTATCATCGATAAGTGTCGGCTTTTCGACAAAATCGAGCGTCTCGTAATATTCCTCGATCATTTTGATCGCAAAAGAGTGAAAGGTCGAGATATGAATACGTGATGACGCCGAACCAATATATGAACGCAGGCGCTCACGCATGGCATAAACGCCGGAGTTGGTGAAAGTGAGGCACAAAATCCCGTCCGCTTGGGTATCCGTCTTTTCGAGGATATTGGCAATTCGAAGAGCGAGTATTTGGGTCTTTCCAGTACCAGGACCCGCCACGACCATGACCGGCCCCTCGATGGTGTCCACCGCCTCTTTTTGGGCTTTGTTTAGGCGTTTGTATTCGGTCTCGAAGCTATTCATGGGCCAATTATAACATGCCTTTACAAGGCGGTTTTAAAAGAATATTATTCAAAAAATCCCAAACCCGCCATGGACAAGCACGATCGAATTGCCTTCATCACCGAGAGCACTGGCAGAGAGAAAGCGATGCTCATAAAACCTCTGAAGAAATGTTCCATGCGACAGCTGAGCACTGTGATGCGCTTGATCGGCCTCAGGCTTATCCGTAACGCGAACATACCAAAGGTGCGCCGATAGGTATCAGGCATCCATACGAATCGCAAAGAGCCGGCTTCACGCCGGCTCTTGTGTTATTTCAAAGCCTCCAAAAATGCTTTATTGTTTGGCTTTCGGCCGAGGAAATCAGTCATAAGTTTGATCGGATCTTCGGAATCGCCTTTTTCGAGAATCTTCCTTCGAAGTTCCATACCGACTTTCTTGTTCATAATTCCCTCTTTTTTGAAGCGAGAAAAAACGTCGTAAGAGTAAACGATGGCCCACATGTAGGCATAATATTTGCCAGCATAACCTACTAAATGCCCCCAACCTGCTGGAAACAACGACTTCGGAGAACCATCCACTGGTCTATATTTCTTTTCAAAAGTAAGGCTAAGGACCAGCGGATCAACGCCATACTTATCGGTATGCATCTCAAAGTCTTGAAGTGACAAAATAAATGTGTGATATTCCTGGCTTGCCTTCATGAAATCAAGTGATTTAATTACCTTATCCAAGAGATTATCCTCGATCTTCTTTCCTGTTTTCCAATGCCTTGAAACTAGTTTTAAATTTTTCTTCTGACGTATCCAGTTTTCGAATAACTGAGATGGCGTTTCAACGAAATCAAATGTTACGCTCGTACCTGATTGTGAACAAAGGCTCGCCCTTCCAAGAGCGCCATGCATGGCGTGGCCAAATTCGTGGAACATCGTTTCCAATTCCCTAACAGAGAGAAGTGAGGGATTTTCTTTCGTACCTATTGGAAAGTTACCGACTATGACACTGACGGGCGCTAGATAATCTTTTCCTCTAAATCCTTTTGATTTTCCAGGCATGAGAGGCCAGCAGGCCATATGAGAGAATTTATTCTTTCGCGGATATAGATCAAAGCCTATATGAGCCACTACGTTACCTTTTTCGATGACATCAAATATTTTTGCATCTCGATGCCACTTCGGCAGCTGTTTATTTTCTTTAAAACTAACAGAGAATAACGTGCCGAATATTTCAAACATTTTATTGATAACATGCCAAAGCTCAAAATATTCTTTTACGATATTTGGGTCATAAGAATACAGATCCTGCTGCATCTTATGCGCGTAAAAACCGGCATTGAAATATGAAAGTTTTTGTCCGACATGTTTTTGAAGGGCAATATATTCTTTGTCGACGCCTTTTTTCAATTTTTCTATCGTCGGAATTAGAAAACCTTTGATTGTCGACGAATCTTTGGCGATAAGATCTTTGGCTTCAAAATCTACATAACTTTTGAAACCAAGAAGTTCAGCTTGATTCTTTCTAAGGATGAGCATCTCTTTCAAAATCTTAATGTTTGCTTTACCACCTTTTTGTGATATTTTATCCGCAAGTTCCTGGCGCTTTGAATCACTTTCAGCAAATTTCATAAATGGTCCCGATTCCGGATATGCTAAGGTCACAATATACTTTTTAGTTTTTTTGTCAGTCTTTAAATTCGCTATGTATGAATCCGGCAAACCTTTCAATTCATCAAGCGAACATAAAATCTGGTCATGATATTCTTCAATGTTTTTAGAGAACGATATGCCGAGAATAGACAGTCTTTTCTTAATTGATTTTAATTCCTCCTGTTTTGCTTTTGGCAAATGGAATCCCTGGTCTTCGAAAGAAGTTTTCATGTCTTTCCAAAGTCGGTACTCTGAGGGAGATATTTTCTCTTTGGTAACATCATAATCAAGAAATGCTTTATAGAGACCTTTGTCGAAAGAAATATCGATGACCTTCTTAGTCAGCTTTTCTTGGTATTCTTTTGAGGCTTTTCTGACATTTTCATCAGTGCTGACGTACTGAAGAAACGAAAGAGGGCTATCTTCGGAACCATCTTCCCCAGCTTTTTCAATAGCGAAAACAGTATTTTCGAAATTTCTCTTATTTTGTGGAATATTTTTTACGGCTTTTATATCTTCTTCTATTTTCTTAATCGAACGAGCCGTATATTCCCTGATTTCTTTGGGCGTAAAATTCACCCACGCGAAATCTTTTTTGGTTTTTGGAATTATTTTCATATTATTTCTTTGGATTAAAATCAAGCGAACACGAATTAATACAAAACCGCTGTCCTGTCGTATCGGCTGGGCCGTCACTAAAGACGTGGCCCAAATGTGCGCCACATTTCTTGCACTGCACTTCGGTTCTGCTCATGCCGTGCGAGTTGTCTTCGATCAGGTTCACGTGTTCGACATTCTCCGGCTTGTCGAACGATGGCCAACCGGTGCCAGAATCAAATTTCGCATCTGATGAAAACAGATTTTGTCCGCAGACTTTGCAGACGTACATTCCAGCTTCTTTGTTGTTCAAAAGCTTGCCGGTGAATGCGGTCTCTGTCCCCTTTTTCTGGGTGACAATATATTCTTGTTTCGATAGCTTATTTCGTCTTTCTTGGAGATCCATATTATTTCACTTCGCTGAATCTTAGAGAGACTTCTTCCCAATTCACCACGCTCCAAAAGGCCGAAATGTAGTCAGGGCGTTTGTTTTGGTATTTGAGATAGTACGCGTGTTCCCAGACGTCGAGTCCGAGGATCGGCACACCTTTTACTTCAGCCAAATCCATAAGTGGGTTATCTTGATTTGGGGTCGAGCAGATTTTCAATCCATCAGAAGTTTTCACAAGCCATGCCCAACCAGATCCGAAACGAGTCTTGGCTGCGTTTTCGAATTCTTCTTTGAATTTTTCAAAGCTTCCAAATGATTTATTTATTTCTTCAGCAAGCTCTCCCCCTGGCTCTCCCCCTGCATTCGGGCCCATTATTTCCCAAAAGAAAGAATGGTTCCAATGTCCTCCAGCATTATTTCTAACTACCACAGGATATGTAGAAATATTCTCTAGAATCTCTTCGAGACTTTTTGTATTTTCAGGAAGAGCTTTGTTTAGATTGTCGACATACGCTTGATGATGTTTTGTATGGTGAATTTCCATCGTCTGCGCGTCGATGTGTGGCTCCAACGCGTCGTAGCTATATTTTAGTGGTGGAAGTGTAAACATAAGCTCATTATATCAGAATCCCCCCAAAGAAAAACAGGCGCGGATAGCGCCTGTTTTTCTTTATTATTCCTAATATCGATAGAATATTTCAGCATCCTCGGGATATTCAGAAGGATCATTTACATAATACTTTGTGCTTACTAATTCAGCTCGCAGATTAGCAATTCTTGCATCAAGTGCGGCGGTTGTAAGTGGTCCGGCCGTACCAGTCGGCGAGATGCCATTATTTTTCTGGAAGGTTTTTATGATTTCAGAAAGATTTGTCGGTGGCCATGGTGCCATTTTAGATTGACCACTCATGTAGCCGAGGAGGGAGAGTTTCGTGGCTGTTGCCAAAGTTCCGTTCCCAGTGGCGCGACCCTCACGGGTCTGGAAATTAATCATATTTAGAATCGGGTCATTTGTAGGTCCAGATGCAGGGGGGGGATCGCACGGCCCCTCCCAAGTAGTTGAACCTGAGGCCCCTGAGTCTGTGTTTGTATAGCTAAGAGTGCATGTACCCTCAAGGACATTGGGAGTGTACACTTCAATGATATACCCCCCTCCGCCCGGCTCAGGAACATCTACCCCCATTATTCCTAGTGCTGCCTGCTGTCTCACCGCATAATCTTGAGAATATATTTTGTACTTCTTTTCCGTCTTCCAAACCATAAGACTATTTACCTTACTATCAAGTACTCTTGTCGTAAGTGTCCCAACTGTACCTGTCTGAGAAATACCGTTATCTCTCTGAAAAGCCCGCAACATTTCAGAAATGTTCGTTGGTGGCCACGGAGCCATTTTGGATTGATCTCCATACCCAAGAACATGAAGCTTCATAGCTGTTGAGGCTGTAGATACTCCGGAGATAACCACTAAACCAGTTTGTGGATTAACTTGGACAATTCCCTGACCGTCACCGGGATTAGCGAGGCCTGGATTGTCAGAATTACAATGCAGTTGACCGTCCTCATTACTCGTAAAAGTTGTTCCCGGAGTTGATGTGGTCTCTGTCACTATGGCGCAAAGACCATTCCCAAAAAAGATCTCATAAACCCCTCCTCCCTCTGGATCTTCAGGCTCTGGATAAAAGATTTCATCTCCCACTCCCGGGAGAACAGACGCTGTTTGGTTGCCGACATAATACTCTCCCATCACCCGATTACCTGTTTGCGCTCT
>CAZTRC010000024.1:0-3751 GCA_964615845.1 uncultured Candidatus Saccharibacteria bacterium
ATTTGGCAGAAGTGGCAGGTAGGCGTGGTGTAGATTGAAACGTCTTTCATATATTTCGAAAATTATTTATTAATGCTCGAGTATTATATCACAATCGTCCGGAATCCTACTCTTTGGTAAAAATATTCTTCAAAAACTGCCAGAAACCATCTTTACCTGCGCGATCCTCGGGCTCCACAGGTTCCTCTTGAACAATCATGATGACCTTCTCCCCTTTTTTGACCACATTGAATTTCTCTCGGATAGCCTTTTCGGTCCCGAAGTCCGTATTGGCGCTCTCGAGGTCGGCCCCAAGCCTGGTCTTCTGCTCCTGTAGAGACGCAAGCTCGCTGCTCGCGACCATGACTTTCTTCCTGGCCAAACGACTCTTATTGTATGCACCGACGGAACTATAGACAAAAAGCCCAGCGAAAATTATGAGAATCAAATATGTGAGCGGCGAGCGTGCTAGACGGCTCACCAGTCTTTTCCTTCCAAGCTTTGGCATCCTTTGATTATACCCAAAATAAAACCAAGGCAGAAGCGTGCCTCAAAAAACAAAATAGTGTACAATATTCCCCATTATGATGTTTAATCCAAAACACAAAAAGAAAATCAAAATCGCTTGGTCAATCGTAGCTTTCCTGGTCATCATCTCGATGATCCTCCTCTACGCACCGATTTTTAGGTAAAACTAAGAAGCTATTTACATAGGACAGACCTACGTACGTAGGTCTGTCCTATGTAGTTTATTCCCCAAACCCAAGCCAGTCGAATAATTCGTTGACATGATCTTCCGGCCTATTGAAATACTTAGGAAATTCTGCCAAATTTAAAATATCCTTGCCATAGGCTCTATTTTTTGAATTCAAATATTCCCCCATACTCGAATATGAATATTTGGTGACGTAATCGAGTAGTTCTTTCTTGGTCTTAGTTCTCTTTTCTTTCCAACCGGAATCAATAAGCTTGGCCGGATTGAGATGAATATAAGCATACAGATATTTTAATTGCCTGTCCGAAGACATGTGCTTTGACCTAAAGACCCCTTCAAAAAGGTGTCCGCTTCGTTTGTATTTTTTATTGAAGTACATCGAATACGCGGTCAAAAGTTTTTTCATAAATGCCGAAATACCATTTTCTATTTTTTGTTTCGCCAAAAGATGAAAGTGGTTTGGCATCAGACAAAAGAGCCCGATAGCCACGACTGGTTCGCCTCTTTCAAAATTCCTCCCAACCTCACGCAAAGAAATACTTTTGGAAGAATTACAAATATATAAAAGTCGAAAGAAGTGTCCGTAATCTTCCGCGTCCAAAAAGATAGTTCTCTTTTCTACACCTCGATTATACAGATGATAATATTCATCTTCTACAAATGGCGTGTTTCTGTACGGCATGAAAACATTATATCAAACTCACATAGGTCTGTCCTTTGTACAAAGGACAGACCTATGTGAGTACGCGCCGATTTTTCAATAGCTTCTAGTGGCTAGTAACTAGCTTCTTGAAAAAGAAAGAACCCCCGACGAGCGGGGGCTTTCCTTGTGCGAGGATAGCTTGGTCTTTCCACAAACCCTGTTAAGCCTCCAGGACAGCCATATCGAAAGCAGTCTTCGCGACCTTGCTACTGATGCAAGCAAACATGACCCGCAGAACCTGTCTGTCTTCAGGACTCAGTCTGTCAAACAGATCGTCAAAGTCACTAAAGACCTCTTCTTCGAAAGGCTGCGAAGGGTCAGCGGACACCTTTTTGAGGTATTCGATCTCACGCTCGGGCAACTTATCCTTGAATCCTTTCGTGATACTCGCGATGTCTTCTGTAGCTGGTCTGATCAATGCCATAAGTGAACTGCCTGGCTGTGGTTTTCTTGAAGCTCTCAAGAAGAAAAAATTGAACTTCATGGTCGTTGGGTTTTTGGTTCATTTATTACAAGATTACGTAGACGACATAAAATGTCAAGAACGGGGATTATTCTCCTCCTCTCATCATTTTGAGGAACACATCATGCGGGATGTTTACTTTGCCCTTCCCTCTTTCTTTCATTTTCTTTTTGCCTTTTTTCTGTTTTTCGCGGAGCTTCATCTTGCGGGTGATGTCGCCGCCGTACATGTGCTGAGTGACGTCTTTGCTGAAAGCCTTGAGAGTTTCGGATGATAGAATTCGCCCCAGCGCCTTACCCTGGATCTTGGTCACGAACATTTGCCGTGGCAAAACAGAGTGAAGTTTCTTGACCGCCTTTTCGGCTTCTTCTTGGACACGCCTTCGGGATACCACGCGGCAAAACGCCACTATAGGCTCATCAGCGACGAGGATATCTAGACGCACCACATCCGCCGGACGATATGCGCCGATTTCGTAGGAGATGGACGCGTAGCCGGAAGACGCTGATTTCAAATCATCAAAAAAGTTTCGCATCAGTTCGCGAAGCGGCATTTCAACCAAGAGCGAGGTGCGGTTATCACCAAAATTGTCGACGTTCTTGGCTTCGGCCTCGTGATCAAAAAGGAGTTGCATGATGTTCCCGAGATACGACGTTGGCGTGATGATTTTCACTTCAACCCAAGGCTCTAGAATCTCAGACAATTCCCCATCGTTTGGGAAAGTGTGTGGCGAATAAATCATTTCTTCTTTTCCTGTCGCGCGATATGTGACTTTGTAAGTAATTGACGGACTCGTGACCACGAGATCGAGATTGAATTCCCGGTGAAGCCGCTCGGTAATGATTTCGAGGTGGAGCATCCCAAGGAAACCAGAGCGAAAACCGCGGCCGAGAGCTCCGGACGATTCTTCTTCGTAAGTAAGCGATGAGTCTGAAAGCTTCAGTTTTCCTAGCGAGGCCCTGAGTTCGTCAAAATCATCCTGGTCTTCGGGATATATAGAGGCCCAGACGACCGGACGCGGGGTCATGTAGCCTTCGAGGGTCGGAAGTGGGTTTTTCTCTGGCGTGACGGTGTCTCCGACGGAAGCGATGCCCGGCTTCTTGATGCCGGTCACGATGTAGCCGATTTCACCGGCGCCGAGCGTGTCGGTCGCGACAGGACTCGGCGAAAATATTCCAACTTCGAGCGCGATAAATTTCTCACCAGCAACAGCAAATTTCAAGACGTCGCCCTTTTTTATCGTGCCATCGATGACACGGACGTAGACAATGACGCCTTTGTGATTGGAATATTGGAAATCAAACACAAGGGATCGAGAACTTCCGGAATTCGCAATTACTTCCTCTGGCGGCGGAACTTTGTCGATGATGGTTTCGAGAAGTTCTTTGACGCCTTCGCCCGTCCGACCCGAGACCGTCAAGATTTCAGATTCGCTGATGCCGAGAACTTTGGCGACTTCAGCTTTGACTTCCGGCACACGTGAAAGCGGTGAATCGATTTTGGACAAAACCGGAATTATCTTTATCCCAAGTTTCTGGGCCATGTAAAGCGTAGTGAAAGTCTGCGCCTGGACGCCTTGGGTCGAATCGACAAGCATGATAGAACCTTCGACGGCCTGCAAAGCCCTGGAAACCTCATAAGAGAAGTCGATATGGCCCGGTGTATCAATCAGATTATAAATATATTTTTCGCCATTTAGGGAATACTCCATGCGAACCGGCTGCATCTTGATGGTGATACCGCGTTCACGCTCAAGCTCCATGTTGTCGAGCACCTGGTCTTGCATCTTACGCTTTTCGATGGTGTTGGTAATTTCCAAAAAGCGATCTGCGAGGGTCGATTTGCCGTGGTCAATATGAGCGATAATGCTGAAATTTCGGATATGCTTTAA
>CAZTRC010000024.1:3851-6459 GCA_964615845.1 uncultured Candidatus Saccharibacteria bacterium
ATAATATCTATATGTCTAGAGTAAATGAAATTTACGAACTCATGCTCCACAAGCCAAACGCTGAAGAAAAGCGCTGGATTGACAAGGCTTATCATTTTGCCGAAAAAGCGCACGAAGGCCAAAAGCGTGCGAGTGGCGAGCCGTATTTCAACCACGTGCTCGAAGTCGCGAAAAACCTATCCAAGCTCGGCATGGACACCAAGACGATTATTGCCGGACTTCTCCATGACAGCATCGAAGACACGCAAGTGACTGAAGAAGACATCGACAAAGAATTCGGCGAAGATGTTCTCTTCATGGTAAATGGCGTGACCAAACTCGGAAAGGTTAAATACCGCGGAGAAGAGCGCCATGTGGAATCTTTGCGCAAATTTTTCGTCGCCATGGCCGAAGACGCGCGCGTCATTATCATCAAGCTCGCTGACCGTTTACACAACGTTAAAACACTCGAGCATATCAAGCCGGAGAAAGCCAAACGAATTGCTCTCGAGACCATCGAGATCCACGCCCCGATGGCCAATCGCCTCGGCATGTGGCGACTAAAGGGCGAACTCGAAGACTACGCCTTCCCTTTCGCCTACCCAAAAGAAGCCAAAGAAGTCATTAGTCTCTTGAAGCAAAAAACCAAAGCTGATGAAAAGTATCTCGACGAAGTCTACCGGAAACTTCGCACCGAGCTCGCCAAAAACAAAATCAAGGTCGTCGATACCAGCTATCGCGTCAAAGGCACTTATAGTTTGTATAAGAAACTGAAGAAGAAAGACATGGACATCGACAAGGTTTACGACATCGTGGCCTTGCGCGTCATCGTGCCGACAGTTGAGGATTGCTACCAAGTCCTCGGCATCATCCATACACTCTGGCGACCCATTCCTGGCCGAATCAAAGACTTCATCGCCCTCCCGAAATCAAACGGCTACAAGAGTATTCATACGACCATCTTCACGGGAAATGGAGGCATCGCTGAAATCCAGATCCGCACACCTGAAATGCACGAACAAGCTGAACACGGCGTCGCAGCATTCTTTGCCTACAAAGAAGGTTTCAACAAATCAGAAAAGCACACAAAATGGATCGAACAATTCAAAGACCTTCAGAAAAATGTAGCAAACCCTTCAGCCTTTCTGGCGAACCTCAAGATGGATTTCTTTTCGAAGAGAATTTTCGCTTTCACCCCAAAAGGCGCGGTTATAGATTTACCCGAAGATTCGAGTGTCATCGACTTTGCTTATGCTGTGCATTCAAACATAGGTAATCATGCGAGCGGTGCCAAAATCAACGGCAAATATTCCAAACTCGACACCAAGCTCCAAAATGGTGATATCGTCTACGTCGAGACCAATGCGAAATCAGTGCCAAACAGCAAGTGGCTCGACACCGCCAAGACGACCTTGGCCCGTCGCCATATCAAAAAGTACGTCGATGAGAATAGTCTTCTCACCAAGTTCATGAATCGGTTTCGATAGAGACTACAGGGAGAATTTGGAGATGTTGTAGAGATCGGCTTCTTGTTCGGATTTTTGTTTTTCTTCTTTTGAGCGATCGTCGAGAAATTCTACTTCTTCTTTGACACCCTCTTGCGATGACGCTTCGTCGGTGGCAACGACCGCATTTTCATTTTCAGCGATGTGCTTTTCCAAGAAATTTTCTTTCGTCCCGCCGGATTGCAACACTTTCAAAAGCTCAGACAGATCTTCTTTGGAGAAAAAATCAATCGTGATTTTGCCTCCGACTTCTTTCTGGTCGATATGGACGCGTGTGCCAAGAGCCTCTTTGAGACGATTTTCCATTTCTTCGATTTCTGGATCTTGGAGAAGCTCATGTTTCCTGACCTTTTCTTTGGCAATACCGCGAGCGATACGCTCGGCTTCCCGGACAGTAATTTTCTTGTAGACGATCTCTTTGAAAAGCACGGCTTGCTCGTCTGGGCGGTCGTTTAGCATGAGGAGTGGCCTGGTATGGCCTTCGTTGATCTTTTGCGCACCGAGAGCATCGATGATTTCCTGCGGCATCTGGAGCATACGCAAACTGTTGGAAACATATTCGCGAGACTTCCCAACTTTGCGGCCAATTTCTGCGTGTGAGAAACCAAATTCACTCGCTAGGCGCAAAAACGCGCGAGCACGATCAATCGGACTCAAGTCTTCCCTCTGCAAGTTCTCGATAATGGCGAGCTCGAGCTTCATCATCGGATTTTCTTCTTTCCTGATGACGGCTGGGACTTGTGACAATCCGGCCAGTCGTGAAGCTCGGAGGCGTCGTTCACCGGCAATGAGTTCGTAGTTTACATTGAATCCCCCGTCTTCGTTTTGCACCTCGATACGAGAGACCACGAGAGGCTGTAGAACGCCATACTGGCGGATAGACTCAGCCAAGTCTTTCAAACGGGCTTCGTCAAAATCACGCCGTGGCTGATACGGGTTCGGGACAATCTTATGTGTGTCGATAAAAAATATTGAATCTCCGGCAATTTCGTTATTTGGCATGGAGATATTTTAGCATAAAAGAAAACGCCTCCGCCGAAGGGTTTTTGTTGATTAGATGTTTATAAGCTGTGCCGGAGAGAGGAATCGAACCTCCACCCCTTGCGAGACACGATTTTGAGTCG
>CAZTRC010000025.1:0-6381 GCA_964615845.1 uncultured Candidatus Saccharibacteria bacterium
TTTGCGGGTATGGTTTAGTGGTAGAACACGTCCTTGCCAAGGACGAGACGGGAGTTCGATTCTCCCTACCCGCACTGAAAAAGGAAAAACCCCTCGTTCGTAGGGGTTTTTCCTTTGATCCTGTGCACCCGGCAGGACTCGAACCTGCAAAAACGGTTCCGAAGACCGTTGTGATATCCATTTCACCACGGGTGCTAAACAGTTGGATTATATATTATTTCATCACATAATCAATCAAACATTCTTGCCATGTCCTGATATATCTAATCAGCTTGACCCCGCCTTCTGGTTGCAATCGTAAACATCCCTTGTAGTTTGGTCTTTTCTTTATCATTAATCTAGACGGTTTGTAAACAGTTTTGCTAAATTGTGATATCTCGACACCTAACACTTTCGCCCAAAAAACTTCACAGTCTTCATGCTCATAAATCTTGTGACCATAAAGACGTAACCCTATCTTTTCCTTGGGAATTTGCATATATTTTTGAATCCATAAAAACATAAACTTATTCATACTGTGGTCGGAATTAATAAATTGAAAAATACTGGACCGTTTGGTCCCTTCAGCCCAATAAAGTGCTACACCGATCAAAAATAAGGGATCATGTTTATGTTTCTCAAAAAGATTTTTTGCTTCAAATACATGATCTTTTTCTCGCTCTATCCTGCGACCCATCAATTCTGAAGCAGCTTTTATTCTACCGCGACTAATATTATTATCTTTTCGAGATTTTAAATACCGTTTTTCTTTTTGGGTGAGGGGCAAATCTTTCAGCCATAAAGATAGAGAACTTTTAGCTACTGGAATTATTTTTAAAATTTCGTTATAGCTTAAACCGCTCTTTCGAAGTTTTATAGCACGACCTTTTTCTGTGGACTTAGATAGCATATTATAATTCTACTATATCTCGGTTCTAATTATAGCAAAAAATGAAATCTGTTAATAAATAAGCTACAATATCCTTTATGAAACAAAGCTTCAGCATTCCCGAAGAAGTCCTGCTTGTTACCAAAGGCCTCCAGAAGGCTGGGTTTGAGGCGTATATTGTCGGCGGATGCGTCCGCGATCTTTTGACTGGCCGGACTCCGAAAGACTGGGACGTGACGACCAATGCGACTCCAGAAGAAATCCAAAACATTTTCCCTGACACTTTTTATGAAAACAAATTCGGGACTGTCGGGGTGGAAAACAAAGAAACTGTTGATGAGACTTTGAAAGTGATCGAGGTCACACCGTACAGGCTTGAGTCCGAGTACTCTGATGGCCGGCATCCGGACGAGGTTAAGTTTTCCAAGAATTTGTCCGACGACTTGAAACGCCGCGACTTCACCATGAACGCCATTGCTTATGATCCCGCGAGCGGGGAACTCGTCGACCTCTACGATGGGAGGGAAGCGATCAAAGACAAGATGATCAAAGCGGTGGGGGATGCGAGTGAAAGATTTCAAGAAGATGCTTTGCGAATACTTCGCGCCGTACGCTTCACCACTCAGCATGGATTCGCTATCGAGGGGGTGACGATGACCGCGATGACAAAACACTCGGACCTCTTGGCTAAAATTTCGGCCGAACGTATCAGAGATGAGTTCGTGAAGATGCTTGGTTCGACAGAACCGATCGTTGGCATCGTCATGGCGCAAAAATTAGGAATTCTAAAATACATCATTCCCGAACTTGAAATCGGTATAGGTGTCGAGCAAAACGGGGAACACATTTACGATGTCTGGGAACACAACTTGCGCACGATGCAACACGCCGCAGACAAAGACTGGCCGCTACACATCAGACTCGCGGGACTTTTGCACGACATTGCGAAGCCTCATACACGTGAGTGGTCAAAGGAGAAAAACGATTACACTTTTTACGGTCACGATGTCGTCGGAGGGAAATTGGCGAGGAAGATTTGCGAGAGACTGAAATTCTCGGCGGACTTCACTGAGAAGATTTATCGCTTGGTGCGATATCATATGTTTTTCTCTGACACGGACCAGATTACGCTTTCGGCCGTGAGGAGGCTCGTGGCCAAGGTTGGCGCTGATAATGTCTGGGATCTTATCGATCTCCGCATCTGCGACCGTATCGGCATGGGCCGGCCCAAAGAAGAGCCGTATCGCCTCAGGAAATTCGAATCTATGATCGAAGAAGTTATGCGAGACCCTATAAATGTCGGCATGCTCAAGATTGACGGAAACAGGCTCAAAGAAATGGGTGAGAGGCCGGGGCCTCGCATGGGCTGGGCGCTTCACGCGCTACTCGAAGAAGTTTTGGAAGATCCGAAACTGAACACGGCAGAGTATTTGGAAACCAAAGCGACAGAGCTCCTGAAACTCTCTGACGAACATTTGCGTAAACTTGGGGAGGCAGGGAAGGATGCCAAGGATGACGCTGAAGGCGAAGAAATAAAAAAGATTCGGAAGGATTATAACGTGAAATAAAAACGATGAAGCCCGGACAATGTCCGGGCTTCGCGTTTCTTGTGGTGAAGGTGCTTCAGGCGGCGTGTGCCAAGCGTGCTTTGATGCCGTCCCGCTGAGTGAAGATGTCTGCTGCGCGCGATACCCGGATTCTGTCGCCGAGGTCGGCCAGCTGGTTCTTCAGCATCAGGGTGGCGAGATGGATCCTGTCCATTTCGTTCTCCAGAGCTTCGTGGAGGACTCCGCAGCGGAACATCAGTTTCTCCACGCTCTTCGTGGCGAAGAGGCGGAGGAAGTGTTCTAGGGAACGGCCTTCCAAAGCCGCGATCGAATGGTTGCGGAAGAATTCCCGGACACGGCTTACTGCTTGATCGAAAGTGCAACGCTGCACGGCGCGCGCCATGTGGCGCATGTCTCGGAAGGTCTCCTGTTCACGCCTGGCGGGGTTTTCCCGATACGTCATCTGTCTTTGCACGGGCGCGGCTTGCATCCTGCTCACTTTCGTCCTTCGGTGCCGGTCTATCCAGGTACCGTACCAGTTCACGCCGGGTGTTCCTCCTCTGTGGGCATTTCTTCGCACTACCATGGTGTTCGCTTTTTTTTGTTTTGGTGAAAGGTTCGGATACATCATACCCATTTTTTGGGATTTGTCTAGTTTGGGGCAAAAACGAAGGACCCCGGGCAAAGGGGTCCAACAGGTTCGGGTCAGCAGATAGAAGAAGGGGAGTTATTTGCTCTTGCGAGCAATGATCGCAAGTCCAATGAGGACAAAGGCGATACAGATTCCGGCGTAAGCCAGATCATGATGCGAGCCCAAAGCGGACTCGATAACCCTGGTGCACGTGGCACCAAACTTCTCTATGTGCTCCATGTGATGAACTTCTAATAAACCATAGCACGCCGAAGACAAAAAGTCAAGTTGAGATATTTGGCTTAGTTACGAACTAAAAAAGATTTTTGGGATGAAAATGATGAGACCGATGATGGCTGAAGTGATGGACGCGAGGAGGACGGCGCCGGCGGCAACATCTTTGGTGTATTTGGCGTAAGGGTGCATCTTTGGGGAAGTCAGATCCATGTCGAACTCGAAAGCCGTATTGAATGCTTCAGCCGTGAGTACGAATCCGATAGCTAAAACGATGAACAGCCATTCGGTTGTTTCTATGTGAAAGTATATGCCGAGGATTATGGCGATGAGGGCTAAAACTATTTGGACCCAAGAATTATGCGTCGTCTTCAAGAAAAGCCGGATGCCGTTCATTGCGTAACTAAAACTCTTGGCTCTTTTTACAATACTGAAAACCTGCTTTTCGGATTTGTGAGTAGTATCTTTTTGCATATTTATATTTTATCGCACTTTAGAATAAATCATATTTCTTGATGAGATCTTGGGGGACGTAGAAGTTTTCGGCGATTTTCTTGCGATACTTCTTGGCTTTTTCTTTGTTTCGCTCGATTGAAAGTTTCACTCTTTGTTTTTTGCCCAGGATTTGTTCCAGGCTTTCGTGAATATCACTCTCATTGTTTTTCTCCAAGAAAACAGCATCTATTTGATCCTCGATATCTTTTTCAAGTTTTGTGGTGATGATGTAGTCCTCGACGATCGATATGTGATTACCGAGGACACGCTTATCCGAAGTATCAATTTTTAAATATTCGCCATCATATTGTTGTTTGTATTTTTTGTCGCCGGGTGTGGTGCCGCCGACGCGGAAATAAGCGAATCGTTTATTCTTCTCGAAACTGTTAAAAAAGTTTTCTTCACTTTCTTTGCGCTCGGAGAGGTACACCCAGATGCTGTGCGTTTCGTACGAGAACATTGGGTAATTGGAAAATGCGGCCAGGATCGTGCTGACGCGGTGTTTCCAATAGGCGTCCAACTGGTTGAGGGAAGTGAATTGATGTGTGGTGATTTCACCCTCGCTCATCTCGAGGTCCGCGTTCGTACCGCCTAATTTTTCAATCAGGCCTTCCACCCATTCACGGCTGACGACAAACTTCTTCTTGTTTTTGACCAAGACATCTTCGGCGGTTAGTTTGTTGAGCGCTTTGTAGATGCCTTGGATGGTGACAGGGGAGTCGATGGAATCGAGATGGGCCTTGAAGGCTTTGGCGGTGTTCTCTTCAGCGAGGAAGAATAAAACAGCCATTTCTTCCAAACCCTTATTTTGCAACGGAATCATGATTTTAATATATCAAAATTTAAACTAAAAGTTTAATAATATGTCTATTTAGCCATATATTTTGAATATGTCAAGGATTTAGGATATGCTTGTCTCAGGAATTTGAACCTTGAAACAACCCGTCTCGCGAAAGCGGACACAACATCCACAACCATGAGATCTGAAGCTTCCGCCCTTGCTCAGGACATGTTCTTGGCACCCGTCATCCTTTTTGTCCTGATAATGCTCCCTTGGAAGAAGATCAAAGACATCACGATCTTCCCGGAAGTGCGCACTCAAAGTGTGTCGCTCGATGAAGTCTTCCATGATGGGCAATGGTGGGCCAGGCAAGAGCGTTCCTGCTTGATAGAGCAGGGATGTATCACTGGTCATGAGGTAAACCATCCGTAGCTGAAAAGCTTGCGGGACGAAGCAGTGGCCGAACTAGTTTTCGGCCCTACTTTTGAGAACTTGAAGCAATTCGAGTTTTCAAAGAGTGGAAACGTACATTCAAAAAAACTAAACACCATGACGATTAGAACGGCGAAGATTAGAGCGGCCTGGAAATCTGCAATGGAGTCGCCGATATTGGGCGCCTTCATTCTGGGCTTAGTGTTGGGAGCAGAGATAATGTACTTCGTAGCCAGTGCTCATCCCGAGATCCTTGCCCATATGATCCAGGAGGTCTCTACGAAATGAAAATCCCATGAAGCAGTTGACGAAGTTCGAGCCGATGTAAGTCGGCTCCACTTTTGAGAAATTAAAGATATTTGATTTTTCAAGATTGGAATATGAAAACAATTAAACTCAAAAAACAATACGATGAATTTTCGGAAGAGTTTTCCGAGGTTTGTTATACGCAAAATCAGGAAAGCCGAAGAGTCTTCTATAAAATTCTCGGTAAAAATCTAAAAGGCAAAAAACTCCTAGACCTTGCTTGTGGAGACGGCAAAGATTTGCGTCACTATGCGAAACTTGGCGCTGATGTATTCGGTATAGACATGTCTCAGGAATTTATTGCTATGGCCAAGAAAACGAATCCAAAATCCCATCAAAATATTTCAGTTGCGGATTTTGAGAATACGAAACACACAAAAAGTAAGTTCGATATTGTAACTTGTAAATACGCCGCACAGACATCTAAAAATATCGAGAAAATATTTACTGAGGCGCACAGGCTATTGAAACCAAACGGAGAATTTCTTCTACTTGTTGTCCACCCTATTCGACAATTCATCGAGCGTCGTGGAAAGAACAAAGATTACTTCAAACAGATAGTCGTTGATTCGGTTTTGTTCGACGGTGCGGTGACTGTCAAAGAGCCGACGCATACGTTTCTAGAATATCTGTCGCCAACAATACTTCAAAAATTTGACCTAGTGTTGTTCGATGAAAAATTCGACTCATCTGCCGAACAGATTGGTGGAGACGTATATCCTGGGTTCATGGTTATGAAATTCAAGAAACGCTAACATGAAAATCGGCATATTTAGCTCCGCGAGTTCGCGAGTCTCACCATCAAATAGGAAATTGGCGAAAGTTATTGCTGAGTATCTAACTGAACAGGGGATTGAGATTGTGACGGGCGGATCGCTTGGGATTCCGGGAATTATCGCCGAACGAGCATGCGAGCTTGGGAATAAGACATGTGTGTATTCGCCGGATCGAGATGAACGCGATCATCACAAACGAATCGATAATCACGATCTGAAGTTCTACAACGAGAAAAAATTCATTCCAGGCTTCACAGCGCGGAGTTTGGAAATGATTAAAAATATTGATGGAGCGATTGTTCTCAATGGCC
>CAZTRC010000026.1:0-6354 GCA_964615845.1 uncultured Candidatus Saccharibacteria bacterium
ATCACGCCCACACTCTCTACGGAGAGGAAATTTTTTCTATAGGGAATTTTCCAGTGACGAATTCGATGTTTACGAGCTGGGTGGCTCTTATTGTTATCGCCGTCTTGGCATTGGTATTATCTACCAAGAAAAAACCAGTTCCAAGAGGTATTCAAAACGTGTTCGAGATAATCATCGAGCAGCTTCTAGATCTTTGCGATAAGGTCACTCAAAACCGTAGAACTTCCGAAATCGCATTACCGGTCGTAATGTCTCTTGTCGTATTTGTTCTTGTAAATAATTGGATCGGCATATTGCCTGGTATCGGCACAATAATGATTGAGACAGGCCATGGCAGTGTGGCTCTTTTTCGCGGAGCGACGGCGGATCTCAATACGACCTTGGCGCTATCTCTCGTATCTGTATTATTCGCTAACTTTGTAGGAATATTCGTAGTCGGGGGTTGGAATACCTTCACCAAATTCTTTCGTCTTCCGGCCCTGATTCGACTCAAAAGAGTGCTCAAGGAGCCGGTCCAGCTGGTCCTAGTCCCGGTTGATATATTTGTAGGATTACTCGAGATATTAGGTGAGGTAGCTAAGGTCGCCTCTCTGTCATTTCGATTGTTCGGTAACATATTCGCCGGGGAAGTTCTCATCGCATCAATGGCCGCATTATTCGCTTATGTTGTCCCAATGCCATTCGTTTTTCTTGAATTTTTCGTCGGTATTATCCAGGCATTCATCATTGGACTTCTCACGGTTGTGTATGTTACACTTGCGGTTCAGGTGCACGAAGAACATTAGTTTTTCGGGCGCTTTGGTTTTTATTTATTAAGTTAATTTGAATACATTATGGAAGGACAAATAACGAACCTCGTACCAATTGCCAAGGCTATCGCTATTGCCGGCGGAGCGCTCGGCCCGGGCATCGGTCTCGGTCTTATCGGCTACTCAGCTATGCAGTCCATCGGCAGAAATCCAGAATCAGCGAGTAAAATTATGGTCCCAATGCTTCTTATCGCCGCTTTGACAGAAGCCGTGGCTATCTACACCCTCGTCGTCGCATTCTCTATCAACTAGTCTGATCTAAAATTATGGGAGATTTCTTTGCGACATTCCACATCGAAGGCCGGCTCTTACTGGCGCAATTCGCGAACTTTGCGGTGGTTTTCGTATTGATTTATTTTTTCGTCTTGAAGCCTTTGACGAAAGTAATGGCAACGCGTACTGAAACTATCGAAAAGGGACTAGACGATGCTAAAAAAGCCGAAACAGCACTCATGATGGCGGGTCACGAGAAAGAACGCATCATCGGCGAAGGCCACCAGGAATCTAAATCACTTCTACTCGAAGCTGAGTCGAAGAAGGAAGCAATTGTCGAATCAGCCAAAATCGAGGCCGAGGCCGAAGCGCACAAGATGAAAGAATCCGCGATCAAAGAAATCGAAGTGTTAAAAGAACATCAGGCAATGGAAATCAAGAAAAAGTCTGTCGGACTCATTGTTTCCGGTGTTGAAAAGATTTTGCGCGAAAAAATGGATGAGAAAAAGGCTGAAGAGATGATTAATGGTTTAATCAAAAGCTAATATGGCTGTTACTTCCAAACAACTGGCTCTCGCCCTGATTCGGTCTTTGGAAGGAGGTGCTAGTCCAAAGGTCCTCCAGAAAAACTTAGAAAATTTCATTGATAAAAATAATTTACAGACGCTCCTACCAAATATTGTTAAGAATTTAGAGAGGGAGGTGGTGAGCTTGGACAAGAAAAATACCGCACTCATCAAAGTCTCGCACGAAGTCAAAGACGCGACCCTAAAGTTAATTGAGAAATTTATAGACAAGGAGAAATCTGATCCGATCAAGGTCGAAATAGACGAATCGCTTATCGGAGGATTCAAAGCAAACTATCGGGGACAAGTTTTCGATGGTAGCGTCAAGAATTATTTAAAAGAGCTCGAGTTTAATTTAATGAAATAATATGAAAGAAGTCGATCAATTAGTGGCGAGTTTGAAATCCAAGATCGAAGGTGTCGATCCGAAAATCAATACGCAGGAAGTCGGAACGGTTGTTTCTGTTTCTGATGGTATTGCGCGTATCGCCGGACTGCCAGCCGCGCAGGCTTCGGAGCTCCTCACATTTGAATCTGGTGCAACAGGTCTCGCACTTAACCTCGAGGAAGATTTCATCGGCGCTATCATATTGGGCGAATTCAAGGGTGTGAAAGAAGGCGAGTCAGTCACGAGGACCAAAGAGATTCTCTCTATTCCGATTGGTGAGGGAATCGTGGGTCGTGTCGTCAACGCTTTGGGTGTTGCTATCGACGGCCGTGGCGATATCAAGTCCGAGAAACGAGTGCTTGTCGAGAAAATCGCACCAGGTGTCATGACCCGCGAACCAGTCAATCAGCCGCTTCAAACTGGTATCAAGGCTATCGACGCGATGATTCCAATCGGGCGCGGACAGCGCGAGCTCATCATCGGTGACCGACAAACTGGTAAGACCGCGATCGCCATCGACACTATTTTAAATCAAGCAGGTGAAAATATTATCTGTGTTTATGTCGCTATCGGCCAGAAACAGTCCAAAGTCGCTAGAATGGTGTCACGTTTGAAAGATGCTGGCGCTATGGAATACACGATCGTCGTCTCGGCTCCGGCATCTGACTCTCCAGCCATGCTTTACTTGGCGCCTTATACCGGAGTCGCTATCGCTGAATATTTTATGGACAAAGGCCAGGACGTTTTGATCGTTTACGACGATCTCTCCAAACACGCCGTCGCATATCGCGAGATCTCACTCCTTCTTCGACGTCCGCCGGGCCGCGAAGCCTATCCTGGAGACGTTTTCTATTTGCACTCACGACTTCTCGAGCGAGCTTGCCGACGTAACGAAAAATCTGGCGGCGGATCAATTACTGCGCTTCCAATCATCGAAACTCAAGGAGGAGATGTGTCCGGGTACATCCCGACAAACGTTATTTCGATTACTGATGGACAGATTTTCCTTGAAACGAGTCTCTTCTTCAAAGGCGTTCGCCCTGCGATCAACGCCGGACTATCGGTCTCGCGTGTCGGTGGTTCTGCTCAAATCAAATCGATGAAGAAAAATGCTGGAACATTGAAACTTGCGATGGCTCAATATCGTGAACTTGAATCGTTCTCACAGTTTGACTCAGACCTCGATCCAGAGACGAAGAAAGTTATCGAGAGAGGCAAGAGAGTGACCGAGCTTCTCAAACAAGGCCAGTATTCTCCTCTTCCAGTCGCGATGCAAGTCGTCTCTATAGTCGCCATCAACTCCGGACTCTTCGATTCATTTGAAGTCGCGGAAATTTCTGGAGTAGAAAAAGAACTTCATCAGTACATGAAGTCATCAGAAGCCAAACTTCTAGAATCCATCAAGGGTGATTGGAATGATGACATCAAAGCCGAACTTGCCAAAGCGCTTGAGACATTCAAGAAAACCTACGGCAAGAAAAAATAATTATGAAGAAGCAAACACTATTGGTATCAATAATCGTTCTCGTAATTGTTATTATTGCGGGTGTTTGGCTTGTTAAAAAAGGAAACAATACAGTCGTTGAATCAATAACTGAAACGCCCGTGGCAAAACAACCTCAACAAAAAATTCGAACGCCAGAAGAGCAGGTTGCATACGAAGCGTTTATGGCAAAGATAAAAAAGGAAGACGAATTTCATAAAGAGTATTATGACCAGAACGCAACAAGTTTTGCGATGATAAAGCCGATTGATACTAAATTCCTATCATTTTTTTACAAGCCGTATAAAGATTATGACGAAAAAGGCAATGTTATTGCAAATACTTATAAAACACTTGATTTAACAAAACTCACTCAAATCTCCGAATCAGAATACGATACAGTAACTGACCAAAGTTTTGATTTATCTTCAAGACTAATTCAGAATCCTCCAGGTCTTACAAAAACAGAAGAGTGCCTAAGCTTTAATTTAGACAATGGAGATGCAAAATCTTTTTGTGATGACAGTAAATATTATGAGTTCGGTTATAAATATTTAGGGTTTTCAAAAGATCTTAACTTGCACTTAATAGAAATAGGAGGAAATGAATGGTTTGAGCTTTTTATTCTGGATCAAAAAAACGGAAAAGAGGTTAAATTGTATAATCGAATGGCTCACAAGTACTCCTATGATAAAAGTCTTTTAGTGAGTTATTCATCTTGGACGGGATCTTTCGATGGATATAGCGGTGTTTCTTTCGTCGGACTTAAATCGGACGGGTACAATTCTTACGCTGGCTATGTTAACGAATCAGCTTGGGTTGTAAAAGATGTAAAGATTGATAAAGATAATGTTGTTTATTTCAAAACTGAATCAAATTCTAATATCGAAACCACAAAAGACGGATCTGGTAATTACACAAAACAATACAGCTACTTTAAGCAAGTAATCAAATAATGTATGGGAGCTGACCAGAAAGCCATCAGGCAAAAAATGAAATCGATCGGGAATATCAAGAAAATCACCAAAACAATGGAGATGGTATCGGTCGCGAAAATGAAGAAGGGAACCGAGATGGCAAATCGCGGTCGCGCATATTCCAAATACGCCCTCGAGCTCGTGTCCCACATTGCCACCATGCCGGATATCTCACACCCGCTTTTAGCGCATGATGTCAAGGAGGGTCGCGAACTTGTCATCGTTATCTCATCGAACAAAGGCTTGGCTGGATCCTACAACACGAATATTTCCAAAGCCTTGTCGGTCTATACCAAGACTAAAGTAGGAAATATCGACTGTATAACCATCGGCAAGCAATCAGAAAAGTCCGCTCGCCGAAATAAACTCAATATCGTGGCAAGTTTCATCACTTTCTCCGAGAAAAGCTCATCCGATGAATTCCTCGTCATTCGCGACATGATTGTCGATAAGTTTACCAAAGGGGAATACGCCAAAGTCTCCGTTCTTTTTACAGAATTCAAAAACGCCACAACTTACAAACCATATCTAATGCAACTTCTCCCCGTCGCGCCAGAAGTTTATAAAAATGTTTTATTGGAGGAAGAAGCTGGAACGTTCAAAGCCGAAAAATTAGTCGACTATAAATTTGAACCAAGCGAATCAATCGTCCTAGCCCAAATCATCCCGCAAATCATCGCCGCCGCCATTTATCACTCGTTTGTCGAATCAGTCGCCTCAGAACACTCCGCCCGAATGTTCGCCATGAAAAACGCGAACGATAACGCCGGCGAAATCCTCGATGACCTAACCCTCTTTTACAACCAAGCCCGCCAATCCGCCATCACCCAGGAAATTTCAGAAATCGTCGGAGGCGCAGCTGCCTTAAGTTAAATTACTAGCATTAATAATCAAACATGAACACAGGAAAAATAACAAAAATAATGGGACCAGTCGTCGACGTAAGTTTTGAAGGAGTAGAACTTCCGCATATTTACGATGCCTTGGAAGTCGCTCGCGACGGTAAAAAACTCGTCCTCGAAGTCTCACAACATCTCGGCCTTAACGAAGTCCGTACCATTGCCATGGATACGACTGACGGATTGTTCCGTGGCCAAGAGGTCTCGGCAACTGGCGGCCCAATTTCCGTTCCTGTCGGTCCTGAAGTTCTCGGCCGTATGTTTGATGTCACAGGTAATGCCATCGATGAAAAGCCAGATCCAAAGACGAAGAAGCGTTATCCAATTCACCGCGAAGCTCCAACTTTCAAAGAACAATCCCAAAAAACTGAAATCCTCGAAACCGGTATCAAAGTCATCGACCTAATCTGTCCGTTCCTCAAAGGCGGCAAAGTCGGACTCTTCGGCGGCGCCGGAGTGGGCAAGACTGTCGTCATCCAGGAACTCATTCACAACATTGCTTCCGAGCACGGTGGATACTCGATATTTGCCGGCGTTGGAGAACGAAGTCGTGAAGGTAACGACCTCTACCGCGAAATGGAAGAGTCTGGCGTTCTCGACAAAACATCGCTCGTCTTCGGTCAGATGAATGAATCTCCTGGTGCGCGTGCACGTGTCGCCTTGTCAGCTCTCGCCATGGCCGAATATTTCCGCGACGAAGAAGGCCGCGACTTACTCCTCTTCATCGACAACATCTTCCGCTTTACTCAAGCTGGTTCTGAAGTCTCGGCACTCCTTGGACGTATTCCATCAGCGGTGGGATACCAGCCAACACTCGCATCAGAAATGGGAAATCTCCAGGAGCGAATTACTTCTACTGACAAAGGCTCAATCACATCCGTTCAGGCCGTCTTCGTGCCGGCTGACGACCTTACTGACCCAGCTCCAGCGGCAACATTCGCTCACTTGGACTCGACCGTCGTTCTCTCACGACCATTGTCAGAACTTGGAATTTATCCAGCCGTTGATCCACTCGACTC
>CAZTRC010000027.1:0-6341 GCA_964615845.1 uncultured Candidatus Saccharibacteria bacterium
TTAGTAATATCAATCCACTCGATCTTGTTGTTTTTATGTTTGCGATAGATCATCCGAATACTTCCTTTGCGCAACCGAAAAATGTCGTCGGTTCCAGCCAATTTCTTTATATCCAAACCAATGACTTCTCCAGATTGTATTTTATCAATCAAAATATCCACCGAACGCCTCTCCTGGTTAGAAAATTTTAAAAGATTTTTTTGGATATTATCCATGTTAAGTTAGGCAAACTTCTCAAGCTTTTTAAGATAACTCTTAAACTTTGCAGAAGATATTCCTTTTCCGTCTTTAGTAAATTTCCTAAAATCAACAATACTTTCCCATCCGGTCTCTCCCCACTCGTCTACGGGCTCCATATGGAAGATTGGCTTGGACCTCTTCATGACGAGGAAGCTCTGGCCCTTTTCCAGGTCAGCCAAGTACTTCGGCGCGTTTAGGCGGAAGTCCTTGAAGGCTATTATTTTTCTTTTTTTGGCTAAAGTTTTCATATACAAAGTTTAACTTAAGTTAAACTTGGAGTCAAGGGATTTTACCTCATTATATTTTTATTGACCCAATACCGGAACTATGTTATTTTTAAACACGTTTATGCCCTTGTAGCTCAGCTGGTAGAGCAGCTCCCTTTTAAGGAGAAGGTCCTAGGTTCGATCCCTAGCGAGGGCACTATGAACGAAGTGAATGTGCCCGAGAGGATGCCAACTGCTTGGCATCCGTCTAGAGATCGAAGGGCGCAGGCCTATTTTTGTTTTGCGCAGCAAAGGCAAAAATGCCGAGCCGGGGTCGCGCGAAATTCTAGTCAGAGAATTTACGCGTGACAGATCCAACTAGCGAGGGCACCAAAGACACAAAAACTGCGACTGCTCGCAGTTTTTGTGCTTTTGTGCCGGCCGGAGCGATGTTTTTATTTTGCAAAGCAAAGGCAAAAACCGCGAGGCGGGATCGCGCAAAATTTCCGTCAGGAAATTTATGTGTGATAAATCCAATTAGATCGGTATAACATTGAATAGGAAGTCTTGCGTAATAGTTGATCCATCATTTTGCTTGGTCAAAACGAGAGTGATTGTGTGTTGACCATAAGACAGGTTGTAGCCTGAAACTGCTAACTGATTCGAAGCATTTGAAAAGGACCAGGGTTCTAGGGGTGACAGGGTTGGACCTTCAATCAATTGCCCGTCCAAAGAAATCGAGCGTTCGATTTGAGTTGCCCCGCAAGCAACAGAATCGTCGTTGAATATCCTGTAATCAAGATTTAGGGCGATCGTTGCATTCGGATTGGTATTGTCTGTAGCGAAGTTTTTCACCTGACTTAAATCCGGAACGAAAGGGGTTTGCGGCCAGCTTTGCTTAGGAAGCTGTCCTTTCGTGATGTTGGTGCTAGATTCATAGAAATGAAAAAGTTTGAATGGTTGCAGAGCACAGGATGCGGTAATTGGAGATGTGATCACCCCTACGGTAGGTCCAGCCAGCGTTGCTAAGGCTGGAGGCACTGGATTATATGCCCCCGTAAACTGAATTCCGTGGCCTGTTGATGACAAAACTTCACCATCTTTTAAAACAACATCTTTTTTAGAAGTGTCGGTAGAAGTAGTCGCTATTGTAGAGTTTGCCGCCGGAGAAACGTCGGTTAAAAGTGGAAAGCCCCCTGGTAATTCCCTGTAAACAAATGGCCCCTCGAAGTTCAAGCTAATTCTTCTAGATTGCTGAGGTGGAATACTATCAAACCCAACTGGCTTTCGAGCTTCGAAATAATAAGTGCCCTGAGTAGGAGTATCCCAACTTTGAGAAGAGGTTACAATTTTAGGGTTTGCCGCTTCAATATGACTGAGGGTGAAATTTCCACCACTTTGTCCGCTAACTATATTGGAATCAGTAATCCAACCAATTTCACGCTTTTTAAAAAAGGAGAAATGGCTACCTAGCGTGCTCCATCCCATAGTGCTGTAAACATTTCCGTAGCCAACAATAATGCATTCTGACGGAAGAGAAGTCGGGCCGTGCTCACAAGCGGCCGCATTGTCATGATTGGCGCCCAGAGCATGACCTGTTTCGTGAATCCATTGGCGTTCCCAATATGTAATATTTCCATTTGCCGCTAAAATTGTTGTTGGGTTGAAATAGTAAAGCATTCTTACAACAGTGCGTGCCAAAGAATACACTTGGCCATTTATTACTTGGTTTATAGGGCCAATAGAAGAAAAAGCGCCAGCGTACAGTGGTTCATGAATAACATAGATTAACTGATCGTAATCACTCATGTCGATATTATTATCTGTGATATATTGTTGAACCTGAGCAGGTACGCTTGTTGTCAATGTTGGAATATCTGCCACGGGGATCTGGAACCAAGTATTTGTTACCGTGCCTCCATATGTCATTTGTCCGTATGACTGTTCATAAAAGTTTTGTTTTATTCTTCCTGGATTTACGAAAACCATATCATGCATTTCCTGCGGAGTAGGAAGATCGAAATAGGTATTACCGTTAGTTGTGTCGATCAAAACAACAAAGGCACAATAGTTGCCGCCACAGGATCCTCCTCCGCGTTCATCAGCCTTACTCCAATCTTTGGTGGGCTTTTTAGACCTTGATCCCAGGCTTCTTATCGTGTCTTCATGAATATTAACTACAAATTTCTTTTCTCCGTTTTCATCTCTACTGGAAGATAAAAACCCTGTCAGTTCCACCTCGACCCCATTTAGGCTCTCAGTAACCGGATGAGCAATATTTTCAACTCTGTAAAATTCTGTCGGGGTTGAAAGATAAAGCTTCTTAATATCTTCACCATTTTCGTCAACGATAGGAGTTCCGTCTTTAGAAAATTCATCTACGTACACAACAGCAAATTTGCCTTTTATGGTTGTCTCAGCGAAAGACTTACCCTTAAACTCTTGTTCAACGAACTTAGATAGAAATTGTTTCTCTTTTGTAGTATTCACAATTCTTTGTGCGCTCGAACGAGGTATGGCTCGCGTCGCTTGAGCCAAAGTCTCAGAATAAATTTTATCAGCTCGCATGTCCGCGAGCTTCATCGATTCCTTATGCGCAACAAACGTAGAGATGGCAATGACTGCAATCAATGCCCCCGTCATGAGTGATTTTTTCATAGGATAATTATATCGTCTAAGGCACCAATTCGAAAACCATATCCTTGGTGAAGATTGTACCGTCGTTTAGTTTCGTGACCTCCAGCGTTACTGTTTGCGGTCCATATGTGAGTCCGTGAATCGGCGCGAAGGCGTAGAGTGTCTGGTAGTGAGGCCCGCTGAATGCTGGGTACGTAGCGGTGGTGTCACTCATGAGCGGCAGGTCTTGACCACCAAATTTCAATTTGAAAGTATAGTTCCCCGGTCCGCAAGCAATGTTGTCGTCATTGAAAGTCATGATGCTCTTGTAAACGAGAACTTGGGCACTCGGATCATTTACATCGCCCGAGAGTGTTTGAATGTTTACTGGCGGCAAAACTGTAACCGGCCACTTGTGCGTCCCGACTTGTCCGGGGAAAGTGTCGGTGGTACCTTTTGGCTCGAAGACTTTAATCGGCTTCCAGCCGCACGGCGCGCTTGCTGAAGTGAGCGGGTAGACATCAATCATACTGTTCGCCCCGCCAGCGTTCTGCTTGAACCCACGGCCTCTTTGTCCGTCTTGGAAATTTTGCGGGATTTTAAAGACGGTATCATAGAGAGGATTGACCCAGTCGCTCGATTTCTTGCCCGGTGTCGTGTCGACAAGGAGGAAATTCCAAAGCATTGGATCGCTTGTAGGCGAGGTCCAACCATATTCCGGAACGTTTCGGTAAACGAATGCGCCGTCTAGGTTGGCCTGGGTGAAAAGCCCCACCGTATCAAAGCCCGCTGAAGATCTTTTTTCAAAAACATATTCCGGGAAATTGTCGTTCATATAATCAAAACCTACATACACGGGGTCAGGTAATTCTATCGGCGTCACCGCGTAACTTCCCGAACTCGTTTGGATAAGGTCGGCCATGTTGATCCAGCCGACGCGCAATTTGTTCAAGAAAGAAAAGTGGTTGCCGAGAGTCCCGCCGCCCATGCCGCTGTAATTGTTGGCATATTCGATAGGCGCGCATTCGGAAGGCAATGCAATCGGATTTTTCATGCAGTGCAAGAGGTTGTCGTGAAGAGCGTTTAGATTGTGACCAGTTTCGTGCGAGTAGAGATGGTCGAAGTAAGAGAGATTACCATTCGCCATGGTGAGGTTGCCGTTGTTTTGGTATGTCGAGAAGCCGACCATAGCCACCGGCTTTTCATAATAGTTCTGCCCGACTTCGAGAAAAATGCTCCCGATCGACGCGAGACCGCCAGCGCCGTTCGGCCCGCCATTGATGAGGAATACCACTTGATCATAGTCCGCGACGTTAATATTATTGGTCGCGAGATATTGCGCAACTTCGTTCGGCGCAGCCCAGATATTCTGACTGCCGTTCACCTCAATCCAGTCCGTGACAACACCGCCGTAATTCATGTGGCCATATGACTGCTCGGTGAAAAGATTATGGATTCGGCCATTGAAAATGTAGTCGCGAATGTCAGACGGTAGAGGCAGACCAGACACGTCGCCTGTGGTGTTGAGAGGGATGACGAGAGCGCAGAAATTGCCGCCGCATGGCGCGTTCCGAGAGTCCCTGGTCCAGCTTCGTGGCGATTTCCTCGGTGCGCGAATCGCTTTCAAATCTTTGGCATCGAGATTAACCAAGAAAGTATTTTCGCTTTCGGACGCGAGACCGGTAAGTTCGATCTTGGCACCAGAGAGATTTGGATTAATCGGAACATTAGAAGCATTTAGAAGTGAGTATGCCTTCCGGCCCGAGAGGAAAATTATTTCGGGATCTTGCTCGGCCGCTTTCGCGTCACTTTTCTCGACGTAGATGACGTAGAGACTACCCTGGAGAGATTTCTGTGTCATGCCGGCGCGTCCATAATCTTTCGCAGCGATATTGGAGAGAATTGCGGCTTCGTTTTCACTAGAAACAATTTTCTGGTATTGAGATGTCGGAGTCGTAGTTCTCGAGGCGACGGCTGCAGCTTGAGTTTCGGAGGCTTGGAGGGTCGCGATCTTCTCTATTTCATTTCGGACGAAAGTTATGCCCGCGGCGGCAATGACGATGAGGATGAGGTAAAGAGGGATGTCTTTTTTATGCATCTTTGAATTTTAACACAGAGAAAAATGTGTCAAACGCTAAGGTGTTACTTACTTTTGATGATGTAAAACTCCTTACCGAGCGTTTTCTTCAATTCTCTTGCTAAAAACTCACGGAAAACATAAAATAGGCCCATATCAATTAGCCATATCGCAATGAACAAACAAACCATCATTTCAACGATCGTCATATTAGTAGTTGTCGTCGCCGGGCTCATCGTCCTCCAGATGCAAAGCAACAAGCCGGGCAAGTACGACGAGCTCGCGACCTGTATCAACGACAGCGGCGCGAAGTTTTACGGCGCTTTCTGGTGCCCTCATTGCGCCGACCAAAAGGCTCTTTTCAAAGGCTCAGAAGAACTCCTCCCATATGTCGAATGTTCTCTCCCTGACGCTAGCGGAGTAACTCCAATCTGCCTCGAAAAAGAAATTACCGGATACCCGACTTGGGAATTCCCTGACGGCTCTAGACTCTCAACAGTCCAATCACTCGAAACACTGGCTACCAAGACCAACTGCTCGCTCCCTGTTGACGGCGAGCCAGTTTCGACCGAAGGCGTAGGCGAATCATCGCCAGTAATCTAATGAGCGCAGAAGTCATATCAGCCATAAATCTCAGCTTTTCTCTTGGGACTGTTGCCTTCCAACTTTTTAGCATCTTCCTCATCATCGGACTTGTAACCAAAGACAAGGGGCGGGTCTTCGGTCTGGTAGCAAAAAATACTTTGCTTTTGGTTTTCCTGGTTTCGCTTGCTGGAATGCTTGGAAGCCTTGCCTATGAACAACTTGTAGGCTTTACTCCATGTATGCTGTGCTGGTATCAAAGAGTCGTCATGTATCCTATTACCATCATCACTCTCGTAGCCTTGATCAAAAAGAAGTCCCTGGAAGTCCTCGATTACGCTCTAACGCTAGCAATTATCGGCGCAATTATCGGACTTTGGCACAATATCGAGAAAATGATCGGCAAAGAACTCGTTTCATGCGACGCCACCGGACCGTCGTGTTTGCAAATCTTTGTCGATGTGTTTGGATATATCGACATTCCGGTGATGTCGCTGACGTTTTTCATTTTGATTATACTTTTGATTCTAAATAAGAGAAGGTTTCTTTAGCCCTCTCTCGTGGAGCAAACCATAAAATTCTCGGTCTGCGAACGCTCCCGCAGTTCATTTCCTTCTCTT
>CAZTRC010000028.1:0-2183 GCA_964615845.1 uncultured Candidatus Saccharibacteria bacterium
GGAATCGGTCACGAGTTTCTAACTTAAAAAAGAAAAAGCCAGTCTTCTGGCGATTTTCAAATAATTGTTGTAGTATCTTTGCATTAGCGCTCCCGTCGTTCAATGGATAGGACACGAGCTTGCGGAGTTCGTGATGTAGGTTCGATTCCTACCGGGAGCACAAATTAAAACCCTAATCTTTCCATAATCAAGTGTCCCCACGGTTCTCGCAAGGGCTCGGCCTCCAAGAGATCTGTCATGGCTTCAAAGATACTGTCGCCTTCTTCGGTGGTGTTGTAGGGGAGGGCGAGGATTGGCACAACAGGTCGCCCCGATTTCACCAAAAGTTTTTTGTTGTCGGGCTCGGTTTCGTCGAGCCAAAATGATTTTAAGCTTTCGTGGGGGTAAAATGTCCCTTCGTAAACGATGCCGTGTTCGGCGATTTCGTACTTGATGAGTTTCGGTTTCATTCGACTGAAGAAGAAAACAGAAATAGCGGCGATGATGATGAAAACGCCAAAGAGAAAATTGCTCCAGACAAAAGCGGCGATACTTCCCGCCAAAGCAATGATGCCAAGCGCCCAATACCAATCGGTTTTGAGGTCACGGTCTTTGAATTCATAAGCTGTCCAAGAAAAAATCGTTTGGCCTTTAATATCTTCCATGGCTAAATTCTATCAGAAAAGTGATTTTGATAATATATCAAAAGGTTAATTGTGTTTCGAGCTAGTGATATAATAAAAAACATTCATTTTTATGCAGACAAATTCCAAAAATACATGTAGCGCTTGTGGCAATAGCCCAATCAATCACAGTGTCGCTTTCGCTATCAGCTTTGTGGACGAGCACATTCGCCGTTTTGATCGTGTGTTTCTAAAGGTTACAGAGAGAAAATTTTGGCAAAGATGGGCAGAGCTTCTCGAACGACTTTTGCTTTTCATCGGCTCTATCTTTGGCGTGGTTTCTTTCAACAGCGCTGATTTGGACAAAGCTCTGGTTGGCCGTTCAAAAATAATTTGGGAAGAGGCGAGGCGTCGAAACATCCCAATGGAGCAGTTGATGCTTTTTGGGAAACCGACCGACTATTACCGAGCTCGGATAAACGGCAAGACTCACTATTTCAATAGTTTGCCCGTACCCCCGAAGCTTTTGCAGGTGGGATATCGCTGGGTGGATGACAAATTGCGTTTGGCCGAAGAGCTCGAGAGGGCTGGCATTCCCGCGCCCAGGACCAGAAGGATAAAAACGCTAGCCGGCGCTCGCGAAGCTTTCGAAATCCTCCGAAAGCCGGTAATCGTGAAGCCTGAGTGGGGCTCGAGAGGTCGTCACACGACAACCAACATCAGCACGGTGGAAGAACTCGAAAAGGCTTTCAAGCTCGGACGAGAAATTTCTACTACGCTGGTACTCCAAGAGCATTTATCCGGAAGTGTTTGTCGCGCGACCGTCATCGACAACAAGCTCGTCGGATTTTATCGCGCTGACCAGCCGGCCATTGTGGGCGATGGCGTGAAAAAAGTCCGAGAACTCATCGAAGAGAAAAACAAAAATCGTCACGAGCGTGTCTCGCCGGTAGTTGTAAGTGAAGATTTGGAAAACTTTATCAGCCGATCTGGGTATACGATCGAGAGTATTTTGCCGGTAGGGGAAACTCTCAATCTCTCAGCCAAAACGGGACGCTTGTACGGTAGTTACACCAAAGAAATGTTCCCGGAGGTCCATCCGAAAATGCACGGCATATTTGAGAAAGCTGGACGTTTGTGTGAAGCCCCTGTGCTCGGCTTTGACCTCATTATCGCCGACGCCACCAAAGATCCCGATACTGTTCGCTGGGGCATCATCGAATGCAACTCGCTTCCTTATATCGACCTCCACTACTTTGCTCTTGAGGGCGAGCCTATAGACCTGGCCAAAAACGTCTGGGATTTGTGGGAGAAATAATCCCTCTACCCATTGCCCAAGTATTTGCTATAATCCTATCAGCAAGCACGAATTACTATTTATATTTATTTTTATGAAATTAGAACAACCAAAAGGACCTGTTTTGGAAGGGAAACCGTTAGAGACAGGCAAGGAACTAGACCAAAGCGTGGAAGGTATGGCTGACGGAGTAACTGGCGGCGTTTCAAAACATTTCGGTGATCCTGTGGCAATGGCAGAAGAAGGAAGGGTAAGGGCCGAGGCTTTGCAGGCATACGGAGAGG
>CAZTRC010000028.1:2283-3770 GCA_964615845.1 uncultured Candidatus Saccharibacteria bacterium
TATGTAAACATAAAAACCCCTCACGGGGTTTTTATGTTTCTGCGGAAGCGGTGAGATTCGAACTCACGGTCCCTTTCAGGACTCTTGTTTTCAAGACAAGCGCGATAGACCACTCCGCCACGCTTCCGAGCGACATAATATCAGCAAAAGTGTTTCCGGTAAACCCCCACACTTATATTTTGATTGCGCCAAAAGCGCGTTCCCCGAACTATCAAAATATAGGTGTGGGGGTAAAGCATTTTTCTCGGAAGTCTGGTATTCTCTAGTCATGAGAATTTTAGGCATTGATTACGGATCAAAAAGGATCGGAATTGCTGTCTCGGACGAGACAGCGGGTTTTGCTTTTCCAAAAGGTGTTTTACCAAACGATGGTAAGATATTTGCAGGTTTAGCAAAGATTATTCATGATGAGGGCGTCACATCCATCGTGCTCGGTGATCCGGGGGATAACAAAATCTCGACAGATGTCAGAAAATTTGCCAAAAGCTTGGAGGAGAAATTTGGCCTCTCTGTCGTGATGGAAAAAGAATTTATGACGAGTCTCCATGTCAGCCAAGCTCACGGCAAGAAACCTATTGCCAGGCAGACGAAGAAAGAAGTGGGTCCGAAAAAAGATGATTCTGCCGCCGCTCTCATATTACAAAGATATTTGGATAGAAAATAAGATGATAAGTTACGAAGATTTTAAAAAAGTCGAGATGAAAGTCGGGAAAATTATCTCGGGCGAGATTGTCGAGGGTGCGGACAAGCTCTACAAGTTTGAAGTAGACTTGGGCGAAGAAAAGCCCCGCCAAATTCTATCAGCCATTCGTGAATATTATCCGAACATCGAAGAACTGATCGGCAAGAAGTTAGTTTTCGTTGCAAACCTGGAGCCGCGCACGATCCGCGGATTTGAATCACAAGGCATGGTCCTCGCTGTCGACTCCGATGAAAAAACTCCAATATTTTTAATCCCTGAAACCGACGCACCAGCGGGAAGCTCGGTTAGATAATTACTGAACGCAGACGTAGCTCTCAGCGCTTAAGTCAGACTGAGACGTGAGGCCAGCATAACCGGTATTGTCGATGCAGAATATTTGATTCGTAGAAACTAGCTCTACCCAGACGCGATATTTCGCGCCGTTTTCTTTACAATCATTGTCTTGCGACATACCGAGAAGCTCGCGGGCTTCCATGAAAAGATCGTGAGAAAGAGATCCGCTATCGCAGACGCTGTCATAAGAGCCATTATTTTGATCAAATATAACTTCTGCCGCTGCTCGGAAAGAGGAAAGCTTGCCTTTGGCATCAGCTTCGTTCTGATATGGGTTTACCGGGTCTGGCGGAATATTCGGGGAGGTTGGCGTTTCGGGAGCATTATTTGTTTCGATATTGCCGATGGTCAAAGGCTTGTCGCTGTCATCAAAAGTGATGTAATCGCCACCGCCGTGGTACATGTCGAGCACTTCGATCGAAAGGTGGTGTTCTCCGTCCGGCAAACTGTT
>CAZTRC010000028.1:3870-6208 GCA_964615845.1 uncultured Candidatus Saccharibacteria bacterium
GTCGGTGCCGTTGGTGAGTGAGTATTGCGCGACATCGACTCGGTATTCCGTTTGATAGATTCCTACATTCAATTTGCCGGCCTCCACACAGAGTTCTTCCTTGCAGTTGAATCCAGCAGGCTTAATAGGCGTGGTTGCGGCTAAATCTTCTACCAGAGTTTCTCGGGGGATAGAGTATGTCGGCTGATCCGAACCATCGCCTTTAGTCATTTCCTTTTCGCTACCTTGCTCTGTGTGGTTTTTTTGGTTTATGACCACGCCGGCAGTAACGCCGCCCGTGACCAAGAGGGCAATCAAAATTATCGGTAGGGTTATAAAGCCTCGATTAAATTTATTCATACTACGAATATACACCAAAAAAGCCCTGCGTCCAGACGGTGTTTGATTTATCAGTGAGACGCGGTAGAATTTGATGAGTATTAAAAATCATAATTTATACATGAAAAGAAAAATATTTTTGTCTGTCTTCGTAGCTATCATTGTCGCCATGCCGGCGATGTCTCATGCCGGCTTCTTTGATTTCTTGAAGTTTGATTTCAAGAATCTCGGCGCGCAGGCTAAGACTTCCATTTCCGCTGAAGTTCGGGCGGAGTCATTTATACGAGGAGACAAAAATCCAGAAATTTCTTACATCCAAGAATTGCTCACCGAGAAAGGCTATTACGACGGCAAAATCTCGGGTTCATTTGGATCTATCACCGAAAAGGCGATTTTGAATTGGCAGGCCAAAAATGATTTAGAGGCGACGGGGACGCTCGATAAAGTAACGATTGAATCAATCGCCGGTATCACGCGTGAAGAAGATGACGAGCGTGGCGGCGGTGATATTCCTATGAATCTTAAAATGATTTTAGGCGGATCGTACAATTCTGGAACTGGACTTATGTCGACAGCACTCAATGACGCGAATCTTATTCCCCTTCAAGAGCCATACTCTGCCCTAGGATACAGTTTTCAAGAGGGCGGTGGAGAGATGACAACAGCGGATGTTTTTAATGCAACAGGACCGAATGCAATCGTTGACTGGGTAATTGTCGAATTGCGGGATAGAGACAGTATGGCTTGGGGAGTTCCTTATTCAAGGGCTGCGCTTCTCCAGGCAGACGGAGATGTAGTTGAAGCTGATGGAGTTTCTCCCGTTCTTATTCAAGATCAAAATCCTGGTTACTATTATGTGCTTGTGGGCCACAGAAATCATTTGTCGGTCATTACTGAAACCCCGGTAGATATTGAGCAGCCACTAGACATGACCACCGCTGCACTTTATTACGACATATCCGAACCTAACCAAGCGGCAAAAATAATGAATGGCAAGCAGGTCCTTTGGCCAGGAGATGTCAATCGCGACAATTTCATCAAATACGCCGGTGACGACAATGACCGCGATGTCATATTGCAGACAATTGGCGGCACAGTCCCGACAGCTACGATTTCCAACGAATACCGCTTGGAAGATGTGAACATGGACGGTATGGTCAAATACGCTGGAGCCAATAATGACCGCGACGTGATTTTGCAATCAATCGGTGGAGGTGTGCCGACAAATGTAGTGGAAGCGCAACTTCCGGAACTGTCGCCCGTCATAGTCGAGCTTGTAAGTACCGAAGAAGTTTCTTCTTCAGATGGCGTGACATCAGATTGGGGAACCTTCGAGATAACCTTCAACGTCACAGCGACCCAAGATGATATCGTCATCCCAGAGACTTCTGAACTCACGAACAATATCCATACTGCGAATGAGGGTGTTGAATATGTTGTTCTCAAAAATGGCGGACAGATAACAGTAAGCGCCTCGTCTGTCCTTGTTAACAACACCGACTCAGATCTTGCACCAGGCGGTGGCTACCAGATCGAAGATGGGGAGACCGAAGAGTTCACGCTTACAGTCACATTCCAGCCACAGACAGATGGTCTCTATAAAATTATCATGAACACGCTCAATTGGGGCTTCTATACTGGCGCCCTAAATGCCGATGAGTTCTACACTATCGATCTTGGATACAGCCTAGGATCACAAACCGAATTCGACACCGACTACCTCTTCCTAAATGCAATTTAAAGATTTCTTCCACAAAACGAAACTCAAGGACTGGTTTGTCCGAAACGCTGAGACGAAAAAGGCCAAATGGGTCTTGGCGCTGGTCGCTTACACCGAGTCCATCTTTTTCCCGATCCCGCCGGACTTTTTCTTGATGGCGATTCTCGCTTCGAACGGCGCGAGGCGTTGGGCGTATTACTCATTCATCACATCCGTCGCTTCGGTCTTGGGCGGCATCACGAGTTACGCCATCGGATACCTCTTCTTTGACACTCTCGGCGAGAAAATCATCGCTTTCTA
>CAZTRC010000029.1:0-6058 GCA_964615845.1 uncultured Candidatus Saccharibacteria bacterium
CGGTGATGGTGACAACGGGATCAGTTGTATCTATGACATATGATGTTTCGGTGTCCGAGCCAAGATTGGCTGTTCCGTCTTCTGCTTCAATAATGAGATTTCCAGAGCTAGTGATGCTTATCGTACAGTCAACTTCGGTGCCAGATGTCTGAGCACAAGAAAGCGATGCTGTGCCCGCAGTAGATCCGGCTCCCACGGAGACATCGGCAACGAGAACTCCGAGGTCGTCCGTAACTTCAATCGTTGTGTCGGTAATAGTAGCGTTTGAAGTTTTGGTTGGCGCGGTGATCGTGACCGTCGGCGCAGTTGCGTCAGCGGTGGTAAAACTCCACGCGGTTGTGCTCGCAATTCCGGCGTAACTGTTCCCTGCTGCGTCATCAAACGCCGTGGCATCGACAAGAACGTAATAGCCGGTTGATCCAACCAACGTAACGCTTGGATTTATGGTAATCGTGCTGGTACCAGTACCGGTTACAAAAGCGCCAGCAACATTGATCGTTTCAATCGTTGAATCATCGCTCGTTTTTTTGATGGTGATGTTTCCAGTCTCGACGTCCACAGCCGCATCAAAAGTCATAACGAGGTTCGCTGTGGTTGAAACGCCCGTTGCGTTGTCGAGAGGTGAAAGGGTTGAAACGCTTGGGTTGGTCGTGTCGATGACGAGCGCTTTGTTCGCGGCGAGATTTGTCGCTGGGACAAAGTTACTCATGGCATTAAGAGCGGCGTCGGCAATCGTTCCCGAAATCGAACCGACGGTAAGATCGGACGACGTATCACCAGACTGAACAGTGTAATTGCACGTACCACTTGAGGCGCTTGAAACAGTAAATGTGCATGTCCTGTCAGTTGCGCCAGTCTCGAGAGTTACCGTGACATTTCCTGTTGAAGTAACATTTTCGGAGAAGGTCACATCAATATCGATAACTTCGCCAACAGTGTACGAACCATTCGTCTTATCAGAAGTGACATTGGTAATCGTCGGAGCGGTAACGTCGGCAACAATTGAATACCCGGCTTCGGTATCAGTTCCCGTTCGTTCCACCAAGTCAGTAGCATTGATGACTAGATCACCAGAAGCCGAAATGCTAATCGTACAGTCAACCTGTGTATTTGATGTCTGTGTACACACAAAGGCAGAGGTCGTAGCAGTCGTACTACCGCCAACGACAACATCTTCAGCAATCACGGCGACATCATCAGTCACTTGGATTGTCGTGTCGGTAATTGTCGAGCCAGAAGACTTCGTCGGCGCGGTAATTGTCACCACCGGCGAGTTTGAGTCGGTTGTTATGTTTTCGTCAAACGAAACTCCCCAGTTGTAGAGTGGCTCACCTGACGAATCAGATGCTGGAGAAACAGAGTCATCGCTATCGCGTAGGTTTCCGCCAGACTTGGAAGCTTCGGTCGGGTCACCCTCGGCACTCGAACCAAAGACTTGCGCCGCATATTTAATGCGCGGCGTTGTGCCATCTGGCGCGCCGGAGAGTGTCAGCTCTACAACATTGTCCGAAGCAAGCGCGACCGTAGAGAGTGTCGTCGAACCGCCCGTTTGGATGAATTGAAAACCATATTTACCATCGGTTCGCTGGACAACGAGCGTAGTATCAAGCACGAGAGGCTCAACCGGCACATGGAACCAGACGAAAACGCTTGAACCATTTCTCGCCACAACTTTCGGCATAAGAGGATCCCAATCCTCGGCCTCGAACAAAACTTTGTCCATAACTTTGGCGAATTGTTCGCCGAGCTGACGGTAACTTTGCCTCTGCAAGTGCACCTCGTCGGCATTAAAAGGGTACTGATATGTCGGACCAATAAGATACATATCGTCGTCATAGGTACGGTGCGCACGAAGCTGTGCTACAGCAAGGAGATGCGGAAAGCTCGAATTTTGCTGAGAATAGAAAAGTGGAATATGGTCAGAGTTTCCGGTTAGCGCATTGAGGTCAGTCTCATAATCGTTCTGCATTTCAGTCAGATAGCCTTCATAGGCCGAAGGGTTTCCCGTACCATTTCCGAGAGCCGCATCTGATTCGCCGTGAATAAGTGTCACCGCAAGCGGCTGATAAATCCCGGCAAATGTGTCTTCCACAGCGTCTTTGGTGTTCGTTGCTTGGGTTTGACCACGACCATATCCGTTGCCGGCACCGCCCGTACCCCCTTTCTTGATAACACTGTACGCTGAACCACCCATACCATGAAGACCCATAACAAACCTGCGCGATGGTGTTACAGGATCATCATATGCAGCCAGAGTGTTCAGCATGCCGGATGATGGCGACTCAATAAGACCTTCATCCAAGTATTCAAAAGTTTCGATAAGAGGAACCAGGGGCAACTCTGATCCCACCGGTCCGGCATTATTCGTAAATCCTGGATCACCATAGAGCATGAAGTTCTCATACGGCTGTTCAACCGATAGTGGAGGTGTGCCGGTAGATCCGAGAGAAAGACTCTGTCCATTTGAAAGGATATGATAAAACGTTTGCGTGCCGATAGTTCTGGTGGCCGTATCAGAAACAACGCCGTCACCCGAAGCGTTCACCGCGCTGACACGGAAGTCGTACGAACTGGTATTCGTAAGTCCGGTAATAGTCGCATCGATATCGGTCGATGTCCCATCGGCAAACGTAAGCCACGAGCCAGAGGAAGAAAGTTTGTATTCTATTTTATAATCCGTCACCACTGGAAGTGCAATGACCGATTTCCATGTTAGGTATGCTTGCGAATTTCCGGGAATCACTTTCAGATTCAAAACTTTCTCCGGTACGCCCGTATAAAAAGGATTTTTAACATAGAGCTGGACTTGCTGGACTCCAACATCTTGCGGACCACGGAAATCATCCGGCGCGAAGCCGTTCGTACCATCATAGGCTAGACTGCTCGTACCGAGGATAAACCATGAATTTCCGGCAATACCGCCATCTGCTAGTCCTGCCGTGCCGTTGTATTCAAGACCGAAGAAATCGCTGCCAATTAAATTGAAATGGGTTTGTATCTCCGAATATCCGGTAACGCCATTGTTGGCATCCGCCGCGTCGTTTGCTGGGTTGTTTGTTTGTTTCCAAATGTTGGCTCTTGTCGCATGCAGATCCGGATACATCAGTTTGAAGGTTAGTTTGTCGCTGTCCCCTGCGTCGCGGAAATTTTCTACGTGCGCAAAGGTAGAGAATTTCTGTTCAGTCAAAGGAGTTGCTGAAGTTTCATTGGTGCTTTTGGCTTCTGTCCAACGTGTCGCACTTGAAAAGACAGCATCACTTGAAGAATTATGAACAAAAACGGGAACCCACAGTCCCACGGCTTTTGGAGTTGCTGAATCAGTACTGGAGGCCGAGCTCGTGGTAACCCCATCCGTCGAAGAGACGCGGAAATCGTAAGCTAAACCATTGGTCAGTCCGGTCACAATCGTCCCGGATGTGGTGTCGGTGCCATCAGCAAATGTCGTCCAACTTGAATCAGCCGAGAGCTTGTACTCGATAATAAAATCCGTCGCTGCCATTTCATCCCAGACCAAACTCACACTGCTATCAATTCCGTAGGCTTTTAAGTTTTGCGGTGTAGAGACCGTGCCACTTTCAGTGAAGTAAAGACTTTGGATATCTTCCTGAGTCAGCGCGCGGGAATACTGCCGGACATCGTCAAGATACCCGCCCAAAGAAAGCGTCGAAGTACCGCTCGGCGTCGTTGACTGAGCATGAGAGCCGAGAATCACTCGATTCGCCGCAGGCGCAGAAACGTCAGAGTATCTCCATAGTACTCCATTTACATACGTGCTAAGAATTCCGGTGCTGCTGTCATAAACTTTTACCAAGTGATACCAGGTACTGTTACTAATTGTTCCCAAAGTATCGGATGTCTCTGTGCCGAACTTATTACTTGCAAAGACTACTCGCGTCGGCTTTACATAAAAATATGCGAGGTTTCCAGAACTCGTCGTGCCCGTACCAAAAATACTTTGGTTTCCAGCCGCATCGGTAATATACACCCAGGCTGACTGCGTGTAGGACGTGGTCGGATTATTGACCGGCGTGACGATGTAATTTTGAGCGGAAGCCTTCGTAAACTTGGCGACATCTCCGCGCGTGCCGTCGACTTGCGCCGCGACACCAGTTCCAACCGTGGCGTCGTTGTTGGCTGCGCTGATGTCGTTGCCCAAAGCTCCCGAGTTTTCAAAATCGTAATGAAAGGTGAGGTTTGAAGTGATGTCTGGCGTCGCTTCAACCGGCTTTGGGTCAATAGCAAAAGACGCCACCAAAATGACCGCTATCAGGAAAAAAGAAAGCGTTTTGTTGAATATCTGCACGCATCCATGATATCACAAGACTCTCTGTATAAAAATCTGGAAAACCTCTAAAAAATCTTGTTTTTCAACCTTTTGTAGTTCTTTTTGTATTGATTGGGGTGCTTCTGTCTATCGGCTCGAATAAAGAATCGGTTTAGGTCTTTTGGCATCTTATCGAAGATTTGGCAAATTCGTGAACAGTAGCCATCTAGCCTCTCCGTGCAGGACTCGCAACCGATGAAAAGAATGTGGCAGAACTGATTTTTGCAATGCATATAATCATCACATTTTACTTTTTCGCAAATTTGGCAATCAGAAATTATCTCGTCGCCTACTCGCTCACCAAGTCGCTCATCGAAGACAAAATTCTTACCGCGGAATTTATTTGGCAAATTCTTTTCTCTGACTTCGTGCGCGTAACCGATTACTCCGCCAAGTACGTGTTTAACATTCTGAAAACCTTTGTGCTTCATCCAAGCACTCGCTTTCTCACAGCGTATCCCGCCGGTGCAATACAAAAGAATTTCTTCGTCCTTTTCATCCCGAAACATCTCATGAACTTTCTGGAGCTGCTCGCGAAACGTGTCGACTGGCATAATCTTTGCCTTTTCAAAATGACCAATGGCGGCTTCGTAGAGATTTCGCATGTCGATGACAGTCGCACCGCGATCAATCATGTCGTTTACTTCGGTTGCGGTCGCATACTCACCAGTATTGCCGGGGTCAAACGTCGTGTCATCGAGTCCATCAGCCACGATTTTCTCGCGAACTTTTATGATCAGTTTCAAAAATGAAGACATCCCCTTTTCCTCGACAGCAAGCTTGTATGGCACGCCGGTAAATTCTGGAAGTCCTTGGATAAACGCATCGAACTTCTCGAAGTTATGCTCTGGCACATTCATCTGGGCATTGATGCCTTCATGAGCGACGTATATTCGGCCGAGACATCCGAGCTCGCGGAATTTCTCAAAAAGAAAATCCCGCATAGCTCTTGGGTCCGCGATCTTTACGTATTTGTAGAAAGACATCGTCCGACGTCGAAAATTCTCCTTGGCAAGGTCAGCCAGAAGCTCTTCTTTTGATTTTAGATTCGCTTTCAGGTTCATAAACTCGATATTAGCAAAAATCAAAAAATTGACCAGGTGCGCCTTGACTTCCAGCCACCAAATGTTACGTTTAGATTAGGAATTCTCCTCACCCGCTAGACACCCAGAAGCCCATGAAGCTCTATCACACACTCTTCGCGCTCACTTTTGTCTGTTGCGCAGGCATAGGCAACGCCCAACAATATTCGGCTAAAGGTGCCGAAACCGAAGCAACTGTCACCATGGTGACCAGTGACAAGGTTTTTGTCACACTCGGGGACGCAAGCCGATTCCCTACCTGCTCGCTGATCTTCATCCGTACGGACACATCGGGCGATTACGTTGTCTCTGTCTGCGCTTCTGGTGGGGGCAAGCTAACCCTCACAAGCATCCAGTCCGGATCACCATTCCCGCTGTCCGGCTTGGTCCACGACACCCGCATCCGCATCGCGCCTTATGTCGGTCAGCTAGTCTCAAGACCATGCGACCCCTGCGCCACATACGACATGTGAACCACAGCGAAGCGAAAGGAACGCCCCGGCAACGGGGCTTTCACTTTTCTATTTTTCTTTATAAATTTCCGCCAATTTACAATACTCGCAAACTTCACCAGACTTCCAGGCTTTGAATCGACATGGTCTATCGATCCACTCTCCCGAAGAAAGAAGTTGGTCAAAGTCGTTAATATCTT
>CAZTRC010000030.1:0-5590 GCA_964615845.1 uncultured Candidatus Saccharibacteria bacterium
ACTGGAAAATTCCCTATAGAAAAAATTTCCTCTCCGTAGAGAGTGTGGGCGTGATGTTCGGTTGTAGTATTTTTATTAGAAACTTCAGCCATAATTTTATTGCGGGAGCATTATACCAGAAAAAATCTATTTAAAAAAAGGGTTTTTCAGGCATTGACAAAAAGTCTTTTATGTTATAGTATGTCTCCGAACCCTTAACCCTCCATCCAGATGAGACCTTTGATTCTAGCGACGACGCTCTGGTTGGCCCTGCTAACCCCTGCCCTCGCCCAACAACCTCCCGCCCTGTGGAAAGGCGATGTGCCCAAAGCCCTTCCGCCCATAAACTTGGACGACGCGCCGGATGCTTACGCGATCTACAAGTGTGTCCTCACGAATGACATCATTCGTGAACGTCTCCCCTTCTTCGTCGATGATTGTGGTTGGGGCAAAGACGTGACTCGTCGAGTCATTTACGCGGCGGTCTACATGGAAAGTCGGCTCAATCCGTATGTCGTCGTTCACAACGAGCCGGGCAATCCCTATCGTGACGCCAATGGTCTTCTCCAGATAACCCAGATCATGATCGACGAACGTAAGCGTAAGACCGGAGAAGCATCATTCTCTGGGTCCGAGCTGGCCGACCCAAATCTGCCGCCGGAAGACACTTACCTGCGATCTCTCGATGTCCTAAACGACATGGCGAAAGCCAAGAACTGGGACACGCCGGAGAAAGTGGCGAGTTGGTGGTATTGCTGGACATGTCCTGATCCCGAAGTGAAAGCCTGGCGCATCGCGAACTTTCAAGCAGCCTACGAGGAATTCGCCGAGATGGAACTCCGAGGCCGCGCCTGCGCCTTCCAGTGCAATACCGCGCCATGGAAGACCATACCCTGATCTTTGAAAACCCCGCCCACAAGGCGGGGCTTTCATTTATTGTTTTATAAGATGTTTTTTGCTATATTACTTCGCATCGCGCGTGTAGTTCAGTGGTAGAACGCTGTCCTGATAAGACAGAGGCCGAAAGTTCGATTCTTTCCACGCGCACTCATGGACAAAGAAATAGCCTGGCTTCTCCGGGATAAATATAACAGTATCGAATCTCCGGAATTCCATAGAGACATAGAGCGTCTAAAAAGGGGCGTTCCGCTCGCTTACGTCATCGGCTGGATACCGTTTTTAAGTACAAAAATTTGGCTTGATTCCAGACCCCTAATCCCCCGCCCAGAAACGGAATTTTGGATAGAAAAAGCAATTCAAGAAATGAAAGGAGACGAGGTCCGACCTCGCCTCAAAGTGCTCGATCTTTGCGCTGGTTCGGGATGTATTGGTATTGCGGTTTTGAAACATATTCCAGATGCCGAAGTGCACTTCGCTGAAATTGTCGACGACCATCACCAGACGATACGAAAAAATATCCGTGAAAACGGTATCGATGTCGGACGAACGAAACAAATCGGCGGGAATCTTTTTGAACACGTAACAGAAAAGCATGACTTCATTCTTTCTAATCCGCCATATGTTGATCCCGTTCTCGCTAATCGCATCCAACCGAGTGTTTCTCTTCACGAACCGCAGCAAGCCTTATTTGGCGGCCTTTCGGGTATGGAACTCATAGAGAAAATTATTATTGAAGCTCCAAAATATTTAAATCCTGGAGGCGTAGTTTATATCGAACATGAACCAGAACAATCAGAGGCAATCAAAGCCCTCGCGCCAAATGCCGAATCTTTCCAAGATCAGTTCGGAGTCATTAGGTTTTCGAGAATTTCCCCGGCCCCATAGGTCTGTCCTGTGTACATAGGACAGACCTATGTATTACTCTTCAGTGGCTTCAGGCTCTGCGACATTGCCATTTTCTATCCTTCCCGCTGTCGTTTCGACGACATCATCAATTTGCCCTTTCATGATAAGTGGGAGGTTTGACCAAGATTCTTTGATCCGGTGATCAGTCAAGCGGTCTTGCGGGAAATTGTATGTACGGATTTTTTCCGAGCGGTCGGCGGTGCCGATTTGGCTAGAACGATCCGAAGCATATTTCTTAGCCTCTTCTTCGTCTTTCATCTGCTGAAGCCTGGACTTCAAAAGCGTCAAAGCGCGTTCGCGATTCGCCAGCTGGCTGCGTTCTACGGTCGAACGCACGTCGATGCCGGTCGGCTTGTGGATCACGCGGACGGCAGATTCTACCTTGTTCACGTTTTGACCTCCGGCTCCACCAGCGCGAGATGTCTCGAATTCGAGATCGCTGTCAGGAATGACGATATTTGTTTTCTTGAAAATTGGAAGGATGGCAACGGATGCGGTCGAAGTATGGATTCTCCCCTGCTTTTCTGTCGCTGGAATTCTCTGGACACGATGGACACCGGTTTCAAACCTTAGTCTCTTATAAACATCTTTGCCGTGGAATTCGAACGACGCTTCTTTGTACCCGCCGATGTCATTCTGCGATTCGTAATCTTTCTTAACCGTCCAACCCTGTTTTTCGGCATAGCGCTGATACATCTCAGCAAGCTCATATGCAAATAACGCCGCTTCGTCTCCGCCGACACCCGCGCGGACTTCAAGCATGGCTTCGTTTGGGAACTTCTCTTCTTCTTTTTCACTCTTCATTATGGCCTCGATCTGCGTTTCAAGTTCAGCTCTCCTAGTAGCAATGTTCGCCAATTCTTCTTCCGCCATTTCTTTCATCCCGGGATCTGACGCAATCATTTCATTGGCTCCCTTCTCCTCAACCAAAAGTCGCTCGAGTTCCTGGCCGAGATACGCGGTCTTATGATTACTTTTTATTTCTTCAAGTTCGTATTTCATATGCTTATTCTAGCAAAACAAAAACGCTCGGAAAGAGCGCTTTTGTTTCTGGACATTTATTTAGCAGCTTTCTTTGATTTGACGGTAGTTGCGGCGGCGCGCTTCTTGAACTTGTCGACGCGTCCGGCGGTGTCGAGGACGGTTTCTTTGCCTGTGTAGAATGGATGTGAAGCACTGGAGATTTCGACTTTGAAAAGGTCGTATTCTTTTCCTTCGAATTTACCTTTTTCTGAAGTCTTAATAATTGAGCCAATCAAAAACTGCGCTCCGTTGGAGACGTCTTCGAAAATGACTGACCTGAAATTTTCCGGGTGGATATCTTTTTTCATAGGGGCAATATTAACACAGGCTTATATTTAAGACAAGCCCCCACACCTATATTTTGATAGCTCTTTTGAGCACGCCTTTGGCGTAATCAAAATATAGGTGTGGGGGCAAGAGGCTTACAAACTCTCCAAAACGTCGATATTGGTCTGGATCGTTGCGGCATGAGACATGACGGCGTTGCCGTAAAATGCGTTGGTGACCCCAGGAGCGGAACATCCACGTCCTGAATAGTATTTACAAGCCGCTTCCCTTTCGGCTGTGTAGGTCTGCGCACCAGCGCCGAGGTCCGCGACATAAAGCGCCGTAGCCGTGATGGCGTGAGCCGGATTCCAGGGGTTTGCTACAGAAACGCCGAGTGCAGCCTCTATTCTCTGATCATAGCTTTCCCATGTAGCTGGAATGAATTGCGATGGGCCCATTGCGCCCCCCCATCCGCCGATAGCGAGCGGACATGACAACGGCTGGCCGTCCGGCTTGATACCGAGACGTTCTGTGATACGTAGAAAGGCTGACTGATCGTCGCGCCATGATCCTGATGTCGGTCCAGGCATGATATCTTTCCAGGTGCGGGTATCGCCAGCGCGGTTGCAAGTACCGACATTCGCGCCGAGGTTCGATTCTTGTTTTAAAATAGCCAGGATATAGGCCGGCCTGACACCAGTAGCCTTGCCGGCGACTTTTGCCATGTCATAAGCTTCACCGAAAGGAATAGGTCCTGCTCCACGGAAACGGAAAAGTTCGGCGCGGATTTTACTTGCCTGCGCTTGGCGGTCTTTGACGATCTGCGCATATTCGGCTTCTTTGTTTTTACTGATTGAGAGAAGGGTCTTCTTGTCTTTTTCATCTTTTTCTACCAAGCTCTTCTGCTTTTCGATTTCTTTCTTGGCGTCAATTTCCTCGTCTTGTTTGACCTCAAGCTCTTGCTTCACGCCTTCGGTTTCTTGCTTCACTCCTTTGATATCCTGAACCGAATCATGAACAGATTTCTTGACCGAAGAGTACGTATCTACATCAGAATAAAAATCCGAAATCGATTCCGAGCTCAAAAGCACATGAGCAAAAGTTACTTTATCTAGTTCGTTGGTCTTTCGGATGAGCTGTTCGAGTGACTCTTTGCCTTTGGCGATGTCTTTGTTTAAAACTGTGATTGTCTCTTCCTTCGTCCTGATATCTTTGTCGAGCTTCTTGATCGTCACGTCCTGCTGGTTGATCTTTTTCTTGGCAGCGTTGATACGGCTTTGGAGAAGCGAAATATCTCCTTGGATTGTCGCCGATTGGCCTTTTTGAGCATTGAGCTTGCCCTGTTCGGCCGCGATTTCGGCTTCACATTGTTTCAAGATTTGCTCCAGCTCGGCGTCGGACTTGCCCGCGATATTGCCATCGCACACAGCCGCATAGGCTCTCGAAAAGCCCCCAAAAATAAATAAAAGCATTATGCCAGAAAGCACAATGCTTTTATTTATAACGCTTAGATTCTTATTTTTGGAAAGAATACTCATGTGAAAATTCGTAGGCGCCTGTTTGGTTTGCGACCATTTGGCTTGGGTAGGTTAGGCGGGAGCAAACCAAACAGGCGCTGAAGAATTTATCCTTATTTCGCCTCAGCGGCGGCCTCCCCCTCTCCTTCAACTTCCTTCTTGCCTTTTGCTTCTACTTCGATTGTCGATAAGTCAGGCGCTACAGCTGACTCCACAGGCTCTTCTTTGGCGACGGCCATCGAGGCAATTACCTGTTCGGCGTCATCGATAAGTGTAACACCTTCTGGAAGTTTCAAGTCTTTGAGAGCGATAGAGCTGTCCATGGTCTCGAGCGCGGACAAATCGATTTCGATATTGTGAGGAATCTTGCTTGGGAGACCTGTGACTTTGACTTCGTGCATAGATTTGACCAAGACGCCGCCAGCTTTGGCCGCGGCCGATTCGCCGATGAATTCGAGGGGTACGTCGACTTCGATTTCTTTGGTCATGTCGACAGCGAGGAAATCTACGTGAATAGGCTCGTTCGAAATCGGATCATGCTGGACTTCGTGGATGAGGACGTCAAATGTGCCGGCGCTGGTCGCAAGCTTGAGGGTGTTGGTCTCACCGACTTCCTTGAAAATTTTCTTGAAATCGATTTTCTTGATGGAAATAGGGGTCGTGTCTTTCTTGAAACCATAAAAGATGGCCGGGACGTTACCAGCGGCTCGAATTTGGGCGTTTTTTATTTGATTGTCTCTTATTTCTGCGTTTAATGTAGTCATGGATTGGAATTATAAAGAAGTTATCGGCCAAAAGCAAGGCCTGTTTTAGTGATTGGTGAGAGTTACCTTTTGGCCAAGAGCGACTTCGGCATGACTGTCAGAAGAGTCCCCGCCCGAATACGCCACCGGAAAGGCTTTGGCAAGCACCAAGATGAAAGCAATGAGCGCCAAAAAGATGAGGCTCACTCCGAGAGATGCTTCCCTATAAGTTTTTAGATCGTGGTCTTGGTTCAT
>CAZTRC010000031.1:0-5392 GCA_964615845.1 uncultured Candidatus Saccharibacteria bacterium
GGCACGCACTGCCCCGTCATGGATGTTACCAACGCGTGCAACAGTTTCCTCAATGCGCTTGAGATCGCCGTTGCGTTCGTTGAGGCCGGAAGGTACGCGTCAGTACTCATCGCCACGGGAGAAGTGCCAAGCAAAGCGGCAAAGTACGAGATGGAGAGTCGACACTCTTTGACTCAGTACATACCTGGTTACACGTTCGGAGATGCTGGGACGGCTGTACTGGTAGATCGAAAGGCCCGGGTTGCTTCTGTGGTGGACTCGTTCTTCTTCGCGGAAAGTAGCAATTGGGATGCCGCGATGTTCCCTGGTGGCGGATCTCGTCACCTGAATGACAAAGCGGCTTATTTCTTTTCAGGAGATGCCACGACGCTCATGGAACCGTTTTTCCGCCACACAAAAGGGCTCCTCGAAGACTTTTTGAAACGGAACGATATTTCCATGGACGACATTGAGCATGTCTTCGTCCATCAGGTCGCTGAGATGTTCTTGAACAGGGTTTGCGATGACCTAAAGATCCCGAAATCGAAAATTGAGGTGACAATCAAGCAGTACGGAAACGTCGCGGCTGCGAGTCTACCACTCGCCCTCAATCTAAGGCTCAGGAGTCAAACGCCAACACCTGGATCTCTCGGACTCTTCATCGGTCTCGCCGGTGGTATCAGCATCGGGTTTACGCTGGTGAAGTTCTAGAGCTCTTGGTACGAAATTCGAAGGGGTCTGTGCGCCACGCATGGGCCCCTTCTTTATTTATCCAATATTGTATAATTGCCCTAAAAGAATGAAATACACCCTTTATTCAAACGCGATATTGGACAATCTAAAAACCAAGCTTTCCGACAACGAAAGTGTTCTTATCTATGATCATAGAAATCGTAAAGTTAACGGAATTCAGATTTTAGAATCCATCGATCGAATTGCCTGCGATCTCATAACTGCCGGAATAAAACAGGGAGACCGAGTTATTTTTTTAGTCAGACCTTCGATTGAATCAATACTGTATTTTTTTGCTTTACTGAGGGCTGGCGCGATTGTCGTGCTCGTCGACCCTGAAATGGGGCAAGAAAACTTCGTGAGTCGGATTAAATTCTCGAAGTCACGTTTCATTTTACAAGACAGAGTTTTAGAAAAAGTAGAAAGATATTCTTTCGTAAAACCGATACTCAGATTCTTCAATATTTGGTTCCCTGACAAATTACCAATTCCAAATGAAAATAAAATTACTATAAAAACTCTCGAGTCAATCTTAGAAACAAAAACGACGGATATTTTCCAAGAAAAACTGATTGATGCCGATGAAGACATGCTCATCATATTTACTTCCGGCACCGTCACTGAGCCCAAAGGAGTCGTACATTCTTACCACTCCCTATCGAGTGCGCTAAACATAATATCTTCCGAAATATCGATTTCAAAAAATGATTTCCTTTACGCCTCACAGTTTTATTTCTTGCTTATCGGTCTCATGGTTTCTGCTCGGACGTATATTCCTAAGAACAAAAGCTTCGACCCGGAAACTTTTCTAAGAATTTCTTCAAGATTTGGCATCACCTCGGCTTTTCTATTGCCGTACGAAGGAGAGATGATTTATAAGCATTGCGTAAAAAATAAAATCTTTATTCCGAACTCCTTTAAAACAATTCTGTTCGGTTCCGCTCCTGTAACCAAAGGATTCTTATCTAGATTTTCTACTATCTGCAACCCGTCATTAAAAGTATACGGGGTCTATGGCTCGACTGAAATATTACCGATATCCTTGGTAGAAATGCGTGAAAAAATAAATTATGCAGGAAAAGGAGATTTACTTGGCAAACCAGTGAAAAAAGTATCGGTTAAGATTTCAGATGACGAAGAAATACTCGTCGCGGGACCGCAATTATTCGCCAAGTACCTGAGCGACAAGGAAAATGCCAAATATTTCTTTTCCGGAGATTTGGGAGAAATCGACGCCGAAGGAAATCTGGTGTTGCTTGGACGCAAAAAAGATATGATTATTCGCAGAGGATTTAATATTTATCCAACCTTGTTTGAGACCAGCATTGGTAAAATACCCGGAATCGAAGAGTGTAGCATGGTGGGAATATACGATGATCGAACAGAGGACGAAAAAGTTGTTCTTTTTGTGGTTTCAGATTCTAATAATTTGAGCTTTAAAGACAAATTAAAAAAAATGCTGATATCCGGAGAATATTCTATTGATAGCCAAGCTTACCCCGACGAGATCATTTTCATTGATGACATGCCAAGATCTGGAAGGAGTAAAAAGATTGATAAAAGAAGATTACAAGCTTTGGCGCGCGAAAAGATATGTCTGCAATAGCTGTAACTGGCGCAACCGGCTTTGTAGGCGGCTTTGTGGCGAATTATTTGGAATCAAAAGGTTACAAAGTTTATCGGTTTGGAAGGAAAGATATGAAGGGCGTATTACGCTGGGATATTTCTGAAGGTCCTTACCCCCGACCCCTCGCGATCGACTCTGTCGTTCATTGCGCTGCCTGTGTCGACGACTGGGCATCGTATGCTAGGTCTTACTCTGCCAATGTACTGGGGACTCAAAATATATTGAAATCGTTTAAAAACACATCACAATTTATTTATATAAGTTCGGCAAGCGTCTACAATGCTTTTTGTAGACAAGTAACAATTTCAGAAAATGAGTGTCTCGACGGGAGTCTACTAAACGCCTACAGTAAGACCAAATTACTCGGGGAAAAAGAAGTCGAAAAATCAAACATACTCTCAAGGGTTATTTTACGACCGCACATCATTTACGGTCCAGGCGACACAACTATCGGGCCAAGAATCAGACAAGCGATCAAGTTTGGATATTTACCCATACCGGGCGATGGTAAAAACAGGATTTCTTTTACTCACGTGGAAAATTTGGCACAAGCTATATTGAAATCTATCGAAATTTCAAAAAGCGGAATTTCAATTTACAATGTCACTGACTCAGAGCCTATTACCCTATCCGAGGCGTTGAAACAATTTAAGAGTCTTAATCACTTAAACTTCGAGGAATTTTTTATACCGCGAAAATTGTGTTTCGTTGTCGGGTACGTTCTGGAGTTTTTTTATAGGATGTTTGGAATCAAAAGACCTCCACTGCTAACCAGATATATAGTTGACCAAATGTCGAGCGATCATATCTTTGACATATCCAAAGCAAAAAAAGAATTGGGGTATAGCCCTACCAAGAACACGAAAGAGGATTTTCTGATATAATTTGGCTTATAAGCATGTATATTATTTTTTAATATTTTAAATATGGAAAAAATAAAAGTAACCAAAAGTCTAGAAATTAATGCGTCGCCAGAGAAAATCTTTAATTTTATTACTGACCCTTCAAACATACCTTCAATCCTCCCTGGTTTGATTGAAAACAGTAATGTACCAGACCTTCCTCTTACTGCCGGGGCAAAGTTTGATTATAAGTATCAGATGTACGGCTTCATAATGGATGGACAATGGATAGTCGACGAAATCCAAGCCCCAACATTGTATAAGGCTCATACGACCGGTGGTACCGAAAGCTGGTGGACCCAGGAAATCTCCGGCGATGAAGAAAAATCCACAGTTACCCTAACCGTTGAATACGAGATGCCACAGGGTATCTTGGCCAAAATAAAAGCTAAGGCGCTCGCATCCATCAATGAAAAAGAGGGAGATCATATGCTTCACAACCTCAAGACTGTTCTCGAAATGGAATAGAATTAGATTTTTGCGCCCAAGAACTTTCTCCAAACCATTTTGGTAAACCAATTAAAGCCGTTCCATCCTCGGACGAAATCCGTGGCTTTTCCCAAGCAATTTTCTGAAAATTTCTGTTTCAATCCTCGATATGCCGTCTTGTAATATTTTTTCGGATCAAGTCCTATTCTTTGCAGTATTTCTTTCCTGACATAGAGCGTTCTCATGAAATAAATATTCAAGCACACTACGATACTGTATATGGATCTCCTGAAAAATCCGGCGTTCTCTGTATATCTTTTGAGCAATAATTCCGCAAAATACATGTGTCTGTCCTCCTCGATCTTATGAAGTTCGGATATTTTGGCAAGCACCGGATACATGTTTTGTTGTTTGATAATTTCGGCCCCATACATGTCTGTTACAAGCTCGATAGCCAACACCGACATAAAAACGATATCGTCGGGCATAAATCTCGTCGTAAACCACCCTACGAACCGATGTAATTTTCTGGCCGGTACAGTCTTTATTTTTAGAGTTTCAATGGCTCTCGAAAACATTTGTTGATGGCAAGTTTCTTCAAAAATCTCGATCAAAAGATAGCGATACTCTGCCGACACATTGTTGTGCAGACTTACAAGATACCTATAAAAAAACAAGCAGGCTAGCCCTTCAGACCATCCGTAAGAATACATGGCTTGACCGACTTCGGATTTCGCCAACTCTGTCTTTTGTGAGCTGGTCAACGTATCAAATAATTCATCCCCATACAATGAAAATAGTGTTTTGGGCATGAACTCAAAGGTATCCTTTGGCTCCATTTCCCAAGGAATAAAAGTGTCAGGATTAATCGGGGCATCTTTGCTTATTTTTATTAGATGCTCTATTTCTCGTATTTCTATTGGTGTGAGTTTTCTTTTTAGCATAGCGCCTTTTTATATAACACTATGTGATTATCTTTCTCAAAACCAAACACATAAAAAGCGGGATTTCTTTGCGGGCTTTGTCTTCGGCTCTAGCCTGTGGACCGGGTTCGCTTTTGCGGTGGGAAATCCATTCTTCTATCTTGGCGATGGCAAAACCAGCTTTGGCGAAAGCTTTCGAGTACACCTGAAGCGGACGATGGTAACTCAAAGTCATTTCTTTTTTCGTCTGCTTGCCCGGCGTCATGTCTATTTTTATTTCCATTTCGCTCATGTAAGCGTCGACGCGACGGTATTGCGTTTTATTTTCCGTATCCATCCCCCACCCCGAGTTTTGCGGCACACGAAATGCTGGATGATTGAGGACGAGCACGACACGACCGCCGTCTTTCAAAAGTCGGTCTAAATTCTTCGCTACCGCACCCAAGTCTTTCATGTTCTGAAGCGCGAGAACGATCGTGATGACATCAAACTTTTCTCCCGCGAGAATTTTCGGATCTTCGGCATTCCCGACGACGAATTTCGCGCTTGGAAATTTCTTCTTGGCAATTTCCACAAGAGGCTTCCCTATTTCAACACCCGTCACGTCCTTCGAAATTTGCAAAAACTTTTCGATGAAATAACCCTGGCCACAGCCGAGTTCCAAAAGTGATTCGCCTGCTTTCAGGTCCACCACTCGCAACAAATTCGGCGCCACCACCTGCGCGTGATAAGTATTGTCGCTCTCCAAATGCTTGTCGTACCACTCAGCCACATTTCCCCAGGATGTTTGTTTTTGCATA
>CAZTRC010000032.1:0-5278 GCA_964615845.1 uncultured Candidatus Saccharibacteria bacterium
TAAATTGATGTCTGCTGATTTCTCTTGGTCTTTCTTCGAGTGACGATCTGGACGTTCGAGTATTTCTTGCTCCTTCGGGTTTTGACGCCGTAAGCGAGCTTGCCGTGACGAGTCTTCGGACCTCTTCGAAGTCCGATTCCCTGACGGCCTTCACCTCCGCCGTGTGGGTGGTCGACTGGGGACATGGCACTACCGCGAACTGTTGGGCGAATACCTTTCCAGCGAGAGCGTCCGGCTTTACCGAAGTTCGTGAGTTTCCATTCGCCGTTCGAGACTTCGCCGACAGTTGCCCAAGCGAGGGATGGCACTTTGCGGACTTCAGTCGAAGGCATCTTGAGGAAAGTTTTACCTTCATCGTGAGCGACGACTTGGAGGAAGCCCCCTGCTGAACGCGCAAGCTTGGCTCCGCCGTTCACCTTTATCTCGACATTGTGGACAAAAGTACCGACTGGAATGTTTACGAGTGGAAGCCTATTGCCCGCTTTCGGTTCGGCTGTCGCAGAGACAATGAACTTATCGCCGACGGATGCTCCTTTCGGGAAAACAACGTAGCGCTTTTCGCCATCAGCGTAAACTGCGAGCGAGATGAAAGCGTTTCGGTTTGGATCATACTCGACAGTCGTGAATTTCGCCGGGATGTTCTTCTTGTCGTATTTGAAATCGACAAGACGATACGCCTGCTTGTGCCCGCCGCCCTGATGTGGGACGGTGATGCGACCCTGGTTGTTTCTACCACCTTGGCCTTTCTTCCCGACAGTTAATTTCTTGTTTCTCTTTGATTTGGTCAAGACGCCTCGGTAGCTTACTACCGTCATGCCACGTCTGCCTGCTGATGTTGGTTTATATTTTTTCATCTTATTGGCGCAATCTATAGTGAGTAACGGTTATGGTTCTCAGACTGCTCTTAAATTAAATAAATTCTATCTTGTCGCCCTTCTTTAGGAAGACGTAGGCTTTCCTGCCCCCGCCTTTGACGCCGAGCGTATTGCGGCGAAAGACTCCCTTCTTCGGAATAGCGGCAACGTTTACCTTGATCGGGCTCACTTTGTAGATATCCTTGATAGCTTTCATGATTTCCGTCTTCGTCGCGCGAGGCGAGATGTCGAAAGTGTAAACATTGTTGTCCGAGATGTGCGCGGCCTTTTCGGTGATGCGCGGATTTCGAAGGACATCGCTTGCGACACCCTTCACCACAGCACTCTTCGTGACTGCTTTCGGGGCGTCAGTCTTGGCCACTACTTTCTTCGGCGCTGCCGCCTTCTTCTTTGTATCTTTTGAAAATAGTCCCATATTATTTTGCAAGCTTAGCCGAAAGCGTAGTAATAGCCTCTTTCGGATTCACAATGATTAAGTATTTTCGATTCAAGACATCAAGGACGTTCAAGTTTCGAATTTCGCCCACCTCGACGTGCGGGAGATTCGCGAAGCTCTTCGACACCCCATCGTTTTTCTTGTCGATAGCGATGTGCGCGACGATCTTCTTCGAGCCTTTCAAGCGATCAAATCCTTCGAGTGCGCCGAGAGACTTCATAGCCGCACTCGCCTCTTTCGTTTTGATGTCTTTCGAAGACAAGTCATCGACAAAGAGAATTTGGCCTTTGCGGAATTTTTCCGAAAGCAATGTAAACAATGCTTTGGCGTTCATTTTCTTGTTGATTTTCTTCTTGTAGTTTCGATCAGGATTTGGTCCGTGCGCGACACCACCACCAACCCAAATCGGAGATCTGCGGGAACCGTGACGAGCGCGGCCTGTGCCTTTCTGCTTCCAAGGCTTCTTGCCTGTACCGGAAACTTCCGAACGGTCTTTGGTCGAAGCGCTATTGGCGCGGATGTTTGAGTTCATCGAAGTGAAAACTTGATGGACGAGGTCGGCATTGAAGCGAAGTCCAAATATTTCTTTCGGCAAATCTATCTTCCCGGATTCTTTTCCTTGTTTGTTGTAAATTTTTGCTTCCATAAAATTATCCAGTTATTGTTACCAATGACCCTCGTCGACCTGGAATCGCTCCCTTGACCAAGATTTGCGCGTTTTCGCTATCAACCGCCAAGATTTTCAAATTCTTGACCGTGATGACATCGCCTCCCATTCGGCCTGGCATACGAATACCTTTGGCCACGCGGCCTCCGGCTCGTCCGCCACTACCGGAAATTGTTCCAGCTTCTCTTTCGGAGTGCTTCTGTCCGTGACTTCTTCGTCCTCCTTTAAAGCCGTGACGCTTGACGACACCCTGGAAACCTTTACCTTTCGATACACCAATGACAGTAACTCCGTCGCCAGGCGCGAAGACTCCGGCATCAAAAGTGTCCCCTGCTTTCATTTCTGTTGCGCCGTCGAGGCGAAACTCTTTGAGGTGTCTAAAGTTCCCGAGACCTTTAGCGTGGCCGATGACAGCTTTAGAGAGCCTAGACTCTTTCTGCTCGCCGTATCCGAATTGGACAGCGTCATAACCGTCTTTGAGGACCGTTTTGACCTGCACAACCTTGATTGGGCCAGCTTCGACAAGTGTCGCCGGGAAGACTTTGCCGTCTTCGCCGAAGAACTGTGTCATATTCAGTTTTTTTGCAAGAATAAATTTCATAATTTAATAGTTAAGTTACCGAAAACCTCTCCGCCCGAGCGGCGGATAGGTTTGGGGCATTGTACCTATTAGTAAATTTGGTAATTACACCATCTTCACATCGATTTCAACGCCAGAAGGAAGGTTTAGATTTGTCAGAGCTTCGATCGTCTTCGGGGATGGGTTCAAGACATCGATGAGCCTTTTATGGGTTCGAATCTCGAATTGTTCTCGCGCATCCTTGTAGACGAAAGGCGAACTATTGACAGTGTACTTCTTGATCTCGGTCGGAAGTGGCACGGGGCCGAGAATTCCGGCATCGTGGCGCATAGCCGTATCGATGATCTGTTTGACCGAATTGTCCAAAATCTTATTTTCATAAGCTCGAACCCTAATTCGAAGCACCACTTCGCCACCCTTCTTTGATGATGTTTTTGATTGTGCTTTTTTGATCGCCATATAAATGAACTCTGGTTTCGTCTTACTTGATTATTTTGGTAACAACTCCGGCGCCGACAGTCTTGCCGCCTTCGCGGATAGCGAAGCGCATCTGGTCTTCCATAGCGACAGGGGCCACGAGTGAGACAGTAAGCTTGACGGTGTCGCCAGGCATAACCATTTCAGCTCCTTCAGGCAAAGCGACATCTCCGGTAACGTCAGTCGTGCGGATGTAGAATTGTGGTTTGTAGCCTTTGAAGAATGGAGTGTGTCGTCCGCCTTCTTCTTTCTTCAAGATGTAGACTTCGCATTCGAAATCAGTGTGAGGCGTAACTGAGCCGACTTTCGCAAGCACTTGTCCGCGGTGAACATCTTCTTTCTTAGCGCCGCGAAGGAGGATACCAGCGTTGTCGCCAGCCTGACCTTCGGTGAGCTGCTTGTTGAACATCTCAACTCCGGTGACAGTCGTCTTGGCTGTCGGCTTGATACCGACAATCTCAACGTCTTCACCAACTTTGACGATACCTCGTTCGATTTTACCGGTGACAACTGTTCCACGGCCTTCGATAGAGAAAATGTCTTCGATAGGCATGAGGAATGGCTTGTCGAGATCGCGAACTGGGTTTGGGATGTAAGTATCGACAGTATCCATGAGTTCCAAAACTTTCTTGGCATACTCATCGTTCATGTCTTTGGCTTCAAGAGCCTTCAAGCCCGATCCTTTGATGACCGGAGTGCCCGCGCCATCAAAACCGTTCTTGGTAAGGAGCTCTCGGATTTCCTCTTCGACGAGGTCAATCATGTCCTTGTCATCAACCATGTCTACTTTGTTCAAGAAGACAATGATCTTTGGCACACCGACTTGCTTGGCAAGGAGGATGTGTTCACGAGTCTGGGGCATGGCGCCGTCTGTGGCAGCCACCACCAAAATCGCGCCGTCCATCTGCGCAGCACCGGTGATCATGTTCTTAATGTAGTCGGCATGTCCTGGGGCATCGATGTGAGCATAGTGCCTGTTCGGTGTCCAGTATTCCGAGTGGTGAAGAGCAATGGTAATACCACGAGCCTTTTCTTCCGGCGCGTTATCGATACTATCAATTGCTTCGACTCGAGCTCCGTAGCCCTTGTCTTTGTTCATATCCAAGATATGCAAAATAGACGCGGTTAGCGTCGTCTTGCCGTGGTCAACGTGGCCGATGGTGCCGATGTTGACGTGCGGCTTACTTCTATCAAATACTTCTTGTGCCATACAATTACATTGGTTGACGGACGTAACCTCGAGACACGAGAACGCGCTCCCGGGATTAGGCTCGCCAACATAACTAATTTAATAAATAGCTTTAAGCAAAGGCTCTGAAAAATGAGACCGCCAGAGTGGCGGGACAAAACCAGAAATCTCTTCACGTCGGCGTTATTGGAATACTATATTAGAAGGTGCGGTGAGTCAAGAGGCGCACGATAAAAATCATGGCAAAGAGTACATTCATTGACTTCCCTTCATTTTCAAGCTAAAATCTCTTCACCAATAATCTTTTGCTTATTGTTCCAATAAATTGTTACGAAACAGAATCAACAATGAAATAAGAAGTCTTGAGGTCAGGCTCGTTGATGGCGAGACAAGCAGTGTCATGAAGACTCGCGACGCGATCGCTCTCGCCGAGGAGCGCGGACTCGATTTGATCGAGATTTCCCCGAACGCCGTGCCCCCCATTGCAAAAATAATGGATTATGGTAAATTTCAGTACGAGCAAAATAAGAAAGAGAGCTCGAACAAAGCCAAAGCTCACAAAACCGAGACGAAATCCATCCAGATAAAGATCGCCACTGGCCCACATGACCTCGCGATGAAAGCCAAAAGAGCAAGCGAATGGCTCGCCGAAGGCCATCGAGTCAAGGTAGAACTTTACTTGGTAGGACGCTCAAAGTTCACTGAGAACGCTTTTAAGAAAGAGCGCCTCGAAAGAGTCTTGAGTCTCATCACCGAAGGATACAAGATTTCGGAAGACATGAAGCCAAGTCCCCGAGGAGTAGCGGTTACTTTAGAAAAAGACAGCAAGAAGAAAACAGATGAAATCAAATAAATCATTAGCCAAAAGAATACGCGTCACCAAGAGCGGCAAGCTGAAAGCCAGAAAGCCGGGCTTTAACCATTTCAATGCCAAACAGCGCCGAGTCAAACAACTCCAAGGCCGAGTGCCGGTAGATTTCGTGCTCTCCAACAAATTGCGCGGACGATTCTTCCCTCACGTTAATACTAGAGTTCGAAAGGCGAAAGTTACAAC
>CAZTRC010000033.1:0-4988 GCA_964615845.1 uncultured Candidatus Saccharibacteria bacterium
CCGACACCGAGTGCGATGAGGCCCAAGATATTGACGAGTACAGCCACGAGGAGAAACGTAAATATTTTCCACTTTTTGCCTTTGGTCATCTGGTAGCTTCGCTTGATCGCCTTCCAGAAAGACAGGTCTTTGAAGCTCGGTGCCCTTGTCTCCAAGATGATGAAAGGCACAAAGATAGTCATGATGGCGACTATGATGCCCGGGACAATGAGGAGAAAGAGTCCAACGATGACAAAGATACTCGTGATGATCGTCGCCAAGAGATAGTGGACGGCCTTGTCGGTTGTGAGGAAGGCGAAGAGATTTTTCCAGGTAACTTTCTCGCCGAGACTTATGCGGAAGAAGACTTGAGTGAGCACGAGTCCAGTCAAAAGACCGACCAAAAATCCGACCACAGAAGATCCGGCCAAGATGTTTACGGCATAAATGGCTAGCTCCAAGAGGACTAAGAACCAGAGGTTTTCTTTGGTCTTCTGCCAACCAAACCGTAGGACTTCTTTTATCTTAAAGCTTTCCATTATTACTTAGGTGCTATTTCGAGTAATTCGACTTCAAATGCAAGTGTCGAGTTCGGTGGAATCCCTGGTCGTCCTGCCTCACCATAAGCCATGTCAGCTGGAATTACGAGTCTTCGGACTTCGCCCTTCTTCATACCTTTAACCCCGACATCCCAGCCAGCGATAACTTGACCTGCACCCAAAGTAAATTGGAATGGGGTCTTGCCGACACTCGAGTCAAAAACCGTACCGTCAGCAAAGTAACCGGTGTAATTGACAGTGATCACATCGCCGTCTTTGGCTTCGTCGCCAGATCCTTCTTTGACTGTCGTCATCAACAATTCATCAGAAGTTGGTAATGTTTCTTCATTTGTATTTTCTGTATTCATAGATTGTGTATTATTTTCTGTTACAGGCTCGGGATTGTTCTTGGCGCTTCGAAGAGCAAAAAAGATTCCGACGGCCACTATTAATATAATTATTATTGAATATCCTAGTTTCATATTTATTTCTTAATTTCTAATGAGCATATTATAGCACTTCTTACTTCGAGAGCCCGTCCAAGACGGATTTGACATCTTCGTAAGGTAACGCGCCGGCAAAAGAAAATTCCTGACCGCTCTTGTCAATGACTATGGAGTAAGGCGTGGCGTCGAGCCCGAGCAAGATTTTGGCCTGGCTAAAATCTCTCTGGATTTTGGATTTTACGATCGGATCAGTGATGCAAGCGTCATAGGCGGCTGAGTCTATCCCCTCGGCAAGAGCCAGGATTTTGTAATACTCTGCCCCATACTTCTCACGATTTTGATACATCGTGTCAGCGAAATTCCAGAAAGCATTGTCGCCGGCGAGATTCCCGACACATTGGCTGGCGACAGCCGCGTCCATGTTGAAGATTGGCAGATGACGATAAACCCATCGAATTTTACCCTCGGATTCAGCCACAATCTTTTGAAGGGTCGGGTGATACTTGGCGCAGAAGCTGCAAGAAAAATCAGCGTATTCGATAATGGTAATGTCGGCCTTCTCCCCGCCACGGACAAAATCGGCCTCGGTAATTTGCGAAACCAAGTCAAACTTTGAGCCGCCTTCCCCACTCGGGGCGGCTTCGCCCTGGGTTACGAAAATCGCGGCAGCGATAATGATAGCGCCGACGATGATGGACGAGGACAAGTTAAGCTCCCGCTTTTTTTTCGGCACGATTACTTCTTCGTTGTTATTTGGTGTTTCCATTTTATTTTTTCTTTTGGTGTTTGGCGCAGATGCAACCAATCGGCTTGATAAACTCGTCAAAGTATTCCTTGCCGTAATCGTAATTTATCTCTTCGCCGGCGGCGATGTTTTTGATCGCCGCGATCTTGATCTTGCCTTTGATGATGTCGACTTCGGCGTTCGGCACGCATGAGTGATTGATGTAGCGGGCGATGTTCCAACGTGGACTCCCGTCTATAGTATAACGGTTATCGAGCTCAAACAAATACTTCGTCGTGTCTTCTTCGACAGATTTGTTCGTCTTTTTGATGCCGATGTATTCGATGATAAAATCGCCCTTCTTGAAGGCCTTTTTGGTCTTGAGGCCAAATCCAGCTTTGGTCCGGATAATGGCAAAGTCCTTGTGATTTTTTACTTTTTCCATGCCGGCTATTCTAACACAAAACCCGCCAGAGGGCGGGTTTTGTGAAAATTCAAACCTCCTAATTCTGCAATGCTTCTGCTGGATACATACTCGGAGACATTTTGAAGGTCTCATTATAGCCTCTGGTTTGCTCTTGAGGGATCTCTCGGACCGAGGCCGTATTGTTCTCCGGCTGAACCTGCGCACGCTTCATATTATCCGACCGAAGCCAGATAAACAGTGCCACACCGACAATCAAGACGATAAAAATTATTACGTTCTTCATAAAGATAAAATTAAATTATAAATTCCTAACAATTTCCATGTTCGACGACAAGGGCGTTGAACGGCTGGATGGTCTGAGCGCCGGTAAGTGGCGTACCGTTAGCATTGCAGCCGCTGACACTTTGAATGATTGGAGCCGAGGTTGCGTTGTAATAGATGTCCGCGGCATCGTTTGCATTGGTCAAAGTGTAATTCGAAGCAGTTGAATTCGCGTCTTCACCCGAAGCCGCTTGCCACTGAGACAGAGTGTAGTTGCTGGTCGTACCGACGAAATTCTTGACCTCTTGAACCTTGGTTGTGCGGTAAGGATTGTGGAAGTAGTTGTTGTTTGAAGTTCCGAAGTCAGCCTTGGCACCCTGACCATTACTGTATGAGTAGAGGAAGTAGAAAGGATTTTGGGTCGAATCAAGGCCGTAAATCTTGTTGCCGGTGACAACGTCGTTGTAATTTGCGACGAAACATACACTGCTATTGTTTGGCGCACACTGGCCCGGGAAATCGATGCCGTTTGACCAATCAGATACTCCAATACCGCTTCGAGTAAATCCATGGATGATATTGTTTGTGACCATATTGCCAACGTATTCAGTGCCGTGATCCATCCAAACAGCGTCGGATTCGATATCCATAATGATGTTGGCATCGATCGTAGTGTTCTTGATGTCCTTATCACCGAAGTAAATACCTTTGGCGAGCGGAATGTATCCGACGTAGAGGGTTGGCATCGTTGTCATGTCTGAATACATGTCTTTGACGATATTTTTACTAATCGTCATACCGTCAGTGAAATCGAAGGCGATACCGCCGCCGTCGGTCATGTTGACCAAAGCATTCTCTATATAGTTCTCGGTGACAAGACCGGAACCGGTCGCGATAAGGCCGATGTAGCCGACATCTTTAATGATGTTTCTCCTGATCGTCTGGTTACTTGCGCTGTCGGTCGTATAGATTCCGAAGTGCCCCCAGTTCGAAGCGGCATTACTCATGCGATCTTCTGACATCGAGACACGTTCGATGACATTGCCTTCGATCAAGTGACCGGCGCCGCCTTGAGTGTAAACACCCTCGAGGTTTGTGTCGTGAACATGGTTGTTTCGGATAATATTACCTTCTGATGCCGGACGCCCTGAAGAAGTGTAGTTATTGATTCCAGTTTCAGACTTACCGACAGATAAATTCTCTAGGACTATTCGCTTGCCGTTCGAAATATGGATAGAGTGCTCGTTTTGCTGTTCGATAACCAAGTTTTTGATTTTGGTGTCAGAAATACCTGATCCGTGGCTGACACCTCTGTCCTTGGTGGTAATTTCAACAGTCAGAGTGCTCGGGTTAACGCTGCCTGGAGCCCAAAGGTAAACATCTCCTGTCGCTGTATCGTAATACCACTCCCCGGCAGTGTCTAGAAGTGAGAGTTTGTTTTGGACCAAGTATCCCCAGCCGGCCTGAGCGGACCAATTGGTACCGTAAGCAAGCGAAGTAACTGAGATTGTGGAAGCGGCGCTCGCGGTGATCTTCGTACGAGTCCATGACCACGGCGAAGTGCGGCTGACTAGATCGCCGCCAACCAAAGCGTTGCCAGAGAGTCCCGAGAGCCAAGTGTTACCCGTATCGGTAATACCTGTCGCGTTGCGCTGATCAGTCATATAAAATCCGGTGTTCGGCTGGCGCGCGAGCGTTTGATATTCGCCTCCAACGAATAGATATTTTGGCGTAAGTCCGGCCGTGGTTGTCGTCTTGTATATATTTCCTGAATAAACTGTCCAGCCGGAGAGAAGTGTTGATCCGGAAATCACCGGAGCTGTGCCTGATCCGTAGGCACTAAACTCTATAGGCGCAGAAGCTGTTCCTGACTGAGAAATGCCGATCGTGCCGCGATATGTACATCCACGCTTAAACATAAATCTCATACCAGCCGATTTAGACGTGCTGTTGACCTTGTCGATGGTGAGCCATGGCGTACTGGCCGAAGTTCCGTTATTCGAATCATTTCCACTACACGAGATGAAGTAGTCGGTCGCGCCGTAAGGGTTCGCGCCCGGAGTGACGTTTTCAGTGTTGTTCGGTCCTACCCCACCATTGATACCCAGGACTTGGCCTGTGCCGCCAGCTGCTGGCGTCGCGATAGCCGAAGACGTCGCATAAGCCGAACTTCCTGTGGCGTTCACGGCTTTGACTCGGAAGTAATAGGTCGTAGAGGCTGAGAGTCCTGTCGCCGAGTAACTTGTGGTGTCAGGCGCGAGGGTCGAACTGAGAGTCGTGAGACCTGTCGTGAATGTTGCGTTTGTTGCGCGCTCGAGAGTGAATGTCGCCTCGTTCGTAGCGTTGTCTATCCACGAAAGATTTATCTGAGAACTCGATGATGCTGAGCCGGTGAGATTTGTCGGAGCTGCTGGAGCAGTTGCGGCGGCCTGCGTCGCGGCCGAGAATCCTGGAAGCGCTGGCATGAGAGCAGACTCGTTTCCGGCTGCATCAACGGATGAAACTCGGTAGAGGTATGTCGTACCAGCCGTGAGACCAGTGTTCGTGTAAGTGCTGGTTGTAAGGTTTGATGCGATTGGCGTCGCGCCGATTGCGCTCGCGCCGCCGCTGTT
>CAZTRC010000034.1:0-4432 GCA_964615845.1 uncultured Candidatus Saccharibacteria bacterium
AAAAACAAAAGCCCTGTGAAGCGAAGCTCGCCGGGGCTTTTGAAAATCCGAGGACTATAGCGAAGCGGTTTCGCAGGAATTGAAAAAGCCCCGGCGAGCGGAGCTTTTTCAGATTAGTTTTTGGGATTATTTCTTGAAAGGAATTCCGATATAGTCGAAGAGGGCTTTTGCTTCCACTTTATTCTTTGCCGTAGTGACGAAAGTGACCGAGAGGCCGAAGACGTCTTTCAATTCTTCATCTCCTGTCTCTGGGAAGATCGTGTGTTCTTTGATACCGAGTGTGAGGTTTCCGACATTGTCGAGCGCTTTGGCATCAAGTCCGCGGAAGTCTTTGGTTCGAGGGAAAGCGATGTTTACGAGCTTGTCGACAAAGGCATACATCCTGTCACCCCGAAGCGTGACGGTCTGGCCGATAACTTCACCTTCGCGTAGCTTGAATGAAGCGATAGACTGCTTGGCCTGGCGAGGCGCTGGTTTTTGACCAGTAATTTTCGCAAGCCTACCCGCGATGAACTCGTTTTTGTTTTTGTCGTTCTTCATCTTCGAGCCAGTACCGACAGAGACGATGACCTTCTGGAGTTTTGGTGCGGCCATGACGTTCTTGTAGCCAAATTGCGGCTTAAGGTTTTCGAAGACTTTGGTTAGTTTTTGTTTTGTTGTTTCCATGGTTTAAAAATTATTTGGCCAAAGCGACATTCGAGATGTGAATAGGTGTCGCCATTTCGATGATTGCGCCAGCTTTTGAAGCTGTCTTTTTCTTGTGGACTTTGGCGATGTTGATGCCTTCCACCACTACGCGGCTCTCGGCGCGCAAAACCCTCAAGACGTTTCCAGTCTTGCCTTTGTCTTTGCCCGCGAGGATTTTTACTTTATCGCCTTTTTTAATCATAAAAGAATTACAAAACTTCCGGTGCTAATGAAACGATCTTCTGATAACCGATTTCGCCGATTTCTCGTGGAATCGGACCGAAAATTCGTCCAGCTTTCGGTTCGAACTTGCCCTTTTCGATGATGACTACGGCGTTATCGTCAAAAGAGATGTAGGAGCCGTCTTTGCGGCGGAATGGCTTGGTCGTGCGGACGACGACAGCGTGATGGACGTCTTTCTTCTTGATCATCTTTCTAGGCTGAGCTTTCTTGACCGCGATGACGACAAGGTCGCCAATCGAGGCGTATCGCCTCTTGGAACCTCCAAGCACTTTGAAGATGCGCGCGTCGGTAGCGCCGCCATTGTCTGTAACTTTCACATTTGATCCGTCTTGCAACATAAAATTATATTTTCTTGGTTACGACAAATCGCTTGGTCTTCGAAATCGGCTTGCCTTCAGTCATCTCGACCTTGTCCCCTACTTTGTAAGCGTTTTCCTCATCATGAGCTTGGTAACGCTTGTCTTTCTTGAAAAACTTTTGGTACTTCGGATGTTTGACGAATCTTGGCACAGAAACAACCACGGTCTTGTCATTTCCGTCTTTGACCACTACGCCGGTCAGAGTTTTTGGTTTTGTTTCTTTGTTGTCCATAAATTTATTGATTGTTTCTCGCTCGAAGCTCCGTCATGATGCGGGCAACATCTTTTCGCAAAGCGCCAGCATTGTTCTTGAGACCTTTGGTCCCGGCCACGTTGAAGCGGATTTTCCTCAAATCCTCTTGGAATGCCGCCAAATCCTTCTTGAGCTCTTCTGGCTTTTTGTCTTTTAAGTTTGCTTTGGTCATATTACACGTTTAATTTACTCTTGCAACTACGCGGGTTTTTATCGGGAGCTTGGTACCAGCTTTTCGGAGAGCCTCTTTACAGAGAACTGCATCAGCGCCATCGACTTCGAAAATGATGCGTCCTGGGTGAACTTCGAAACAATAGCCCTTCAAGTCGCCTTTACCCTTACCCATACCGACCTCTGCGGCCTTGGCCGTGACCGGACGGTCTGGGAAAATGCGGATCCAGGTCTTGCCTTCTTTGGTGAGTGATCTGACCATAGCCTTTCGAGCCGATTCGATCTGAGCGGAAGTGACACGTGCGCCGGTCTCGGCTTTGAGACCGAATGAGCCGAAATCAACAGAAACTCCACGCGTATCGGCACGCGCAAGCTTCTTCGGATTTTTCCGGCCTGTCTGCCACTTTCTATATTTTACTTTCTTAGGGAAAAGCATAAATGTTTAATTATTTTCGGTCTTTCTCAAAAACTTCACCGCGGTAAATCCAAACTCGGATACCAAGCGTCCCGTAATACATAACTGCGCGTTCGCGAGCGAAATCGACATCGGCTCGAAGTGTCTGGAGAGGAATCGAGCCTTGTTTGACTTCTTCACGACGAGCCATGTCGGCGCCGTTCAATCGTCCGGAGACAACGATACGAGCACCCTTCACTTCTCTCGAAGCCATAACTTTGTCGAGAGCCATCTTGATGACGCGCTTGAATGGAAGTCTCTTTTCCAAGCCTTCGACGATAGAGTACGCAACGATTGCGGCATCAGCGTCAGGGTTCGCAACTTCTTGGATATCGATTTTGAGGTCTTCAGGGACAGCAATCTTCTGCTTCGTCATCATAGCAACGACGTCTTCCCGGAGCTTCTTCGCACCTTCGCCTTGGCGACCGATGATGACGCCCGGTCTCGAAGTCTTGATGATGATGCGCGCGCCTTTTCGAGAGCGTTCGATTTCGATAGAAGAGAGATATGCCTGGCGCAATTTCTTGTTCAAAAATTCTCGAATACGGATGTCAGACTTCAAGGTCTCGGCAAACTTTTTGCCAGTCGAAAACCAGCGAGATTTCCAATCCCGGAGGACAACGAGTCTGTGTGAATATGGGTTGACTTTCTTTGACATAAAATTATTCTGCTTTTTTCTTAACCGCCTTTTTTGCCGCGACCTTTTTTACTGCCGTCTTCTTCGCAGGCGCTTTGACTTCTGCTTTTGACGCAGAAGCTTTCGGTGCGACAGTAGGAGCGGCATTCTTGGAAGCAAGGGTTACGAGGACATGGCTGGTACGCTTGTTGATCGGGAAAGCAGAACCACGTGCGCGAGGCATTGATCGCTTCATGACTACGCCTTTGTTGACCTCGATGTTCTTGACGATGAGTTCTTCGCGTGGGAGTCCGGAGTTTGCGGCAGCAGAATTGATGAGCTTCATTATCGGCTCGGCAGCGCGCTTTGGCATGAAAGACAAGATGGTGACAGCTTCGATGAGCTTCTTGCCACGCACAGACTTAGCCACAAGGCGGACCTTGCGAGGAGACTGTCGATAATTTGGAAGACTTGCTTTCATATAATTTATTTAGCGGCCGGCTTCTTATTGGCGCCAGCGTCGACAGCGGCTTTGGCTGCTTGGGCAGAAGCGATTTCACTTTCTTTCTTCTTCTGTTCAAGCTCTTTCATGAGCTTACCTCCGTGTCTGTGGAATTTGCGTGTTGGAGAAAACTCACCAAGCCTGTGGCCAACCATGTCTTCGCCGACGAGGACTTTGATGTGTTCGCGGCCATTGTGAACGCCAAAAATAAAGCCGATCATTTCTGGAGCGATTTGAGAACTTCTTGCCCACGTGTTAATAACCCCAGTTGCCTGTGGTTTTTTGCCAGCAATCTTCTTCAGTAGCTTGGCATCTACATATGGACCTTTTTTAAGTGATCTTGTCATTACAATTAAGTACGAAAATCATATACATGGCTAGGTCTTGTTCCCTTCGCTTGCGCCCAGGGTTCACCGCCATCTCTATATTTCATTTTCAAAAAAATTCAGGCCCTAAAGCCGAATAGGAGTCATACTAGCAGAAGGGGTTTTCGGAGTCAACCCCGTAGCTCACGAACGATAGGGTCAAACGCGTTCGCCCCCGACCTTTCGGTCGGGGGCGATCAACAAAAACGATCAGATCTACGGCAGGGCCTTATTGGCATACTCCCTAGCGTCCTCGGCCAGGTATCCATCGAGGATCGATCGCTGGTACTCTTCCTTGCGGTTATGGCCAATCGCCAGCGCTTCTTCGTATGTGCTGGGCAGTTTCTCAATATCCTCTGAAAGACCGACCGTGTGTACACCAAGTTCGATGAAGCGGAACTGGCTCTCAGTTGATATACCCAAGTCGGAGAAGTACAAATAGCCCATCCTAAGGTAGTTGCCTACCCTAATGGCAACTTGTTCCACTCGCCCTGCCGACCCTTGGTCGTCGGGTAAACCTTGGAAGTATGCTTCAAGTGCTTTCTCGGCGATCTGCGAAAGCACATGCGCTCGACCGACCAATACCGGCGGTTTATTCAAAGCAAGATGCTGGGCCTGTGCGAAGGCTTCTGCCTGGGTGCGTGCCATTCTCGTGGGGTTTGCCCCGAGTCTACTCTCCCCCGCCCCAAAAAGCAAAACCCCGGAATTCCGGAGTTTTGCTTTTTATTAAATTGATGTCTGCTGATTTCTCTTGGTCTTTCTTCGAGTGACGATCTGGACGT
>CAZTRC010000035.1:0-4167 GCA_964615845.1 uncultured Candidatus Saccharibacteria bacterium
CAATCTTGTTGAACGCCGTGCCAACAACAACCGCGACGGCGAGGTCAAGGACGTTGCCCTTAAGCGCAAAGGTTTTAAATTCACCTAGAATGCCTTTTGCTTTTGCTCCATACGGATTCATAAAAAGAATTTCTGATTTTTAATAATAGATATTTGTTGTCAGTATACTCCCATGGAGGCCAGCTACCTTCCGGATCGTAGCAACGCTCCGAGTTCTGCCAGTTCTTTTGAACTTAAAGTGCCATTGTCTTTAGGTCTACGTTTTAATAAACCCAATATGGACAATCGCTTATCTGCCGGAATTTTTTCTAAAAATTCTTTTTGTTCATTTTGATTGTATGCACCATAGGCTTCCCAACCTAAATGTCTATTTACAATTTCTTCGCTTTTCGCTTCGGAAAAAGGATCACCAATCGCGTACTTTGAATCATTCTCATTTGGATGCGTGAAATAGTAATACTGTTTACCCATGTCCCAAATTGCCCACGTTCGACTTTTTCCGAACGGTGATACTGGAATTCCGAGCCGTTCTGCCTCGGCACTCATCTTTTCGACCAGTTTATCCGCTACCACCCCGACTGATTCAAAACCTCCTATATGTTCAGACAGTTCTGCCAGGGACTCCGCATATTTATTTGCACTTTCAGATGCCATTGTGTCTTCCAACATCTGCTGCTTGATGTCTAACGGAACATCGACATCTTGGTAGGACAAGTCTTCAATAATTGACTTTTTCAGTGACTCACGTGTTTCAATTAGGGGCACTGGTAGCGCTTCCTTTGGTAACTTCTCTGACCCTAGTGTTTTTGAAGAACTAGATAGGACTTCCTCAAAAAGTTTGCTCTGTCGGACAAATTGCTGTGGATCTCGGTGAAGATAAACACTGGCTAAAGTAGCTAGATTCTTGTAGGCATCACTGTTTTTAGTCAAACTCCTGGGACCAAAATGGCGAAGCTCTAAGTCTTCCAATGTTGCGCCGGCCGCAAGTTCATCTTTAATAAATTGTTCGGAGACGCTCTTAAACTCATTATCCAGAGATTCATCACTAGCTGACTCCAATGCTTTTTTGTATGCATCCTCGAAAAGACGCAACCGCGCAAATTCCTTTTTAGGTCCACTATCAAATGTCACACGGCCCTGTTCGTCGCGTGGTGCAGACGGTAAGTTCTCCCAACCTCCACGCGCCTGGTTAAGCTTTTCTCTTAGTGAGGGGACTCTCTCATCACTCTCGAGAGATAACACATCTCTTTCGTCCTCTGTAAGAGTTTGCTGAATATTTTTGAATTCTCTATCCCACGATTCTGACTCAGTGCTCAGCAACGGCGCTTCAAAATCCTTTTCAGGACTACCTTCACTCACATCAATACCACCAACTTGTTTTTTAACTTCCACTTCGAGTTCTGTTGGTGCGTTCGTTTCCATTTCTTTCACTTCACTCACGGGACGTTCAGTAGCTGATACTGTCCTTCTTGTTTCCAACTTGCGACTTTCCTGCTCTTCCCTCTCTCTCTTCAGGCGACCTCTCTCAACGGCTCTTCTCACCGGTTCATAACCTGCATATTTCTCGGTTATGTCGGGATTATCCCGAACAGCTTTATCCCACTCCTGCATACTTACTCGCGTCGCTGTTCTATCCCAAACATCACTGTATCCGCCCATATGATTACTCTCACTTTGAGCGCCCGAGCCCCATTGACCCGTCTGAAATGAAGCGACCTCGCGATTTACGCGCTCAGTAATGCCTGTCTCTATAGCCTGGAGAGCAGGATCATCTTTAGGTGAATACATCTCTGGCACATTTTCGACCCCCGACTGTGGAGTAGAAGGTGTTTCTGGTGAGACAGCGGCAGGAACTTCCGCCGGATCCTCTGACCGCGTCACTGGCTCTGATTCCTTTTCTACTTTCGGTATCGGTTTATTGAAACCACCACCTTCCATTCCCATATCATGTCTAAGTTATAGTGGAAATTCTAACATCTGATTAGGTGTACATGAACTACCTTTGTGTGGCCGAGTAAACCTTTCTCAATGATGGTGCGAATGATAATGCCCGCCCTCCTGGGTGTCCACCTCCCTGTTCCCGAACCACCAAGCGGCGATGGCGGTAGTAACTGGAACGGTGAGAATAAGGCCGATTGAGCCCACTAGTATGCGCGCCAGCTCGGAAGCAACGACTTCCTGATTGAGCGTGAAATAGAGAGGCGCGGAACTCGTCGAGAAAAGTAACACCAGAGGTAACGCCGCGCCCACGTAAGCTAAAGCCAAGGTGTTGACCAAGGAACCAACATGATCACGTCCTACGCGCACGGCTCGTTGATAGAGTTCGGACGGCGAGAGATTCCGGTTGGCGGCACGCAATTCGCGCACGACCGACGCCTGAGTGATGGAAATATCGTCCAAGACTCCAAGCACACCAATGATGATACTGCCGAGCAAGAGACCAGCGAGGTCGAGCTCGCCCCGAGTGGCGAAGTTGAGATACACCGAGGCATCACTGCCGTAACCGGAAAGACGCAAAATACCTACGAACCACCAGGCGATGCCGCTGGTAACCAAGACCGCCGCCACCGTGCCAGCATAAGCGATAGTCGACAGTGCCGAAAAACCGTGGGTGCCGAATAGCGCCAGCGCCAGGATGACCCCGGAAATAAGCAAACTCATTACTATCGGGTCGTACCCTGCCAAAAGGGCGGGCAATAGCACAAACACGATACCTACGATACTGAGAAGCAAGGAAACCAATGCTCGCCCACCCTGCCAACCAGCAAACCACAGCAACAGACCCACAAACAGAACAAAGAGTAGCGCCAACGGTCCGCCACGGTCGACATCTTGGAGAATGTAAATGTCACGACCGTTTATATCACGCACGTGACTAAGGAAAATGTTGTCCCCGGCTTTGAGTTGAACCAAATCGTTTTCAAAGCTGACAATCTCGTTCTCTTGTTCCCCCTCCAAGATACGCGCGTTCACGGTTTGCACTACTGTATTGGCATCGGTACCCATAATTCGCTCCACTCGCTCGGAGACGATCTCCTCCACTTCGGCTTTGATAGTGTCCTGGAGCTCTTCATAGGCCGTCTGCGCCAGCGCGAGAGTGGGAGCGGAAATTGCCAGCAACAAAACCATAATCGATATTCTCATGCTGACATGATAGCAGATTGCACTAAACGAAACTTGATGCTATCTTAATGCTAATTACTTGCATTAAGGTTTTGTCATGATATTTGAAGCGATTTTAGCGTCCATCGGTGTTGCCCTATGTTCCCTGGTGGGAGTGTTCTTTTTTGGCAGTAGCGGCAAGCTCGAAGGAGTTGAACGCTATGTCATTCCGACCGCGGTCGGAGTCTTTTTGTCGCTGGTGTTGTTTGAGCTTATACCCGAGACCCTACACTCTAATGAAACCTGGGGCGGCGTGGCGGTAGCGGTCGGGTTCATCATTTTTTATGTATTATCCTACGAACTGCACCGTTATTTCCATCGTCGCGAAGAAGACGACAAGGACTGCTCACAAAAAGGTGCCGCTACCCTACTTTTGATTGGCGACGCGATTCACAACGTAGCTGACGGTATCATCTTGGGAGCGGCTTTCTTGATCGACCCGGCCTTGGGCGCGGCCGTCGCTGTCGGTCTGGCTCTGCACGAGATTCCACAGGAAATCGTAGAGTTTGGTGTGCTGGTTCGTGGCGGTTACTCTAAGTTTAAAGCCGCTTGGCTTAACCTGCTCTCGGCTTCGAGCATCATCCTCGGTACAGTACTTACCATTGCGTTTGCCGCGTCGCTTGAAGAATATGTCTGGATTATCACCGGTATCGCCGCGGGCAACCTTCTATACATCGCCGCCAGCGACCTCTTGCCTCGCATCCATGGCACACTGAAGAATTACCAAAGCTTCTGGTACACGCTCACGGCTTTAATTATTGGCTTCATCGCCATGACGACAGTGCTGATTTATACTCATGAGACTTTCGGTCACGGCGAGCATGATGCCGACGAAGAACAACACGACAACTAAGGTCGTGGTTATTTAGAAAAAGAAACGAGCGAGGTAGAAACCGACGGCCAGGCCAAGGATGAAGAGTAGGAATATGGATAATTTTCGTCCTTCGGAATCCATGAAATTTAGGTTCTAGGTTTCAGGTTCTAGGTTGTAGCCTGAACCAGATA
>CAZTRC010000036.1:0-3819 GCA_964615845.1 uncultured Candidatus Saccharibacteria bacterium
CGACCTCACCGATCGCTGGATTCGCGCCATCGAGCGGCAAGAATCTCCCGACACCGCGCGTGCTCCAACTGCAATGAGAATAATTGCCAATCTTGCCTCCACCGGCACTTCCAATAGCCTCGCGCACTTTGTCAGCATTTTCCAGCGGTACAAACACGACTAGCTTGTATTTCATCCACCCATTTTACCACCTCTCCCCCCAATACCAATACCCAACCTTCATTTACCCATTCGTACGAATAAGCCTATCCATCAAGACTAATTAAAGAAGACCAATGACGCTCTTTGCCAGGGGACGCTGTTTGGAATTCAACCTATAATACATCGCGACGCCTCTCTGTTCCTTGTCCACGATGTCCGAACCAGACAGAACCGCTAAATGTTTTGAGGTCGATTTGAAAGAAAGTTTTATTTTGCCGGCCAACTCACCGACGGTTCCGACCTTTTTATCTTTCAAATGTTTGAGGATTTCTAGCCGACGCTTATTGGCCAAGGCCTTTAAAATTTTCTCATACTCTTTCATAATGTTCTCATTGTACCATTCGTACGAATAAGGGATATGTTCGGTTACGCACTAACGATAACTTTGAATCCGCCGACAGCCATGCGCTTCATGTCGAATGGCATTGGCTTGTCTTTCCATTTGTCTGCGTTCATCATTGAATCTTTCATCACCTTCTTGTTGACCATATCGCGGTGCGCGCGAGATTTGTAAACAATATATGAGAAGGCGACAATTTCTCCGGCTGACGGTTTTATCAACTTGCCGAACGTAAGCGTCACGCCCATCGGTTTTGGATCGTCTATGATGCACTCCTTGTAATCAAGCGCTCCATGTTTCATCCAGACCTTCTTGCCGATGATTGCCATAGCTTTGTAAGCCGCCAAGTTCTTCTTTGGTATAGCCAGAACGAATCCATCGACATAATTTCCTTTTTGTTTTGCCATAAAATTAAAATTAATTTATAAAACTATTGTCCAAAATTCTCATTTACCCATTCGTACGAATAAGCCTATCCAGATAATTGCACAAGGGGCGCCCCAGTATAAATTTATTTATCTTCGAATGCCAACAGCGCCAGGACCAATATATAGACGATGTGTTCGTCGAAGATTGGATTGTTGGTCGGAGGAAATGTCGCGAGATACATGAGAAGCATCATGATAATACCGGCAATCACACCCCACTTCACATACTTTTTCAAAAGAAGCGTAAGTCCGACAAACAAAAGTCCGAGCATAAAGAGCCAATCGACAATCGCGACGCCCGCGAGACTTTGGAAAAATCCTGCAAAAGGACCATGAGTACCATTTAGCAAAAAACCGGTTGTGGGAGATCCTCCAGCAATCCAGGCCTTCTCCGCACTTGTGGCAAAGCCTAGACCAAAAGTCTTGTCTAAAAAAGCCCAAAGAAAAATTAAGCTTATGACATACCGGAGTCCACGCAATATCATAGTTTTATTCACACAATAATTATTACACTTGAAAAATCTTTTTGCAAAACATATTTAGACTTTTACTTGATTTCGACACCAAACTAAGGCAAAATACTCCGTATTACCGGTTCGTCTAATGGTAGTCGCCTCTTCGGCGACCCGCCGAAGAGGCGGGGACATAAACATGTTTTATTCATATGTTTTAAAAAGTAAGAAGAATGAAACGTTTTATTACGGCTCAACAGATAATCTCCGGAGAAGATTCGTGGAGCATAACAAGGGTATAGGAGGAGCTTATACTAGAAAAAATCGACCCTTTGAGTTAATATATTACGAAGCCTATCTTGACTACAAAGATGCAAAGGCGTCCGAAAAATTTCTCAAGTCGGGGTACGGGAGAGAGGTGGTGAAAGGGAAAATCAAAAATTATCTAAAGTCTCTGACGTAATATCAGCCTCATCGGCTGATGCGCCGATGAGGCGCATTACCGGTTCGTCTAATGGTAGGACACTTGGTTTTGGTCCAAGTAATTGGGGTTCGAGTCCCTGACCGGTAGCTTGTAGCGTAGCGGAAAGCTACCGGGAGGAAAGCACCTGCGTGCTTTCCGTCATGACGAGAAGGACTTTTCCGTACGAGCCGAGCGAGGTGGAAAAGTACCCGCGACGGTAGTCGAGAGTCCCTGACCGGTAGCAAAAAAAATAATCCATTCAAGTTTTAAACACTTTTTCGGAGATTTTGTTGCTTACTCTGATATAATTGGTGGGTAAAAATGTCCACTGAATTCATAAAACCAAAACAATCGTTTCGGCGTTGGTATGTTTACGCGTTTATTTTTGCCCTGATTACCGTCCTCGCTTTTTATAAGAGTCTGCAAATCTGGGCTGCGCCACCGACGGTCGCCACAGTCAGCTCTTCTGGGATTACAGAGACCACGGCCACACTCTCGGGTCAGCATACGGGCAACAACTCTCTAAGTATCACCAATCGCGGTTTTGAATACGGTACGACTGTTGGTTACGGCTCGAGCGTAAGCGAAGCTGCTGGAATTTTTGTCGACACATTCGGTGAGACGGAACTTGCCACTCCAGTCGCTGTCGGAGTAAATAACGGGTATGTCTATGTTGTTGATCAGAGTGCAAACAACATAAAGGTTTATAATTCTGACGGGGTTTACCAGCCAAGTATGAATTTTGGATTGCCTGGTGGTGGAGATGTTGAGTTTGGTGATCCATACGATATTGCATTCGACTCATCGGATAATATTTATATTTTGGATGCCACAAACGAGCGAATTCAGAAACTAGATCCAACTGGCACAAGTAAACTTTTGGAATTTCCCATTAGCAGCAACGCCGCATTAGGTATAACGGTTGATTCGAGTGGAAATATTTATGTAGTTGACCCAGGATCAGACATTATAACGAAATACGATTCTTTGGGGGTATCGCAGCTTGTTATCGATGACCAAGGAGGTCTTTTTAATGTTTACTCTGATGTGGCAATTAACTCTTCCGGTGATATTTATGTTTCTTCTAACGCTACTGACCAGGTAGCTGTGTTTGATGCATCAGGAGCTTTTTTGACGACAATAGGCACAAGTGGCAGTGGCGATGGCCAACTTAATGGTCCTTTCCGACTTTCGATTGACGAGGATGATAATTTATACGTTGGAGATTTAGAGAATTTCAGAATACAAAGATTTGATTCTTCTGGCACATTTGATACGCTCTTCGGTTCATTTGGCTCGACCGACGGAGAGTTTTCGACCATGTACGGAATGGCCATTGATGAATATCACAATATTTATGGGAGTGATATCATAAATCTCGACGTCCAAAAATTCAGTTTAGATTATTCTCTCGGCCTTACTGGACTAACTTGCGGAACAACGTATCACTACCGAGCATTCGCGACCAATTCTGACGGCACCGGTAATAGCGCCGATGATACCTTTACAACCGACGATTGTCCTGCGGCCCCATCAAGTAGTGGTGGTGGCGGATCATCGGGAACGCATTTCATCTGTACCGACCCGACAGCGACAAACTACAGTGACCCGGATGAAGAAAACGGGAAAGTAAAAAATAGTATTTGCCGTTACCCAGAAAAACTTGCTTGCTCCGTAGACCCATATCTGACCAAAGCAGTCAAACTTGGCGCAAACAATGACGCGAGCGACGTCATCATGCTCGAAAAGTTTTTAAATACTTATGAAAATGCTTCCCTGCCAATAAACGGCATTTATGAAAAAGCAGATTACTATCATGTCATCGCTTGGCAAGAAAAGTATCCAGATGAGATCCTGCGACCTTGGGGCCTAAGGAAAGGCAGCGGCTATGTCTATGTCACCAGCCTGAAGAAAATCAAGGCTATCCATGAAGCA
>CAZTRC010000037.1:0-3459 GCA_964615845.1 uncultured Candidatus Saccharibacteria bacterium
GGTCGCGCAAAATTTCCGTCAGGAAATTTATGTGTGACAGGGTTGAACTTAAGTAATAAATCTAGGAATCGAATCAGCAAAAAATCCGCTTCGGCGGATTTTTTGCTGCCCATTTTCCGACACTTTTTCGGATTTTGTCCAGCCTTTTGAACGCTTTCATTAGTGGTATATAATTCACCCATGAAAACCTTAGCCAAACTATTTTCGAGCGAAGCGTTGGTGAAAATTTTGCGGCTATTTCTCATGAACCAAGACGTCGGTTTCGAGAACAAAGATGTGACCAAACATTGCCGTATCAAACCTTACTCGACCAAGACCGAACTCGCGCTTCTCTCGTCGATCGGCTTCCTCAACAAAAAACCTTTTTACAAAACTCTCGAGACCAAGCGTGGCGCTAAGAAAAAAAGAGTCTCGGGCTGGTTCCTAAATAAAGATTTCACCTATCTCACTGCACTCTACGATCTCCTCATCACCAGCAAGTCCATCGACAAGAAAGAACTCATTTCGAAAATCCGCCGAGCCGGCAAGATCAAGATGCTCGTCCTCGCCGGAGCTTTCATCAAGGATCCGGGCAGCCGCCTCGACATCTTGGCGGTGGGAGACAGTATCAATCAGAAAAGATTCGAAAATGTCGTCCGCGGACTTGAGTCCGAAATCGGCAAAGAGCTCAAATATTCGGCTTTTACTACAGCCGAGTTCAAATATCGCATCAGTATGTACGACAAGCTCGTCTGCGATGTCTTTGATTTCGGCCATGAGATCGTTTTTACCGCCCCAGAATTATCCACAGAGGCGCTCAAAAATCGCAAATAATTGATATAATTAAAGGATAAACCAAGGTCGATTCTATGGTTTAATAGTTAGGCGTTAAAGCCGGTTTTATCATAATGTTCCCGACGGGGAACAACAAATTATTAAATTATGTTCATACAACAATGGGGAGATGTATTTACTTCATCTCTACAAGGCTTGTGGTTCGGGTTTATCAACTTCGTACCTAAGCTTATCTTCGCAATAATCATCTTTATCATCGGTTGGACTATTGGCGTTGTCGTGAGCCGCGCGCTCGCACAGGTCATTAATGCGCTGAAGATAAATAAGTTGTTCGAAAGTATCGGAGCGAAAAATGTTCTTGATCGAGCTGGATTTAGATTGGACGTCGGCATGTTCATCGGAGAAATCGCAAAATGGTTTATCGTTTTGGTTTTCCTCATGGCATCGCTCGACATCCTCGGACTCAACCAGGTCAATTCATTCCTCCGAGAAGTAGTTCTTGGTTATCTACCGCGAGTATTTATTGCTGCGATCTTGCTTGTTATCGCGACCCTTGTATCTGATGCTATCAGGAGGTTCGTCGAAGGATCAGCACGCGCCATGGGAGTCGGGTCTGCGCGAATGGCTGGAGCTGTTGCCAAGTGGGCGATTTGGATATTTGTCCTTATCATCGTCCTATCAGAACTTGGAATCGCGCCTGCGTTCATGCAAATCCTCTTCACCGGCATCGTCGCAATGCTAGCGCTTGCTGGCGGACTTGCTTTCGGACTCGGAGGCAAAGAAGCTGCAGCGAAAGTTATCGACAGGGCGAAGAATTCAGTTTCTTCACACCACGAGCAATAGAAATTAAAAAATCTATTTTTTAGCAGAAAAACGCCTTCGGGCGTTTTTCTGCTTCCGGGCTTGCACACTATATTATCATATGATAATATAGTGTCATTACAAGTATTAAATATTTTTTATGTCCACAATATCTGTTCCACTATCGCCAAAGCTTGAGAAGTCAGTCATTGAGCTAGTTGCATCCGGATACGGCTCAAACAAGGCTGACGTCGTTCGTCGTGCCATCGTAAAAGCATCTGAAGAAGAGGCTATACAGGCGGTCTTGCGCGCTGAAAGAGAAATTACATTAGGCAAAGGCTTTAAGGGAGACCTGCGCGAGCTTGCCAAGAAGATTAAATAATCTTTATGTTAGAGCTCATTTACGCTCCGTCTTTTGTTAAACAATTCAAAAAACTTCCCGCGGCGCTTCAAGAAGAAGCTTTAGAAAAGTTGGAATTATTCAAAGACCTGGGCAAGCATAAAAGCTTGAAAGTCCACAAACTGAAAGGAGACTTAAAAGATAGATATAGTTTTTCTGTTAACTACAGCTTCCGGATTATATTCTCTTATGGAAAAGGTCAAATCAGATATATCCTCGCCATCGGCGATCATGATGTCTACAATTAGCTAAAGACTAGAGGTTCGACCTCTGGTCTTCTGCTTTCCCCAACAATGCAAGCCAGATGTTGGGAGAAGGGGTACAATATTGTCTATGACAACAAAAGAAATATCTAAGAAATATAAAAGGGGTGCATGGTGGGCACTACTTGCGCCGGTCATTATTCTTATTTTAGCGACATCGTTGTGGGGAATTGTTGCCATAGTTAATACTACAATAGAAGGAAGCAGCGACTCGGGCTTGAGTGTTTTTTCTACAGTACTTTCTGTGATTATGCCCCTGGTTATAGCTGCGAGTATAATTCTTTTGTTGCCAGGAATATTATTTTCAATAAGAAGATTTAAAAAATCCAAAAGGATACTGGTTAGAGATTTTGATGAAAGATCAGGGCGGGGAGATGAATCTACTGTTCCCGAAGAAATAAAGGGCTGGAGTTGGGGTGCCTTCGGACTAAATTGGATTTGGGGTATTTCCCATGGGCTATGGATTTCTCTTTTGTGTTTTATTCCACTTGTGAATATTGTATTTATTTTCTTTCTTGGGGCGAAGGGTAGGGCGTGGGCTTGGAAAAAAGAAAAATGGGAAAGTGTTGCGAGTTTCAAGAAATATGAGAAGCCCTGGAATGTCTTAGGTGTGATATTTTTTATCATAAGCATGCTTGGTTTAATCTTGAGTATCGCATTATCTGGATTAAGCAGCTACGATCAAAATTACACCTCTTCAGAAGTAACTGAAGAGGTCAAAAACTCGGGAGAATATGTTTTACTCGGGAGTGAAAATATTGTTCACAATAGTGTTGAGTATTCAATTGAATATTATGATTTAGGAAAACAAATAGAAAGCGAAGAGGTTGAAGCAACCAGTAGTGCCTATTTACCAACCACGCAAGGAAATTTCATCATTGCAATCCTAACAGCAAACAATAAAGACATAACTGAAACATCTGTTATTTTGCAGGACTTTATTGTTATCGACCAAGAAGGTAGAGAGTACGGTCCTCTTAGGCAACTTTTGGGTGTACAGGGCGTATACACAGACGGTCAAAAAATAATGTTCAGTTGGCTCGACGACCTAGCTTACTATGCGCCCTTAAAACCCGGTATACCGAGATCAAGAGCCATTTTGTTTGAGGTGGCGGCAGACAGTGAATATTTCTCCCTGGGCTTCTTTATTAAATAATTATTTTGTAGATATGAAAAACGCACTCATCATAATTCTCGTCATCGGTCTCTTGGTTCTCGGAT
>CAZTRC010000038.1:0-3305 GCA_964615845.1 uncultured Candidatus Saccharibacteria bacterium
CGCTCAGCTTGTTTTCTGGGCGGAGCATTCTGAAGAGCGAAGTGGGCGCACTTTTTTCTATCAATGTCGCCCATGCTGAGACACCGAGTTGCGACACCAGTTGCGAAAGCTGTACTAGCTGTGAAGGTTGCGGTTGCGCTAGTTGTGGCTGTGGTTGTAGCGGTAACTGCGCCAGTGGAGGAGGGGAAGGTGGCGAAGGGGCTTGTGCATGCGATTGCGGATGTGAGGCATGTGGTAGTAGTTGCGGCGAGGCATGCGATTGCGGTACTTGTGGCTCTAATTGTGCTTGCTCGTAACTAATTTAAATAAATCACTTACTGATCTTCAATATTGTCTAAATTAAGTATTGTAATCAGAAATAGTTATTTATCAACAAGTAAGCATGTCACGGTGATGTAAAGTTGTTATGATGGTTAGTGAATATGGCAATAATAAAATTGACCAGAAATTGGACATCAACAACATGGTCGATTTTGTTGGTAGTGCTAGGATTTTTTATGGTCGCGCTCAGCTTGTTTTCTGGGCGGAGCATTCTGAAGAGCGAAGTGGGCGCACTTTTTTCTATCAATGTCGCCCATGCTGAGACACCGAGTTGCGACACCAGTTGCGAAAGCTGTACTAGCTGTGAAGGTTGCGGTTGCGCTAGTTGTGGCTGTGGTTGTAGCGGTAACTGCGCCAGTGGAGGAGGGGAAGGTGGCGAAGGGGCTTGTGCATGCGATTGCGGATGTGAGGCATGTGGCGCCGATTGTGGCACTAGTAGTTGTGCTGAATAATAATTTATAAAATTTTCAATATGAGTTTCAATCGCATCCTAATATTAGCGGCAGTGGCTACATTAGTGGTCATTGCTGGAGTCTTGGGATGGTATTTGTGGTTCATGTCTAATAGCACTCAATCTCCAGATGAATCCGCACAAAAAGCTATACTACTAGATCGTGCGTACAGTCATCTGACCTCTGGTGATTATCAGAGCGCATTGGAAGGGGCCATAAAACTCACTGGCGATGCTGATCCTACTGTCTCCATACGAGCGCAACGCATGGTCAATGAAGCTAATTTCTTAATTGGAACTAGGGAGTCGCGTATTCTGGCTGTACAAGGTGCTAAAAGTCTATTCACAAGACTCGAAGGGTATCCTGAAGATCAGGGGTTGGTCGTAGCAGGTCTGCTTAACTATTTGAGCATGACGCCGGAGAGTTATATTTTTGATGAAATATTCACTAGCGGACCCTTCAGTGCCTTCTTGGTGAAAAATAGTTATATCGATTCAATTAAGAGTTTAGCTGATTACTCTTTAAGTCTAAAGCCTACGACCACTGCCTTGGCTCGGGTTGGGTGGTGGCACGCTGACAAGATTTTGGAGATATCCAAATCATACGGGCACGATACTTCTGCTAAAAAAGTGGCGGCGGATGAGATTTTGAAAATACTTGAATCTCGACAAAGTTTGTTTCTTCAGGAAGTTGCCCTGTCCACCAATGATTCAATGTCCAGGGCTAATTTCTATTTCTGGCAAGCGTCTTTGTATCAAGCCGTTGCGCGCGTATATCCCGATTACATCGATGAGGCATTACAGTCACTTCAGGTCCTTCATCATGAATATGAGGTTACTTCATCGGAGGCCGGTGAAGGCTTGGCAGCCATAGCGGTTCTTATTCCTTACGCCGAACTCTATTACGCGCAGGCGTTGTACGAAGTCGCAGGCGAAACCTCTCTGCCTCAAGTAAGAGAACACTTGTTTGCACTCATCGAGGCAGTGGAGGCTAATCCTGATGTTCATCGCGCCAGTTTTATAAGCATGATTCAACGCCAAGCGGCACAGGCGCCGCAGTATCAGTTGTTCCGACATCCCACGTACGCGCGCTTTATCGAAGAGGTACCGGAATTTAGAATCTTCTTAGAGTCATACGGGTGGAGCAGGGCGGCTGAGTAGGGCGGTGTAAAGTGGTTTGTGGTAACCTAAATCGGTGATTAAAACCGACAAATTTGTATTTCAAAAAGCCGTCTTCAATCCGGCTATTTCTGGTTTTGAATTTACCTATCGTGTGGAGGCCGGAGAGAAAGAATACACTTTTACCGACAACTTAATAATTCCAGGTCCAGAGGTACATTACTACTGGAGTAAGGTGCCGGAACAGATTCAAAAGTCTCTCTTGGATTCGCTCCATCTGATGCTCGGCGTGCAGTACTGGTCGATGTTTGCTACGGAAAAGATTGAGATAGAGAGTACGGAATTGACCGCTCTGCAGGCAAGTTTTTGGGACACAGTTTACACCAAAGGTCTTGGAGAGTTTTTTTACGTCAACCAGATAGACTGGCGCGGTTTGGTCAAATTTCCGTATACCCAAACAGTCGGTGTGAGTCTGGAGCCGTACCAACGGGGGTCGCGTTCGTTGCTGGCCTTCGGTGGCGGCAAGGACTCGATTGTCGCGGCTGAGATGTTAAAACAGAAGGGAGAGGACTTTTCATTATTTTCTCTAGGAGCCGCGGCCGTGCAGGTAGCCGCGGCCGAAATAGTGGGTAAGAAATTAACCACACCAAGGAGGAGAATGGATCCGATGGCTTTATCCTTACTTAGAGATAAAGAGGTCTACTCCGGGCATATTCCATATACGGCCATTTATACTTTCACCGGTCTATTGATGGCAATCTTGTTTGATTTTTCTCGTCTCGTCTTTGCCAATGAGAATAGTGCTGACGAAGGTAGTCTCGAGTACTTGGGGATGCAGGTTAATCACCAATGGAGTAAATCGAGTGAGTTTGAGACCTTGGTGAAAAAATACGTTGCTGATTTCGTCACCAAGGATGTTGAGGTGTACTCGTTACTTAGACCATATTCGGAATTGGAAATAACGAAAAAGTTCGTCGATTTTCGGCAGTATCACCATACTTTCTCGAGTTGTAACGCTAATTTTGCGCCGGGGATAAAATCTTCGACGGCGCCGTATTGGTGCGGACACTGTGCCAAGTGCGCTTTCGTATTCACTGCCTTGGCGGCTTATATGCCGAAAGACGAGGTTGTCTCGATAGTAGGGAAGGATATGTTCGCTGACGAGTCACTGTTGCCTATCTTTGAACAGTTAGCCGGCCTTCGCGATTTCAAACCCTTTGAGTGTGTCGGCACGAAAGAAGAGATGCATTTAGCTGTGCGGTTGACCACGTTAAATCCAGATTATAAAAACGCCATGATACTGGATACCCTCCATCTCAAGTTGTCTTGACCTGTGAACTGAATACACGTATCTTTTGATGGTCGCGCGGTTTGATCGGCCGCGTGATGTGAACAACGAAAGGAAAAGACAATG
>CAZTRC010000039.1:0-2779 GCA_964615845.1 uncultured Candidatus Saccharibacteria bacterium
GAGAGTCGGGATTTTTTCCTGGAGGCGGTATTTTTCTTCATGACTCCGCGCTTTACGGCTTTATCGATGGCCTGATAAGCAAGCGAGAGGTTCTTCTTGGCCTCGTCTTTGCTACCCTTTGCGAGCTTGGTGACGTTTTTCACCGCTTCACGCATTGTCTTGCGGCGAGCGTCGTTTACTACTCGTTTCCTTTCGGAGACGCGAAGCGACTTTTTTGCTGATGCTGATATTGGCATAGTAAGTATTTAGTATTAAGTATTTTGTATACGGTATATTCGATCTCCGCGACACGGATTTACGAACACGGTTATAATACCAGCTTTCTCATAAAAGGCAAACCCATGTAGCTTATGGTAAAATCATTCCATGATTGCCTACATATCTGGGAAAATAGTCCAAAAAACCGATAAGTCTATTATCATTTCTGCGGGCGGGATAGGCTACCAGGTCTTTGTGTCCACTGATGTTTTGGCTCGCTCTCCGGGAGTTGGTGAAACCATGGAACTTTCTACATATTTAGCGGTGAGAGAGAACGCCCTCGACTTGTTCGGGTTTGAAACCATTGATGAGAAAAATTTCTTCGAACTACTCCTCTCCGTTTCCGGCATCGGGCCGCGAAGTGCGCTTTCGATACTTTCCATAGCGCCGATGACTACGATAAAGAAAGCTATCGGCTCTGGCGATACATCATATCTGACCAAAGTTTCCGGTATTGGTAGGAAGACTGCTGAGAAAATTGTCGTCGAGCTTCGCGACAAACTCTCGGCACTCGGTCACAAAGACGACACGGGGAGCCTCCGCGGCGAATCTGACCTGCTCGAGGCACTCCAATCCCTCGGCTATTCCCTCTCCGACGCCCGCAATGCCGCCAAAGAAGTTCCGTCTGACATCGTCGGCACAAATGCGAGGATCAAAGAAGCATTGAAAATCCTCGGAAGATAATATGCCAGAATTACCTGGAGTAGAAACTACCGTAAGAGGCCTGAACGAAACTGTTCGAGGCTTAAAGATTGTCGATGCATGGAGTTCCCTCCCGAAGAAATCGCACGTTCGAAAAGACGAAATCAAAAATCTAAATTTTTGGAAAAAGTTTCAGAAAGAAATCGTTGGTAAGAAAATCCTCAAAGCTGAACGAAAGGGTAAAAACATTTTGATACATCTCGCGGCCGGCAAGACCGTGCTGATTCACATGAAAATGACCGGACACTTGATGTACGGCAAGTATCGCGTTGGCAAAAAATCAGACGGCGAGGAATTTCATGATTGGCCGTGGTGGTCAGAAACGCAGGCCCTCCAAGATCCGTACAACAGATTCATCCGCGTCTTGTTCAAACTGAATAACGGATATTCCCTGGCCTTCTGTGACTCGCGCAAATTTGGCAAAGTCACGATGTTTGAGACCCGCGAATCCGCAAATACGAAACATTTGAAAGACGTCGGTATCGACGCGCTGGATCCGAAAATGGATTACAAAACCTTCAAATCACGACTCATGAAACGCGGAAGTGGCCGAATCAAGAACATCCTGATGGACCAGACGCTCATCTCCGGTATCGGAAACATCTACTCAGACGAAATGCTCTGGGAATCCAGCATTCATCCCGAGGAAAGAGTCAAAAATATTCCCGAAGCTAATTGGAAGAAAATGTATACTTCAATGAAACCACTTTTGAAACGCGGCATCAATTTTGGCGGAGACTCCACATCCGACTACCGCAATATTTACGGCCTACCGGGCAAGTTCCAAAACAAACATCACGTGTACAGGAAAACTGGAAAGCTTTGCGAGAGGCATCAGTGCAAAGGTGTTATAATGAGAAAAGTGGTAGGCGGACGATCAGCGCATTTCTGTAGCGTTCACCAGACCCCCACACCTACTTTTTGATTATTTTTCAAATGCGCCTTTAGCGCGATAAAAAAGTAGGTGTGGGGGCAAATATTAATCAAGAAAAAATATTATGTCAGATAGTAAAGGCGGAGGTGGTGGTGGAAATTTTATAAGCGATTTTTGGTGGTTTTTGGGCATAATCGTTTGCCTCTTTTTCCTATGGGTCGCGACGGGCGGACCGGAGAAAGCAAGACAGAAAAATTTGAGTCCAATCATCGGGCCAGGGCAATCCCAGTCGCAAGGAAACAAAACTCAAACGACACCGAGCTCACCTCAGGGTTCACAAAATACGAATACAAATACTTCTGGGCCGACCTCGGGCGAGATACAAGTGACGCCGCTTTAGATTTTTAGAAATCGAAAAAGGAAAATTCCCGTCGCAACGGAAACATTTAGGGATTCTTTCTCCCCCAACATTCTGATTTCAGCGACGGCATCGCAGGCGTTCAAGATTTCTGGAGGGAGACCCGTGACTTCCGGACCGAGAACAACTATATTTTTTTCTTTGGCTTCGAGAGTTTTGTAATCTTTGGAATTCTCGGACTGCTCCAAAGCGATGGAGAAATGCTCTGGATACTTGGCGAGAATTTCGAGCGTGCTCTCGGCGTATTCCCATGGTATTGTCTTCTCCGCTCCCAAAGCCGTTTTGGCGATATCGGATTGCTCGCGGCCAAATCTGTCTATCGGGCAAGGCGTCGTCCCGACCAAATATAATTTCGAAATCCCCGCCGCATCTGCCGTGCGGAAGATAGAGCCCACGTTGTGGGTGCTACGAATGTTGTCGAGAATGAGGATTGTTTGCATATTAGAAATTTCGGTAAGTTTTTTCGGAGCGCTTAGTAATATCAATCCACTCGATCTTGTTGTTTTTATGTTTGCGATAGATCATCC
>CAZTRC010000040.1:0-2464 GCA_964615845.1 uncultured Candidatus Saccharibacteria bacterium
GTTGCCGATTATTTCATGATCGATCCCGAAGTAAAAAACGAGGCAGGGAATTTGGAGTCTATGATCCTACCGAAAATAAAAAAGAGCAAATTCTTGGTTTACAAACCAAATGATTTTACCGTCGAATCTCTCGATATGTTCGTGGCGCTTTTACTTGGTTCGCTCTCTGATAAAAAAGTTTTGATTCTTGGTGCTGGAAATATTGGTTCGAAAATTTCCTTGAAACTTTGCGAGCGTGGGGCGGAAGTTTTTCTTTTTGATAAAGATTTGGAAAAGACGAAAACTATTATCGAAGGCTTAAATCTTGTGAAGCGAAGCAAAAGTCTAATTCTTGCTTCAGAAAATATTTTAGAAGGCGCAAAGGACGCTGACCTTGTCATTGGCTGTACGCCGGGAATTCCGATCATTGATAAAAATATTGCAGAAGCCATGAAAGAGGGCGGGAAAATAATCGACGCCGGAAATCGGACGGTTGTGCCAGAAGCTCTAGCGACTGCCCGGGCTCGAGGAATCGAAGTCTTGTCTCTTTCGAGTCTCGGTGGCTATACCGGTATGGTCGAGAACTTTCTTTTCCAAAGAGAAATCCTTGAGAAACCTCGCATGAAAAATTTGGGTGACTTCTCCTTGATTACACCCGGTACGCTTGGCGGGAAGGGAGATATTTTGGTTGACGACGTAGAAAATCCGATACGCGTCTTCGGCGTCTGTGATGGACTCGGCACACTCCTCTCGAAAGAGGAGGGGGCGAAAGCGATCAAAAACTTTGTTGCGAAAACGCCTGAAATTAGTAATATAGAGAAGCTTTATAACTAGCAAAATCTCATGATCAAAGACAAGAAAATCCTAATTACTGGTGGGACCGGATCACTCGGCAAGGCTTTGGCGCGAGAGCTTGGGCGTGACAATCAAGTCGTCATCTATAGCCGAAACGAAGAACGACAATATGAAATGAAAAAAGAGTTTGCTAACTCGAATTTGGAATTTCGCATTGGTGATGTGCGCGACACAGAAACTTTGAAATATGCCCTTCGTGGTTGTGATATCGCCATTCACGCTGCAGCCATGAAAGACCTGATCATGGTCGAAGAACAGCCGACCCAAGGATATTTAAATAACATTATCGGCTCGAAGTCTTTTATCGAAGCAGTCATTGCAACTCCGAGTGTGAAGAAAGCGATTGGCATCTCGACTGATAAAGCCGCATCTCCGTCTAATGCTTACGGCATGACCAAATACATTATGGAGCGATTGTTTGTCGAGGCCGATAAAAATTCTGATACGACTTTTGCTTGCACGCGATTTGGAAATATCATCGATTCGCATGGATCACTTATCACGTTCTGGAAAGAGCATCCAGAAATTGAAGTCAAACTTCACCATGCCGACATGAAGAGATATTTTTTTAAACTAACTGATGCGGTGAAAGTCGTAACAGATGCGATTGAAAAATCCGTTGGTAGCGAAATTTTCATCCCGAAAATGAAAGCGGCAAGCATTTTCGATATCCTCAAAACTATTTTCAAACGTGACTCGTTTGAAATAGTCGGTATCTCGCCAGGTGAGAAAATAGACGAAGATCTCATCGGTGAGAGTGAACGTTACTTCACATTCGAAGAAGGCGATTACTATGTTGTGCGTCCGGGTCAGGCGAACGCAAATCCGCCAGAGGCATTCTCGACTAAAAATGCCGAATCGTTTACTGCCGAAGAATTGAAGGATCTTATCTATAGCTAATGCAGAAACTTTTTAAAAGAATTCTTTATAAAATAGCGCGGCGAAAATTTGTTCGCGGCTTTGATCGATTTCTCCAGGGAAAGCGCGGTCGGGCTCTTCTGTATTACAAAACCGAAGAATTTTTCCTCAAAGGTTTCTTGAGTGATTTGTCACATCCGAACAATTGGGAAAGTTATCAGATGGCGAAGGTCTTGAACGAACTTGGATTTGTCGTTGATGTTATTGATCGAACCGCGACACTTGCTGATGTAGAAAAACTTCGCGATGAGTATGATTTGTTTATTGGGCTTGGTGCGGGAGATTCGGGGAAACATTTTGTTGATATTGCGAAGAAACTTTCGAGTGCCGTAAGAATTCTCTACGCCATGGGACCAGAGCCGGATCTTTCAAATATCATAACCAAGAAACGTCATGATGAATTTCTCGAGCGTTTCCCGGGGAATAAAATAGTCTATCGCCGCATGATTCACGATGTTGATATTACGGAATCAATGAAACACACCGAGGCCATCATTACATGTTGCAATGATTGGGGAATCGAAGGATACAAAAAATTTGGCAAACAAATCGAGCGTGTGTGGCTTTCGAGTTACGAGGGACTGCGAACAACGCCCGAAGAAATTTCAAAAAAGAATCAGAAAAAATTCCTCTACTTTGGCGGTAACGGTAACATCATGAAAGGCTTACCGCTTGTCATTGAAGCATTTTCTAGACTTCCAGAACTTGAGCT
>CAZTRC010000041.1:0-2184 GCA_964615845.1 uncultured Candidatus Saccharibacteria bacterium
ATCTGCACCGCGGAGCTCGATGTATCGAGCGAAGTGGTGACCTCATCGGGATTTGGTCACGGGTTCTGGCCTGTTGGCCAGCCCCGCAGGACTCGGCGAGAGGAACGGATTCGCCAAATTGTTTTTACTTATATTTTTTTCACAACTCGTTCTACCTTTAAAAGTTTGAATACCTTCTTTCCTAGAACTTCTTTTAAGAAAAATAAAGTTTTGTTTTTGCCTGCCAACCAAACAAAACCTAATATAATCAATAAAGTAGTACCGGGAATTGGGGTTATCCAAAAAACTACTCCGGTAATGATGAAAAGAAGCCCTAATATTTTATGAAAATTCTCCAATTTTCTCACGATGTGTTTTTACAATCTTATTTAAAAATTTTCCCCACCCTCAATACACGCCAACATTCGTTGTATATGTTCACCGGGTATTCGAGTTTTAAAATAACTCTTTGTTAAATCTTTCGGGTAGTGGTCAATCGGTTCAGACGCAATATGTAATTCGTGTAAATTTTTTATAAAGATTTCTACCGTGCGATCAAAATTAATAGTCTTATCAGCAAAATTTCCTATCAAAAAATATGGAAGATTGTGGAACTTTGGGTTTTTCTGATAATGCATTACTAAATTTGTAACGGCAAAAAAGGTACGGGGATCAATATGTTTAATTATTGTGTCTACTCTTTCTTTTGGATAGTCAGACTCTTTTTGTAAATATTCATTGAACCAATTTGACGCCCATATACGTTTTTCTAGATGAAGGAAATGTACTAATTTAAGTAGTCCAGAAATAGCAATGTATTTTTTTTGTCTCCAAAAAGGAATGTTTAAACATGTTGTGTTTACGAATGGCTCCATAGCCACTACGGCTTTGCACCTCTTGTCTAATCTTGCATTGTTGATAACAAGAAAACCAAAAGAAACTCCTGCAACAATATATTCATCGACATCCAATTCTGCAATTTTTTCGTCAAAATAATTTGAAAACTTTTTTAGAGTTATATCTCCAACAAAGGGTGGATTATTCTTGTGAAAACCTGGAAGATCTACAAAATGTACTGTAAAAAAGTCAGAAAGAAATTCTTCTAATCCATGAAGTAAGACGCTATTTGTAGGAAATGAATGGACCAGCAGTAAATGCGGTTTCATAGATTATTTGACTTTTGACTCCGATTTTCAATTTTGGCGGAGATAAGAGGATTCGAACCTCTGATCCGGTTTCCCAGATGCCGGTTTTCGAAACCGGTGCCTTCAACCACTCAGCCATATCTCCATCAATTAACGGCTCATTCTAACACTTTTTTGATATCTGCTCCAGAGACAGCTCCTTCGCGCTTTATGATGACAGGATCCTCAGAAGCAAGCACTACCGTCGAGACTGGGCCCCCATCGAGTGTTCCTCCATCGATCCATAGGTCCACGAGAGCAGCGTTCTCACCCAAGCTCGCATAAGCTCCCTCAAGAGAATATTCCGCAGGGGAGCCGGCGGTATTTGCACTCGTACTCGTGAACGGTTTTCCCAATTCGTGAGCAACCTGACGACACCATTCAATTCCTGGGACACGGACACCGATGGTCGTTTCGGCTCGTATGATATGTGCGAGGGCAGGGTCAGAAGCAGTGAGCACGAGCGTCAGTGCACCAGGCCAATAGGCTTCTGCGAGCTTTTGACCCGCCGTAGAAAAGAAGACATGATTCTTGGCTTGCTCGATATCGGCAACGATGACCGGGATTGGATTCTCAGAGCGATTCTTTATGGCAAATACTTTTTCGACAGCATCAGCATTCGTCGCATCAGCCCCAAGCCCATAGGCAGTATCGGTTGGATAGACGATCACACCCCCGGCACGGAGCACTGCAACGGCCTTCTGGAGGCTTTCTGGGTCATTAATTGAGATGCGATTCATGGTACGGGTATTTTGCCAGAATATCCTAAAAATGCTATATTCTGCGGGCTGGCCTCATCGTCTAGCCTGGTCCAGGACGCGGCCCTTTCACGGCTGAAACTCGGGTTCAAATCCCGATGAGGTCATAGATTCAAAATGAAACCGCCCTTGGGCGGCTTTCATTTTTGTCTTGTTGTTATTCACTCCTCTGGTTTTATCCTTTAAACCCCATGGTACTCTAAGGACCAGACCAAAGGTCATCATTATTAGGTCATTTATGGAAGCCCACAATATGGAATCAC
>CAZTRC010000042.1:0-1752 GCA_964615845.1 uncultured Candidatus Saccharibacteria bacterium
GAAAGATACGAATCCCACAAATTAAAGAAGCTGAGTACTGGTAAAAATGCGAATAAAATAAATATGAATCGATGGAACAGAAAATTTTTTGGCCAGAGAACATCTCGCTGGGCAAAGTTCTGAGTGCGCCAAAATAAAATCATGGTGAACGCGGCCATGGCAATATTCCAAGGCCAGACGACACTGTTCCAATTATGTCCCAAGGGTCCAAGGACGAATAATAAGAAAGTCCACATAAGCAGTGCCAAAATCACACCGAGCTTTCTCCATCTTCGGGACAAAAGGCAGACGGCAATGCCCATTTCAATAAAAGGAGCAAGAAAACCAATTGGGGACGACAAATTTTGCAGCGTGTCGGGCAAAATTCCCATCACAGGCTCCATTATCCATGGAAAGATATCGCTTACAAAAACCAAATTGAGTTTTTGTAGACCGCTGTAAAAATAAATACTGACGACAATAAGACGCAGGATGTTCATAATTTTTGAAAATCCTTCAGTGTCTGTGTGCTTCCAAGAAAAAACCCCGAGAGCCAAAAACATGAAAAAATATTGGAAAAACCACGGCTGCAAACGCATCTGATCGAAAACAATAAATACTAGACTGACGCCCAAAGCCGGCCAAATAAATTTGCGTGGCTTGGCTCCAAATATGGTTAAAATAAGAAGGGTGAGCAGTAGGACAAATAATCCTGCTTCTAGTGCGCGAGAAAGCACTGGAAAGCCTTTAAACATTGAAACCAGCGGGAAAAGTCTTTCCCCTGTCCAAAGCCGAATGGAAAGCAAGAGTCCGGCGATAAGACCAGCGGCCAACACAATCTTCATCCAGTAAATCCGGCTCAAAGAACCAAATATAAAATGCCGATTGCTCGCAACAAATTTATAACCAAGTTGGAGCAATTGTTTCAGAATTGGCAATCGGCCGAGTTTGGCCAAAAATTTCCAATGGGGATATTCTTCTAGAATCATTAGGATCGCTTCAGCGTTTCTATAAATTTTACCGTCAGTGCCCACAACATGAATTTCTTTCTCCACCGCTTCTTTGGTGACACCAGAGGGGAGAGCGGCCGTATTCATATCCTGAGTATCAAATTTACTTGTTTGAGATGAGCCTTTGAGTTTTGTAGCGACGACACTACACATCGGACAAGTACCGTCAAAATAGACAAATTTTTTCGGCGTATTTTTATTTTGTACTTCGTCCATATTGTGTGCCCCCGGCGCGAATCGAACGTACATCTACTCCTTAGGACGGAGCTGTTCTATCCATTGAACTACGGGGGCAATGGAAAAATACTATCAGAAAATCAAAAAACGCCCTAGGGCGTTTTTTGATTGATTAAATCCCGAGGAGTTGGCGAATCTTCGGCTCGTTGAAGCCGATAATCATGTCGGGTCCGATGAAGATGACCGGTACGCCCATCTGACCGGATTTCTCGATCATGGCCGCGCGCTCTTCTTCGTTCTCAGCGACATTGTGTTCGGTGTAAGCGACATTGTTTGCCTTGAAAAATTCTTTGGCCATCTGGCAGAAGTGGCAGGTCGGCGTGGTGTAAATTGAAACGTCTTTCATATATTTCGAAAATTATTACTAATGTCTGGCTATTATATCACACTCTCTCAGAATCCTAATCTTTGGTGAAAATATTCTTCAGGAATTGCCAAAAACCGTCCTTGCCGGCGCGATCCTCGGGCGCGACCGGCTCTTCCTGGACAATCATGATAACCTTCTCCCCTTTTTTGACCACATTGA
>CAZTRC010000043.1:0-558 GCA_964615845.1 uncultured Candidatus Saccharibacteria bacterium
ATCGAAGATTTACCGAATACCGAAATCGTCATGCTTCCGCTTGCGTTCTCTATCGGCTCGATTTTAAACACCCTGCTTCTATGGAGTTTCTTCCGCCGAGATTTTAAAGTAAAAGATGCATTTCTTTGGAAATCATTCCTAGAAATTTTTGCCGGTTCATTTTTTATGGGTTACGTCGCTTATATCGGATTAAATATTTTCGACAATGTCTTCGATATCAATACTTTCTGGGGGATTTTCGGCCAAGGGCTAATATCGGGCGTGCTTGGAATTGCGGCCGGAATCGTTATTTTAAAAATCTTAAAAAACAGAGAGCTCGAAAGTGTTTGGAAGAGTATAAAATCGAAAAATTTCTTCAAAGCGGACGTCGTTTCGTCTGGCCAAGGCGAAGTTCAATCGGGTCAATAAATATCCCTACATTTATTAACATTCCTATAAGATTTGACCTGGCTGACAAGGCTTTTTCATTGTAAAATATAAGGGTGAGAGTTCCCAAAATACGACAGAATATTCATTTTGTGATGAAGAAGCTTTTTTTGCTTGTTCTTCTTTTTGCTT
>CAZTRC010000043.1:568-1565 GCA_964615845.1 uncultured Candidatus Saccharibacteria bacterium
AAGTCTGGTCGTTTTCGCTGCTCCCGGCGTACCGGAAATCATCAGTCACCAGGGTAGGCTTTTAGATTCTTCGGGCAATCTTCTCGGAGGATCATCAGGTACGAATTATTGTTTTCGATTTTCATTTTATGATGATGCGACGGTCGGCGGCGGCGATGTAAAACTCTGGCCAGCGGGTACACCTTCGACCATGACGTCCCAAGTCAAATCCGGCGTCTTTAATGTGGGCATTGGCGACACGGGAGCGGGCGGCGATGTTTTAGATTACAATTTCCAAGACAATGATTCAGTTTATTTAAACACTGAAGTTGCGGCACAGGTCGCGAGCTCATGCGTCGGTGTCACTTTTGAAAATCTCTCACCTCGCCAGAGAATAAATTCTTCTGGTTTCGCAGTCAACGCTTCGACTGTCGGTGGGTTCAGCGCCTCGCAGTCAGCTGACGGCAACGACGTCGTGGCACTCACTTCTGACGATCTAATCCTCGGTGGAGTGAATCCGGAAATCGCGGCATCTGGCTCGAACACTTTGACTCTCCAGGGCGCTGGCGCGACAGGTGCACTACAATTCTTTTCATCTTCAAATGCCATAACTTCTGGCGGCGCTCTTTCTATAGCTGGCGCATTTGACGCGGCCGGGGCGCTTCAGTCGGGTTCATCAAACGTCGCGCTTACACTTGCAACAGGTTTTCTTGATGCGGATGCTCTAACACTCACAACCGCAGCAGATGGTGGAACGGGTACCTCGACCGGCTCAGGTCTCATCGTCCGAAGCGACGGTATTGGGCTTCTCCAAGGCTGTGCCGATGGGCAAGTCTTGGCATGGGTTGAAGCTACGGACACCTGGGATTGTTCCACTGCGGCTGGGGGTTCTGGCGACATATCAGCCGTCGGTAACGTCGCTTCGGGCGCGGCTTTCGATGGTACGCAAGGCACAATACTTACTTTTGATGATGCTGATGGCGACCAAACTTTTGCATACGACACCACGAACAATGAA
>CAZTRC010000044.1:0-1542 GCA_964615845.1 uncultured Candidatus Saccharibacteria bacterium
GGCTGTGCCGGATTTATTGGTAGTAATTTTGTTAAACAATTCCAAGAAGAATTCCCAGAAACTGCAATCGTCGGGATTGATGATTTTTCGACCGGCAAGAAATCCGCCATATCCAAATCCATTACTTTCTACCAAGGCTCTATCCTCGACGCCAAGCTTCTCAAAAACATTTTCAACAAACACAAGCCCGAATACGTCTTTCATTTCGCTGCTCTACCGCGCGTGTCGTATTCAGTCGAACATCCAGCGTTGACGAGCGAAGCCAATATCATCGGCACAGTCAATCTCCTCGAACAAGCCAAAAATCATAAAGTGAAGAGATTTATTTACTCCTCTTCGTCTGCACTCTATGGCGGAGCCAAAAAGCTCCCGACCAAAGAATCCGAAAATGCTCCAAACCCAAAATCTCCCTACGCCATCCAAAAATACATCGGCGAGCCGTTCTGTCAGGTCTTTAGTAACCTCTTTGAGCTCGACACCGTGTGCCTACGATACTTCAATGTCTACGGCCCGGGTCAGTATGGAGACTCGCCATACTCGACCGTCATTTCAGCTTGGCTTGAAAATCTATATTTCCCGAAAAAATCAAAACCATTTATCGAAGGCGACGGCAGTCAGACACGAGACTTTTGTTATATCGACAATGTCGTCCTGGCCAACATGCTGGCGATGAAATCGAGCAAAAACTTTGGCGGCGAGGCCTGCAATGTCGCCCACGGCGAGCGCCGTAGTGTCAAAGAGATAAAATCATTGATCGAAAAACATACGGGCAAGAAGCTCGTTTTAGAAAAGAGGCCTGGCCGGCTTGGAGACGTGAAGCACACGCTCGCCGATCTTTCGAAGGCGAAGAAGATGCTTGGATATAAGCCAAAAGTAAAATTCGAGGAGGGTCTCAAGAGGACGGTCGCGTGGTTTGAGAGTCGTAAAATCTGATTTGCTATAATAAACCCATATGAAAAATACTTACATTGCTATCGGAATTGTCGTTGTTTTAGTTGTGGCATTTTTGATTATAAGCAAAAAGAAAGCGGAGGCTCCAATCGAAACGCCTGAAAATTCGGTCGTCGAAACCACAGTCGAAAATCCGACAAATGGCGCGCCGACAAACCCGAGTTCGCAGCCGAAGCCCACAGAAGAAAAAACTTATTCATATACCAACTCTGAATTTGATTTCGCCGTAAAACTCCCTGGTCTTGTTGCGACCCAAAAAACCGAAACACCACTATCTCTGTATGCGATTTTCACTTTCGGCGTCGGTGATCAGTCTGCTATCGAAGAGCAAAAGCGCGTACCGAACACCATGGCCGTCTATATCTGGAGCAATGAATCTGATTTCAACAAAATGACCGAGTCTGGAACGGCTCTCGCAGATGAGACAATCAACGGCACGACATTCAAAGTCTTCTCGTTTACAAATGAAGATGCGACATCATATCATTACACCGCAGAAAAGGATGGTCTTATCTATGACATCGGCGTCCGCAACAAATCCGACGCAGCGAAATTTTATTTCATCTAAATACACCCCATCAAAAAATCCCC
>CAZTRC010000045.1:0-1541 GCA_964615845.1 uncultured Candidatus Saccharibacteria bacterium
GTGAGTAAAAATGTAATCCGGTTTGAATTCCGACATGATCGCGTCTAGAGATTCAACGGTTGAACCATTGTATGGAACATTTTTGTTCGGGAAATCAAGAACGACAAGATCTGTAACGCCGAGCTTTGCTGCAGCAGCTCGCCCCTCTGTCATGGCCTCGTCGACAGTTCGCAACACTGTGCCGTCAAAATTTTTATAGGAAGAATCAGTCATAACGACCATCTTGACCTTATGACCTTCTTTTATGGCCTTGGCCAAAATACCCCCGCAAGCGAGTTCGATGTCGTCCAAATGGGCTCCGATGGCCAAGATGTTCATGCTTTACAATCTACCTGTTTCTAGGGAAAAATCAAGCCCTGTCTACTTCTTAAAGATATAGAGAAGATACGGAAAATAGAATTTCGAGACGCAGAGGTGTCGGGATAAAAATCGTTCGAGTTTATTCCGGGAGTCAACGAGAAAGCCAAGATATTTGACACCAATCAATTTTTCCGTGTCTTTAATGACAAAATCAGGATTGCCTTTGAATATATTTCCCCCACCGATCACAGATTCTTGAGTGAATCGATAATCACCGACAAAGGATTTGAGGGTTCTATCGTTCATTCGAATTTTCGGCGAGAAGAAGTAGCCAAGTTTGTTGTGCGACGAGAACGCTAAGATGCCGCCCGACTTTAATTTCGCCGTGGCTTCTCGAAGCGCTTTGTCTCTCATTTCTTTGGTGTCGATGTAGTCAATCGAATTCATCGGAAATAGTACGACGTCAAAACTCGCATCAGGAATACTAGATAAATTTGACGCGTCGCCTTCTCTAAATTCCAGATCAGTAAATTTCGCATTCGGAAAATTATTCTTGGCGGCTTCCGTCAGTTTTTTAGACCGATAAATACTTAAAACTTTATTTCCATAAAGTAAGAGGTTCGCCGGCACGCGTCCTGCTCCCCCGCCGACGACTAAGACGTTCTTGTTCTTTATGTCGTACCTATCAATCAGATATTTTTCTGGATTGTTAAGACTCCGAACTCGTGTCGTATTCGCCGCATACTTCGCTACTACCTCATCCGATTCGTAGAGATCGGTATTATTTTGCATTTAAATTTTGGAGAAGGCTCATAAATTTCTCGAAGTTCTTTTCGACCGAATGATTATCGGAAATGAAGTTCTTTAGATTTTTAGCGTACATGTTTCTCTTTTCGGCACTTTCAATCAATTCTTCCAAGGCTTTCTTCCAACCTTCTTTTGTACCGACAAGCGCGCCGGAATGTCCGTCCTGGATCATTTGAGAGGCCGATGGCGTGAAGTCCGTCACGACCGGGATACTAAGCTCGGAGAAGACATAAAGCCTACCAGGATTGTTGGACATCTTGAAGCGTACGAGATAATCATTCTGATTGTAGCTCACTGGATTATAGACAAAGCTCTGAAGCGGACGAGCAAAAAGTTTCGGTGCCGGAATGGCCGATGGCGCGATACCGATGTCACATTCTTTCAAACCCTCAAGAAACTTTCCTTCTTCCCACTGAACGTGCGCAACCTTGCAA